>JAXJBE010000159.1:0-3758 GCA_036303125.1 Bacteroidaceae bacterium
ATCGAGCACAATATGGATGTCATCAAGTGTGCCGACCATGTGATAGACCTGGGACCGGAAGGTGGAGCACGAGGCGGACAGCTCCTCTGTTGCGGCAAGCCTGAAGAGGTGGCTCTGTGCCAGGACAGCTACACCGCACGCTTCCTCA
Organism: Bacteroidaceae bacterium; assembly: GCA_036303125.1. Classification (GTDB taxonomy): domain Bacteria; phylum Bacteroidota; class Bacteroidia; order Bacteroidales; family Bacteroidaceae; genus Minthosoma. The sequence continues at coordinate 149 of JAXJBE010000159.1, forward strand.
AGGAAAAGCTCGATATGCAGTAATCTGCCGCCGTAGGAGCGGATAAGGCAAAAAATCGAGCCAAGGTTACTTGGCAAAGTAATACTGGATACTTGGCCGTTTATCCTTGGATACATTGCCAAGTAATACTGGATACTTTTTCGGGGCAGTTTTTTGCTCTCCGCCCCCTCCTTCCATGTGTCTTTTCCTGATTTCACTGGGTCGGAAAAAGACACAAGGTCGGGAACCCCAAAAAGAGTGCGTATCCTGGCAGCGCCTAACGGATGACACCGCCACCCCAGAAGGGGCAGGAGCGCCAACTGAAGCAGTGCCATTCCAAGGCAAGTGACAACGGATTCAGTATGCCATTTACAGCCCCGTCAACCGATTCAGTTTGTGAAGAGGAAAAGTACCTGGCTAAACCACTAAAACACACAAGGTTACAGGCGCAAGGGGAAATTCCCTACTGAGACGGGGAAAATTGTCTTATAGGACAATTTAAAATGTCTTATAAGACAATTTGAATTGTCCTATAAGACAATTTTTACGGGATTAGCGGCGGCATAGCAAAACAGGCCCCCGACTGCAGGTCGGGAGCCTGTTTTTTTGTAGTAAAGTGAGCGATGCGGGCAGACTACTATCTCAGCACGCTCTTCCTGGTCTTGTTGCCTGTCCTCATGATGCCCACACCCTTTTGCGGTACGCTCAGGCGGCGACCACTCAGGTCATAGTATTCCACCTCACCCTGCCGTGAGGCATCCACATTGCCGATTCCCGTTCCGTTGGGATTGGTGAGATAGCCCTCGAAGTTGGCCATTTCCTTGCCTGTATGCTCGTCATCATACATGACGGCACCTCTCAGCTTGTCGCACTTGGCAAACATGTCGGTTCCGGCATTCTCCATTGTCAGGGCTGTCACCACAAACTTGTCGGAGACATAGATATTGGTGAGTGCGGAACAATGGCAGAACATATTGTTCATATCTACCACCTTGTCGGTACAGAAAGTCGAGAGGTCGAGGACGGTGAGGTCGTTACAGTCCTTGAACATAGCCGACATGTCGGTCACCTTCTCTGTATTGAACCGTGAGAGGTCGATGGATTTGAGTACCCAGCAACCGTTGAACATCATGCTCATGTTGCTCATCTCCTCGGTGTTGAGATGCTCCATGCCGTCGATGGCCTTCAGCGACGAGAAGCTGTCAAACCACATGAAACCGTTTGTGGGCTTGGCTCGGGCAAACGACTCGTCAAACACCACCTTCTCTACCTTATAATATATGTCCTTTCGCCAGCCCGGTGCCTCGTCGGCCATATTCAGCGGATAGGCTCCCACGGGACGTTTCATGTCGAACTTGAACGTCAGTGTCTTGTTGTCCGCGTCAAATACGGCATAAGCCTCAGGTGCGCTGGGTGCGCTGTTGGTGAAGTAACCCGTGGTATAGTTAGCCATCTTCACACCGTCCTTCGAGTCAACATAGACAACGGCTCCTCGCAGCAGGTGGCAGGCGGCAAACATCCCATCACCCGACGTCACGGCTGTGGTCACGAACTTGTCAGAGACGAAGATGGTGGTGATGGATATGTCGTTCATGAACATGCTGCTCATATTCTCCACCTTGGGAGTGCTGAAGCTAGAGAGGTCCAGGTCGGTCAGCTTTTCACAGTCTCTGAACATCTCCTGCATGTTCACCACGTTCCTGGTGTCGAAATTGGCCACATTGATGGTGAGGGCACTCGAAGCATAGGCAAACATGGAACTCATATTCTTCACGTTCGCAGTATTGAACGTAGAGAGGTCAAGGCTCTTCAGACTTGGGCAATAGTAAAACATGCGGTTCATGTCGGTGACTGCCTCTGTATTCAGGTTGGCAAGCCCTTCCACGGTCTTCAGCGATGAACAGCTGGAGAACCAGTCTCTGCAAGTTGTGGGTCGAGCCGCAGCAAACGATGCATCAAACACCACCTTCTTGATAATGGAAGAAGGAAGGCGTAACCATTGGGGGCGATCCAAACCTTCGTTCAAGGCATAAGCCCCCTCAGGTTTGGCTGCATCATGCCTGAAGGTCAGTGTGGCGCTTTCGGCATCAAATACGGCATACGACTCTGCCTCTTGGGCCAACACAGGGATTCCCCATGCAGGCAAACACATCACTACCGTCACTATCAGACGGCTGACAAGTGTTCTGAAGTCAAGGTGCTTCTTCAGAGTAATTAAATTTATCATTATTAATAAAAGACTTTCTATGTTTCTCATTCGGTCTGTCCATCCACCTTCAAGCAGGCAGCAGAGGCAAGTGTTCCAGGACAAAGAGGGGGATGCAATCCACATCATACTTCCTCACCTAACCGTCCTACAGGCAGCATAAACCGCCTTCAGCACGGCAGATTTACAATTAAATGAGCAGAGGAACAAACAAAAGAACAAAAATCTTCGCCTCCCCAGCAAATTTCCCTCTCGTCCTCAGCCTCATCCCTTTCCCCGGCCAACTTGCCCTCCGCATCCTTTTACATACATTATATATATAGCCCCATAATGACACACAACGCACCACCCATCAAGTTTGGGCAAAACAAAATGTCGTGTTTAGACAGAACAACCAGCGCCATGCGTTAATTTTAGTTAACCTTGCAAGTCTTTTGCCCAATTCCATTTACCATTCCAGAACATCTTACTAAATTTGCTTCAATATTATTCCAAGCCTCGAATCTGACAAGAAACGGGATTGCCTTACAAATCACATATGCCGCAAAGACTCATGGATTCAAGAAACAATCGGTTCACGGAGATGCTTCTGCTCATGTGCTTCTGCTTGAGCAGTCTGGCAATGGAAGCGCAAAAAGCTCCCCACGAACGAGACTTCCCTACCCGAAGGGAGGCCAGAAGAATGATGAAGCTCATCAAACGAGCCGACCACCAAGAAGATTATGTGCGGCAATGGTACAAGAGGCAAAAGCGAGAGCCACCCAAAGACTGGGGAAAGGAGGTCAAGCGCAAAGACGAGAACCACAGATTTGAATATCTGACAGACAAAGATTTCAATGACAACGCAAGGGGATGCTATATGGTAGATGGAGTCTATATCGGCCCCTACGACATAGGCATCAACTGCTGTTCGACGAAAAAGAGGGAGATACGCATTGGACACGGGAAACCGTTCACGATAAGAGGCATAGGAGCCCACAACGACTCCATCACGATAAACATGCCAGACAGCCTGGCAAGTGGCAAAGGGCAAACGCCTGCCATTCGCAACAGGGACTTTTGGTATGTAATCAACTACGAGGACCAGGACAACAAGACCTTCCTGGTCACTCTTGACGAAGTGAAGAAGGCACTCTACCCCAATCTCAAGGAACCCATTCTGTTTATGATAAACAAGTTCTTCATCACCCACGATGAGGACCTCTACAGGATAGACAGGAACTTCATCATGAAAGTGGAATTGCTCAACTCGTCCGACATCTCTGCGCTAAAGATCTTCCCCACCTTCAGCATCATACGCATATTCACCTGGACTCCCCACAACTGGCACCAAGCCCAAGGCTATGAAACTAGCCAGACTGAATAAGGAACCCATGTGAATCATGACAGAATTCAAGCAGTACTACTTACTTTGCCCATGAAGTA
>JAXJBE010000160.1:0-1520 GCA_036303125.1 Bacteroidaceae bacterium
AACCTCCTGCTCTGATAACCATGCACGGAGTTCGCGCTTGTTCACATAGCGAAGTTTGTTGTCTCTGCTGATTTTCTTCAAGAGGTTCACCACGTCAATCTCGTTCTGCTCCTCTGATTCAATCTTCATCAATGGCTCATTGCCAACGGTGAAGGCAACATGAATGTTCACGATGTCCTGCTCAATAGGGAGAACGATACGAGCAACCTCTTCTTCTTCAAATTCGGGAGGGTACTCTTTGCCGTTCTCATCTACATAGGCATCCTTGACAAGTGTCTTCATGTTCTTACGGAACGCCTTATCATTCACGCGGTGCTTGTCACAAAACCAAGCAGCCTTGTTCTCATCCGTGGCAGGCATAGGTGTCTGTCGCGATTTCTTGATGAAGTTTATTCGCTCTTCCCATGATTCGAGAGCAAAGATTTCTGTAATACTATTCATTGCGTTAAAAATTAAAAGTAGCCATTATATCGTTTTGTCTGCCTCATGTTTCTATTGGCATGACCTAACAACTCCATATAGCAGACGTAACGGATGCCGTCAATGGCATGGTTGTAGTTGTCAACTGGTACGTTGATGAACCTGCCAGTCTTCGGGTCTTGCTGCCAAGTGTAGTTGTCGAACTCCTTCTTGACGTTCACAGACCTTTCAGTGACGTAGATGTGTTTGAGACCCTGCATGAAGTCTATACCGAAGAGAATAGAACCTGCACCCTTCATCGTTGGCATAATCGGGAGTCCTGCGTTTTGTATTTCAGTAACCTCTCGCTGTTCTGCATTGTCTGCCCAAATCCTTCGAGTGCGTGCCTCTTCTTGCTCTTTCAGCCTTGCTATGATGTCGGGAGTGGTCATGTGCGTGTCATAGCACTCTTCATCAATATACAGGCAGTTGTCATGAAAGGCAACCGTCTCAATCGCTGTAGGGTCATTCGTGAAACCGAAATCCAAACCTCGCCACTTGCGTTTAACGAAGAATGGGATGGAGTCAATGAGTGAAACCTTGTCAAAGATGAGACCTTCGAGTTTTGCACGCTCACCCAGTCCGTAGATTTTCCACTTTCTGATGTCAACCGTTCCGTTAGCATAATTCTCTTCCGTTGGCTCGTATGAGAGAATCTTCCTTTTCATGTTGGCAGGAATAAACGGATTGTCAAGCATCGTTGAGTGGTCAAAGTAGCAGTCGGGGCGGTGGCACACGTTATCGTAAATCCAATGCTCCTCTGCTGATGGGTTGTAGTCAAGAATGGCAAAGTCCTTGCATCGCTGCTCTAACTGGTCGAAGTCATTCTTGTTCGCCTCCATTGCCTCGTTTATCCAAAAGGCATCACACGTCAGACCGTGGAGTTTCTGCGTATCGTCCAGTCCTACGAACTCAAACGTCCAGTCCTTGATTCTGATGATGTGCTTCGAGTTGTTGATATAGACTCTTCCCAACAATCCCATGTCCGTGATGATGTTGGTGAAGTCCACCCATACGGTTGCAAGAAGCCAAGTGCCTTTCTTACGACAACAGGCGATACG
>JAXJBE010000161.1:0-3318 GCA_036303125.1 Bacteroidaceae bacterium
TCTTGAAGGTGTCCTCAAGGAAGAATTTGTTCGTCTCCCATACACCAAGGGAATCGAGATTCTCCAGCAGGCCATCAAGGATGGCAAGAAGTTTGAGTTCCCATGCAACTGGGGTGACGACCTCGCTTCAGAGCATGAACGCTACCTCGTGGAGGAATATTTCAAGCGTCCTGTCATCATGACAAACTATCCGAAGAAGATAAAGGCCTTCTACATGAAGATAGATGAACAGAAGCCTGTCTTCGATGGCAAGGAGATGGAGGAGACGGTGCAGGGCACAGACGTCCTCTTCCCTCAGATAGGAGAGATTATCGGAGGTTCCGTGCGTGAAGAAGACTACGGCAAACTCATGCGTGAAATAGAGGAGCGCAATATCCCAATGAAAGACATGTGGTGGTATCTCGACACACGCAGATTCGGCTCTTGCCCTCATGGTGGATTCGGCCTCGGATTTGAGCGTCTCATCCTCTTCGTCACAGGCATGCAGAACATCCGCGATGTCATCCCATTCCCACGCACACCAAAGACAGCTGAGTTCTAAACGCATCTTATAGAGAAAGATATTTATAACAAGCCGAGCGGCCTATTTCAGTTAAAACACTGAAATAGGCCGCTCTGTTTGGTCTTTGGATAAATGATCTCTCTGGAAATAAGAAAGGGGATGTGTCGCTCTGTTTAGTCTCTGGAAATAAAAAGGGGATGCACCGTGATTGGCGCATCCCCTTGGAGTTGTGTTGTCTGTATAGTTGCTATATAGGCTTATTATTTGTGCTTCATTGTTGTGTAGCACGCATCAATGTCGCCGAGAGAGGAGCTATAGATACCATAATAGCCAGATGCGAGAGAACCGCCGAGAGGTGTGAACTGGAGGGTCATGTTGTCCTGCTCCTCAAAATCGTCATCCATACCATATTCGTAGCATAGACCGTAGCCGTATTCCTCGCCGTTAAAGACAAGTTGATCCGATGCTACAGTTACGAGGCCTGTCTCTGGGTCGTATGTACCCATGATAGTTTCTCCTCCATCCCAGAGGTTGGTGATAGCTACTTGGGTAGTGCTGCCTTCAACGAATGCGACAGCTATCTCGTAAGTGCTGTTGCCGGGAACGAAGTCGTAACTGTCATTATCCCAACTGTAGTCGAGGGCTGTGTATATGCCTTCGAGAGAGAAGATAGGAGCGGCAGGAGTCGTTGTTGTCACAGCATCGCCAAAGACAGTGTTGCCGTTGAGCGTGATGACATAAGGACGGATGTAATACTTAGTCTTCTCGGCAAGATTGCTGATGGAGATTTCAACAGCATCTTTGCTGATTGTTTCTGCTGCAGAGTATGCTCCATCAGAGAAGTCTTCTGAGGTGGCATACTGAACACCATATTCAGCTATGTTGACTGTGTCGCTTGCGACAAGCGTTATTGTTGCGTCAGAGAATGTTGTCGCTGACACAGCGGCTGTAGCTGTTGGGGCAGGAAGGACAGTCCATCCAGCCTCCACGTCAGCCTTGTCGTCCATTGTGTCATTGCTGCTGCTGAGGCCGAGCACCATTGCAGCGCATGCACATATTGATAGAAATAACTTTCTCATGATTACCATCTAAATTGATTAAGCGATAAATTGATTAAATGATAAGTTGATAAAACGATTATGGATTCTGGTCATCTTCAGTGATGTGAGTATTCTCCTGAAGCTCCTTTCTTGGAATCTGGTATGTCCATGCTGGATCCTGAGCAGGGACGGTGAGAGCGTAGCCAGCCAGGTGGTTGTTGCCCTGGTAGTTGCGGTCTACACCCTTGTTGAGACGCTTAAGGTCGAAGTAAGCAAATCCTTCTCCCCAAAGCTCTATGCGGCGCTGCAGGACAACATCCTCAGCAGTGACAGATGTCTTGTTCCAGCTTGGGTCGCGCATAGACATGAGTTTCTTGAGGGCTATGGCAGCATCATCGTTCTTGTTCTGACGAGCGAGGGCTTCAGCCTCGATGAGCACCATCTCTCCTGCGCGCATGTAGATATAGTCCATAGTCCAGTTGCCATCATCGCCAAACTTCTGTGGTGCATATGGAAGAGAAGCACCGTATGAATCAGCCTCTCCGTTACCTTCTGGACCGTTGAACCAATACATCTTGCGGAGGTCCGTGTCGCTCATCTTGCTGTAGAGGCGAGCATCGATGAGGTTGGTGTTATATCCGAGACCTGCATAGCCCGGAGCTTTTGCAGATATCATGGCGAAGAATGATGCATAGCCTGTCTGAGTCTCTGTGTTTTGGTCGAAGCCCCACATCCACTCAGCGTTGTTTATATCCATGAATCCATCTTGCATACCCTTGTCATCCATGATGGAGAAACCAGCCTGAGCAGCCTTGGCAGAAGCCGCAGCCTTCTCCCACTGCTGAGAGAGGAGGTAGTAGCGAGCCTGGATGCCGAGAGCCACCTGCAGGCTAATCTCATTCTTGCTCTCTCTCTTGTAGTCCTTAAGGTTCTCTACAGCCTTGCCGAGGTCATCCTCTATCTGTGCGAAGAGGTCCTTGACAGTGTTGCGCCCTTCTGCTTCAGAGATTTCCTCCTCTGTATATCCTTCTATGGCGAGGTGCTTCATAGGCACGGCTGGAGCATCGAGGTTGAGGCTGCCGTCAGCCTTGACACAGTTCTGATAGAGCTGCACGAGGTAGTAGTATGAAAGTCCTCTCACGGCATAAGCCTGTCCGATGAGTCCCTTCTCCGTGACAGTCGACCCGCCTTCTGGATAGAGACCGATGATTTCGTTAGCTTTGGCTATCATCGTGTAGAAAGTGATCCAGTTGACGTAGGTGCGTCTGTAGTTGAACATGCGGTTGTCAAAGCCATAGTCATATCCAAACCAGTGGAATCCTGCCATAGCTATGTCTTCGCTCATCATGTCTGTAGCGTGTAGCACAGACATGTAGCTGAAGTCGTCATGAGCATCAGCTGAAGTTGTGTTCCATGAAGACATCCATGACCATATACCGTTGAGGAAAGCTGTCGGGTCGTTGTTGCCAGCCTGCTGTGCAGCGTCCTGGTCGAGGTTTTCTGTATATTCCGTGTCGAGGTAATCGCTGCTGCATGAAGAGAATGAGGCGAGAACCATCAGTCCCATTCCTATATATTTTACGATTTTCATATTCTGTTCTTTTATATGTATTGAAATTAGAATGAAAGGCTTACACCAAATGAATATGAGCTCAGAGCTGAGTATACATAGCCAGTTGCGCCGCTGAAGTTCTGTCGAGGATCGAGACCCTTGCGCTTGGAGAGAAGCCAGATGTTGTCGCCTGCCACATAGAAGCGGAGGTTTTCGATGCCCCA
>JAXJBE010000162.1:0-5889 GCA_036303125.1 Bacteroidaceae bacterium
ATTTTGTAAGCATTGTTAGTAGTCAGTGCTCATAGGATAATATTGGTATTCAAACTGAGTAGGGATAGTCCTGCCGAGCGAATCTGTATGCTTGCCATCGGCATATATCAGAGGAGAATCAATGGCATGGATTACGACAAATGGAGCTATGGCGATATTGCAAGAATACGGAGTTCCAACAATATTGTATGAATCAATCCATATCTCGTTGGCCATCAGATTATACAGTCCAGGGGTGGTTACCACGTTGGCCGTGACGCCGCCGCTGGGATTGCCGTTGCTGTCATAGCCGTTGCGGCAGTCTGTTATTGTCATGGATGATGGAGTCACATCGACTTTGAGCTTATACGGACGGCCAGGACGATATTTGCCGTTCCAGGATGTATCCCCGGTCTCTTCGTCAATATCAATGCTGGGAATGAAACTCAGCTTGCCTGAGTCGTACCAGCCAGAATTATCTCCTCCGTCCACAAAGACGGCTTCATCCTGTATGTGATACTTCACAAAGTTGAGCATCACCTCGAGCACCTTTGCGTATTTTGATTCTGGGCTGTTATAATATTCAATACCATTGCGCTCGTCCTCTTCCCATGCATCGTCAAGGTCTTTCAATGTGGGCAATCCCAGTGCATGTGCTTCTTGCATTGCTGCGTTGGTTGGAGCATAGAGAGTGTAATGATAGTCATCCAAGAGATATGTGGCTTTGCCTGTGTTGGAAGTCACATCTTCAGCGCCCACCGCACCTTTCTCCTTAAGGTTGAAGAGGTTGCCATATACCTGGTCTGCAGACTGCCAATGGTCTTTACTGTTTGATGTGCTCAAGGCGCATGCTTGAAGTATAGACAGAAACTCCGAGAACTCGCTGTGCTCGGCCAGAGTGGTTGCCACATTTTTGAACGAAGGCATAAGCGGTTGGCTTATCTCAACAACTTCGCCAGCTGATGTAGCGGTTGATTCTATTACCTCCACTGGTTTGCCTAAGCCTGCTTGCCATGGGCCATATATGGCAGAGCCTCCATCCTCCACGCGGACAAAGTTGTTGCCGTAGCTCTTGTAATATTTCTTGCCGCTCACGCGCTCGCCAAACACTAAGGAATTCTTTATCAGATATTTCATCCTGTTTTCGATTTGGGAATTACCGATGCCTCCTGTGATGGTTGTGACAGGTTCTTCTGATACCTTTTCCACCGTTCCGTCTTCTTTTATTACACAGTCATATACATCTGCATATAGACATCGTGTCGACGTCTGATTCTCATCCTTACGCACCTCCCACATTTGAGCCTTGCCTTCGCTGTAAGAACCAGGATCGACAAATCTAAGCATTGATTTATCGGTAGGAGCATAAAGAGTGTTTGGAAAGTCTTTTTGTTTTATATAGATGTCATATTCAAGGCATGAGATGGCGTTTGCCATGATGTCAGATTGTCGGCTAATCCATATATCGGGTACATCTTGCGCTTTAAGGCTGACATGACTTGCCAGCATAGCCAGGGTTATATATAATATTTTTTTCATGTTGTTTGCAATATGTTTTGAAAAACAATGTTCTTATATTCACTTGATCATTCCGTTGCGTCTTCCTGTGGAACAAGATAAATCTTTGATAACAGCATCCTTCGTGAATAATCCTTTGTCAGTCTGGATGGGATTTGCGTCTGTAGCTGAATGATAGTACTCCCAAGTCCATTGAAGTGGTAATCACCGAGATATAATGTGTCAACAAGATTCTCAGCATTCGTGACGAAATAGTTTGTGCCATCTGCCGGATTTGTCAGCCTGACTCCAATATGGGGGTACTCACCTTTTTCATCCTGTTCAATCACATTGGTATAAAATCTATAAGGACGTTTGTCGCTTTCCTCGTCATCGACATGCTCGGGGTCGAGGGCGGAGATGCGCACAAATACAGCATAGATGGAGTATGTCTTGTTCCAAAGAGGTCCAGGGATGTTGAATCCAACAATAGGATTGGCTGAACCAGAAGATGGCTCAATGTCCAATACGCTATTGTATGGCACACCCCATGACTCATCACAAGCGATGCTGTTAAATGCGGTGTTTACGCTTTTTGTAAATCTTTCATTACCTCGATTGTCGATATCAAGGTTCACGGCAAGGCTGTTGATTTGGAACTCTACCGTAGTAGGATGGAAACTGTCTTTGAAGTCTGCAACAATATTGTCATCCAGGTTGTCAATGAAATACAAAGTGCCATCGGTGCATTCGAGCACTCGGCAAGCATTCTTCTTAAACGTGCTTTCCATCTCCTCTTTATTCATCTCGTCCAGCATTGTTTTGAAGACATGTTCATAAATCTTAATGGACGAGGCTTCTGGTATTTCACCTCCAGTCAGTAGGGCTAATGCTTCCTGCTTAAATATGATATTGTTATAAACAAGTGTCCAACCCGACATCTCTGGCTCATGAGTCAAAGCGCCCTCAATGGTTCGTGGGGTAGTGTATACCTTCTCGCCACCATACATGATTGTTCCATTTGAGAACTGGGCAAAAGGGCGGATGTGGTAGGTCGTGTTATAGTTGAGTCCTGAAACATTTATCACAGAACCATAATAATTCACATCGTCAATGCAAACTGTTGCATTGTCTTTACCTTCATAAATGTAATAATCGTGATTGCTATCGTAGCGTAACACATTTTCTGATATTGTTGGTTGAGAATTGACGGTGAGGCAAACTCCACGTTTGATGGCGGAATTATACTCGCGGAGTTCTAATTTCATCTTGTCCCATTGCATGTTTTTATTGGGATATACAAAAACGTAGCAATCTTTGTTTTCTTCTTCAACCCATTCGTTTCCTGTTACATTATTGTAATCATGAACAGTTCCTTTGCTTCCCTGGAAGTCGACATAGACCGGAAGCATGTCATAATGGCAGAGGGAGTCAAGTTCGCCAGCTTCGTTGATATACTCCACCACGACTTTATTGTCGTAAGCTACTTGTGCCTGTACGAAAAGGTTGGCCAAGCCGAATATAGCTAATAATAGTATCTTTTTCATGTTCTCTTGTTTTTCAGTAGTTTTTACCATCTTGATTCTGGATAATAATCATTGTCGCAGACGGAAACAGGAACCAGCTCAATGAAGTCAAAGTTGAGCTCGCACGTCTCAGTCTTCATCAATTGCTTCAATCTCAGATAATGATCTGATTTACCATCTGTATAGAATCTGCCTATCACATGCCTTGACGTATTATCCTGATTTCGCATTGTGGCGGCCGAAGCGTCAAAGGATGACCTGTCTCCACACATATAGCATTTGGGACCTTTCATCCATCCCTTTTTGTGCGCTATCCTGTCAAATGCTTCTATGCCTTCCTCATCACCAAGGTCTATGTCAGACTTGTAGCCCAATTGTGTGCGTCCGCCTGGTCTGTAGTCTGTAATATCTACTGGTTTATCATCAATATATGAAGCGATAATACCTCTTGTTCCAAAACCGATACAAGTCATCATGCGAAGCTCGTATGTGCCAGCAGGTACGGGTGGAAGCTTGACTTTAACATCGTAGCGCCCCTTGAAGATGACCTCATCGCCCTCGTATGCCCAGAACCAAAGTGAACGATTTCGCACGTGCATGTGTGTTTCATTGCCATACTCAAAATTGCGCACCTTGCCAGACTTGAAACCTACGCTTCGGTTAGGGTTGTTGGCTGCCACAGATGTGTTGACAGCTGAAGAATAGCGCTGGCCATCACGCCAGTAGTGTCCGCGTGCCATCAGGCCATCGGTGAGTATTGTCATGAAGTCTGGAGATAAGGTGGTGCAGTCTATGCGTATGTTCTCGTTGAGCACAACCTCCTGAGTTTTCTGTCCGTAAGTCACAATGTCATCGATGTAATGGTATATGCCGTTAGTGACATTGAACTGTACATCCGGGAAGTCGCTGCCATTGAGAACCTTTGTTCCGCGTTCGTAGATACCGATCTCATCGGCTCTTGACTGAACGCCTCGGCGGTTGATGTAGAGGCCGACCTGTGAGCCTGATGGGAAAGAGAACTTCATCAGCGAGTGCGGCATCAGGGTCTCATAATAATCACGTATGTCGTATTTGCGACGGTCGAAGTTATTGGGCAGCCTGCCGTTGTCCATTGATGTCAGCGTATAGTATGTGCCATAGCGGTTGAGCACATGATAGGAGATGAAGCGGTTGAGGGCATTCTTGCGGCTTGTGAGGTCATTGTCATTAGCGTCTTCAGGATACATCGGGTCATAGATGGTGTGGGCCAGATATTCGAGAGATGCAGGGTCGCCATGTCCGAGCACCTTGGTGATGCCATATTTGTTCTCAAGGACAGAGTCAGGACATGCGAAGACGGTCCAGTTGAAATAGCGTTTCTCTGGATAAGCGACATTGTCATACTCGCCGCCGCCGCCATTGGTATCCTTGGCTACAGGTATGCAGAGCCAGTCGTTTGTCCATGTGCATGAGTCGATGCGGTCTTGGTCCGAGACCCAATAATAATTCACGTCCATCCATATTGTCAATGTGTCCATGATGCCAGTAGCGTTTAGTGCTTCTGTATACAATGTGATGCTTGGGTCTTTTTCCAATGTTTGCTTGAAGCTGTCGTGCTTGACACGGCGTGTTGTCATGCGCACAACATTTTTGAGCGGCACAGCTTCTCCATTCAAAACGAGCATTTCCTGTGCTTGCACGCCTGCAATGGCCAGCGCGCTTGCAATTATTGATAGTATGATTTTTTTCATTTCTTCAGCACTTTAAAGGATTTCTCCTTGTTAATATATATAATGTATGAGCCAGCAGGGAGAGAGATTAACGAGATTGTCATGCATCCTTCTGTGTGGGAAACCTCAGCTTTGACAGGCTGGCCAGACAGGGCATACACCCTTGCCTTTGCATTGTCAGCTACACCTTTCACTATGACTTCCTCGTTGTTGAGATAGCTAATCTCAAGTCCTGGCGACATCGTCTTGTCTTCCTCCACATCTTCTATGCCTGTCTCTATGTCCACAAAGGTGTATTCGGCAATAGAGTCCACATTATAAGAATAGGATGACTCAAAGTTCTTCGAATAGACAATAGCTCGGCCATCTGCTATTTTCAGCTCTAAATTTTCGCTAACAACGTACTTGTCAACGGTATCGTCAATCAGTTTCACGTGCATCACGTGGCTGATTGCCTGCGAGAACGCTTGAGGAGAGAAAGCCAGTCCTGCAAGCAGAAACAGAAGTTTGATTTGTTTCATTGCGTGATAATTTAATTTGCCAATAGCCCCACTTGGCGGTTCAGAAAGAATGAATTATCATACAGAAACAAAAGCGTGGAGCCAGCTCTGTTGCTCGTTCCACGGTCTTAGGCCTTCGCATTGCCCCTATCTGTCGAAACGAGCAACGCTGAAAGCCCCACGTATGTGTATATAATAATACCATTCCACTGGCTGCTTGACTATGGTCTATAATCAAGAGCCAATGGTTGGAATGTATATGATACACCCATGAGACGTTCTCGTTGCTTTGTTTTTGACAGATAGTTTGAGTGTGCGAAGTTCAAGACCGTCAAATCCAAAGCGCAAGATACGCCTTTATTATATGTATGTGTCTTCCCGCCTCTCATGCCCGAAAAGGGCTTTCAGCGTGGCTTAGACATGGCAAAGGTATGGAAAAGTAATGAGAGGAGCAATAAATTTTATAAAAAAGATGTAATATGATGCTATTTTAGTGATTGTTGGTGCCTATCAGACATCTCAGATAATAAGTAATGTGCAAAGGCATTGACATGATACAGATTTACTTCACACGTAATTAACAATTAAAACGTGTAGTATTATGTCAAAAGCAACATTAAAACGACAGCAATTCAGTATGGATTTTAAGCTCCAGTTGCTGAAAGAGTACTATGAGAG
>JAXJBE010000163.1:0-14949 GCA_036303125.1 Bacteroidaceae bacterium
AATGAGTGGATAAACGAACACTATCGATAGCCGAAGTCCTCAGATGAGCGACTGTTTCCGAAAGATTGAGTCTGGCGGAACGGCTTCCACTCGAATTTATGAATTAATAGAACTTACCATAATAATTTTTCACTCATATGCCATTTGTTTGATATATTATTTTATCTATAAGTCTGTTTATTTTCTCCCTCGATTTCTCGAAAAAATATTTTGATGTAACTATTACTTAGACTCTACTATTTGTGAAAACATTTCTTTTATATAATTTTGCGGCATACCTTCATCTATCAATGCCGTCATCATGCGTGGACGTATAAAGGGAATATCTTGTGAATAGTATTCTTCAAGGAACTGCCAAAGTTTACCTAATAGGGCTGTTGCAGTTCCATATACAGGTTCAAAAGTTATTGTACCAAGTTCAAAAGACATGTTACTGGTACTTAAGCCATGAACAAACTCTGATAAACAAGAAAAAAACGATGAGCCATTATTTAGACTTATAAAATCATACATTTTTTCCCATGAATATTTACTTTTTGTTGTTCCTAATGATTTATACCTCCAATTACAATAACAAATAAGTTCATTTATTACAGCTTTTCTTCCATTATAAAGTGAAAGTGACTTTATTATAGAAACAGAATTATCATATGCTCCTTGATAGCTCGCTTTGCTATTTTTAACTTGTTGGCATAATTTATCATACTCTTCTTTTTTTATCTTGCCGTCATATTTTAAATTATCAGGTATCCGTTTTATACGTTCTTTTACTCCATCCATTATGTATAAATAGTGGCGTAACTTTCTTTCTTCGATGTCTTTTTCTTTATAAATTAATAATAGAGAAGACAGAGTGTCAGCTATAGAGCGCACAATTGTATTTGCTACAACATAATCTTCATCACGTTCTATAACAGAATGAAGTGTACAAGATGTTTTTATAATGCGCCTCACAATCTGTAAGGGGTATGCTTCTATATCATCAATAGACTCGGAAGGATGTCTTTCTTGTAGATACGCCTGCTCATGTTTTAGCAAAATTACCATTACACGAAAAAAACTTTCATAAGTTAATGCTCGTGACCCAAGTTCTGGTATACTAATATGCACATTCTCCATTTTATTCTCCAAATAAAAATATTCTATTTCCCTCCTTTTACTCTATTACAATTCCTGCAAAGCATCTGGCAATTCTCAGCCACAGTCGTGCCTCCTTCTTTCCATGGGGTAATGTGGTCTGCCTCCATTTCTTCAAGCTCGAAATGTTTGCCACAGTGTACGCAAATACCTTTTTGCCGCTCGTATGCCTCACGCTTTTGTTTCTTGTCGAAAGCGCGGAAACTTAGGTCGCGCAAGTCACCACTCAATACATAACGGTAGATGCCGGATTTCTTCATAATCTCATCATCTTCCATCAAGTCGTGTATCTGTTTTTCGATAGCATCCGTATCATACACATTTTCACCAAACTCATCATACATGGCACCCCAATCCAAACCTTTCATCTCCTTGCGGTATTTTGGGAAAGTGGAACGTATCCATGTGATGATAGACACGAAGTAAGCCCATACCTTATTGGCATTCGGGTCAAACTGATGTTGTGCCATATAATCATCCACCTTTGCTATGCCGTCATGCCGTGCAGCCCATTTGAGAATGGTTGAAAGATACGCTTGTTCAATGGCAGTGCCATTCAAGAAGTCTGCACCAAGTTTGTAAGCGGGACAACCCCTCTTTGAAAAATGGCGGCGAACGTCTGTCACAAATGGTCCCGTATAGACGGCATTAAGAAGCTCTTGGTCAAGCAATTTTTCTCCTGCTATGTTGATTACTCTAAACCAATCCAACTTCTCTTTGTCTGTTCCCTTACAAAAATATACCGTCAGTTCATAATTCAAGAACTTTTCTTTTTCCTCGTTTGTCAAGGTTGAGAAATAGAGAGTGCCACGGTCTTTGTCCTCTATATTAAATCCGTGGGTGAAGAACTCACAGATGGACAACGTGCGCTGTTGCCCGTCAATCATTTCGTAATTTCCATCTTCGCCAACGCTCCAATACATGATGTTGAGTGGGAAACCTTTTAATATAGTATAAATGACCGCCTGCTGTTGCTTTATATCATATCGGAACTCTCGTTGATAAGGTGGACGGATATCCAATTTTCCACCATAACCTTTAACGCCAGTATCAGCATCGTTGCTATAGCCGTCTATGAGATCGGTTATCTTTATTGATTTTTGTTCTATTTTCATAATTGCTTATTTTTACGGCAGATAAGAATTCGAGGATAAGTTTGAATGTATGTCTTTTCATCTACTCTATAGTAAGTTTTTCCATGAGGTGGTGTCTTTACTTCTAATACAGCTCCATCATTCAATTTCGTCACACGTTTTTCTTTCCCATTTTTATCAACTTGTATCTGTTCACCATATATTTTGCTTGCCATTCCAAACCATGTTTTGGTAATACCTATAATATCAAACTGATCTGGATTGTATTTATCAAGAAATGTTACAGGAACTCCCATTATCCCATCATAATCGCATGGAATATCCTCTGTCTTGTCTACATTAATCGCATCAAAGTTATCATACTTAGGATAGTTTGAAGCAATATATTTCTTGTATAAAATTATATCTTCATGTCGTTCTTTATAATCAAGATTAGTGAACCATCTAACACCTTTGACTTTAATAAATTTCCGTCCTTTATCATCAATACCACACCCTGCAGCATTTAATTCGTAATTATCAGGAACCCAAAACTTCCTATCTCCACTATGAATACTTGCACCCATCCATATTTTTCCTTCTTTTATTAAAGGGAATATTTCTTTAGTGGTATTGGCATTTACATTCCCAATAATCAAGAACTTCTTATCATACTCAATCAGTTGGGCAACATACTCTCTGAACAAAGAAAACGGAGGATTCGTGACAACAATATCCGCCTCTTTTAGGAGTTCAATACACTCTTTACTTCTAAAATCGCCATCTCCTTTTAATGGCATAACTCCTATTTCTTCAGCATCTGGAACATGATTCCCATTTTTGTCACCTTCATAAACAAGATATACGGCTTTTTCGCATTGACCTTGTGAAAACAAGTCAACATTTTGATTTTTATAGCAAGTTGTTATCAACTTCTTCAAGCCGAGAAACTCAAAGTTATAAGCAAAATAGGTGAAGAAATTGCTAACACGTGGATCGTCGCAATTGCACAGCACAGTTTTATCACGAAAATGTTCGCGATAATGTTTCAGTTCATTATTAATATCTTCAAGCTGAGTGTAGAACTCATCTTTCTTTGCTTCTTTCGCTTTATTTAGGTTTTTGTTTGCCATATTTCTGTTTTTGTTTTTTATATCCTTAATAATCCTCATCATTTAGAACATAATGCAAAGTTATTAAAACTACATTTCGGTTACAAAGTTAATAAATAAAGTTGAGAATCAAGAAATTTTATAAAGAAATTGCGCAAAAAAATCACACGCTTGCGATTGTGGCATCAGTTATAACCATAGTCGAGTTTCGGCTGTTCCCTATATTGTCTTTAAATATCCGCATCAAACAGACCTTTGTCTTTCAGCCTTTTTATCTCCTTGTCAAAGTCCGACAGGTATTCCCTATCTTGTATCAGTCTATACTTGTCATATTCGGAATAAGCCTTTTCTTTGGCTTCTTCCGCCGATATGTTCCCCGCGTGTTGCAATATATCATAGTCATTGAGGGAGAGGAAACTGTCCAACAACTTTTTCCAGTCTTCCATCGTGGTGAGCAGATGACGTTGCGCCCGCATTTCCGCCACATCAAGGAAAGCTGTGGAGAGCCGCTCCAACTGTGACACTTCTTTGTCCGACAGATAGTTCTTTGCAACGATGGAGTCTGATTTCTGCACTCTGCCGTCAGGAGCATTCTTCCATGTAGTCAGTCCCATGTGTGGCATTTCAGCATCGGCACGCGTATATATTATTTCCGCAGCTGTCTTATGGGTTACCGCCCAGTGCATCATGTTCTGCACCATCTTAAAGAATAGTTTCGTGGTTTTTGCTTTCGGGTCATAATCTGTACTACATTCGGCATATATATCTGTAATTTTCTGATAGTAACGTCGCTCCGAAGTTCGTATCTCCCTTATCCGTTCCAGCAAATCGTCAAAATAATCTTTACCAAAGTGCTGTCCCTGTTTCAACCGTTCGTCATCAAGTACAAATCCTTTTACAATCATTTCTTTCAACACACTGGTTGCCCAAATGCGGAATTGAGTTGCCTGATAGCTGTTCACACGGTAGCCCACTGCGACTATGGCATCGAGATTATAAAGCATCTGCGGACGGTTTACTTCCCGTCCTCCCTCGACTTGAACTATCCCATTTTTTCGGATGGTTGCATCTTCTTTTAATTCTCCAGACTCATAAATCTGTGAAAGATGATAACTAACAGTCCGTACATCAACCCCATAAAGCTTCGCCATACGTTTCTGCGACATCCAAAATGTCTCATTGTTGAATATGACTTCTATACGCGCCTCTCCTTGTTTTGTCTTATATAGTAAAACATTGGATGTCAACGAGTTCTCCAACAGTTCCGTAGCCATCACTTGCTGACTGAAATATTCTTTTGCCATTTGTACCTGTGGCTTCTTGCTATCGGCATTCTCCGCTATAATCATGCAAGCCATTCGTGAAAGATGCAGGTTCTCCACCTTTCGGAAAGTGCCAGAACCCAAGCGAACCATTTCAACCGTCTGGTTAAAATGGTCGTTCACGTCCATGCCTTTATTCTTAGCTACCTCAATAGCTTTACCTATGACTCGACTGAACTTCTGATAAGTGCTGTATCCCATTGCAGCATACAGCTCTCTCGAAGTCCAGTATTCTTGTCCGTCCTCCGTTCGTCTCTTTATCCGTTCGAAGTCAGATTGTATAGGGGATATGTTATTGTTTTCGGTCATAATGTTATTCCTCTATGCTTTTTTCTTTTATTTGTTTCTTTGTCATACACCACTATAATATTTTATTTATCAGTAGTAATTGGGCTACAAAGTTAATAAATAAAGTTGAGAATCAAGAAATTTTATAAAAGAATTTGTACAAAATGATACACGCTCACGATTATAGCCGAATCATAACCACAGACAGGGTTATTTTCGTCCAGGCATCGGTGTGTGAACTATTCTATTTTTCCGAATTGCTCGTTCAAAGAGGGGTAAAAATAGCCCATTCAGAAAAGGGGGATATGAATAATCTAATGAACTTATGTTCTCAAGAAAGTCAGTATATCTATAACTATTTTTTGCTGTTATGGAATTTAAGAGGTTTGAGGGTTCTTACTATAAAAATGGTTGGTCATCCATGGCAACAACACAAGTCTATCGTAACTCTACCATGCCTCCGTTATGACTCCGTTGTGACTCTAATCGGATTGCGTAGGATAATCGGACATGCATCGGAATGTATTCGGAATCAAAATATGACCAAATGCTACAATAGCCTACACTGAAAAGGATATTGGATTACGGATTCCACTTATGCTTCCTATTCCAATCCACACATTCTCTCAGATGCCACCGGATTGTCGATGTAAAGTTCTTCCTTTTCGGGCTATCTATTTATTGGGCTGAACACTGGTTTTTGCAGGTGTCCCGGTCTTTCCTTTACTTCCGTGGCTATTTTAAACACAATTCTTTGGCCGAGTGTTTGATTGTTGCTACCTTTGTATCCAAATTTGAAATGTATGAAAACTAAACGTACGCTCAAGGACTGGTTTCTTGTGACACGCCCATGGTCATTCCCGGCATCTATGGTACCTGTATTCGCTACTGCTGTATATATGGCATACAGATGCCACATCGAAGGTATGGACTACAGTGTGACAAATGCCGTCATCTCGCTTTTCATGCTCTTGTCGCTGCATGCGGCAGCGAACCTCATTGGTGACTATCACGACCATGTGAGGAAGGTGGATCTGCCTGGCAGCCTCAACGGTGTTCATGCCATATATGACGGCATATTTACAGCCAAGGAAGTGCTGTGGTATGGATATGTACTGCTGGCCGCAGGTGGGCTCCTGGGTATTATCCTGCTGTTGCTCACCAACATGTCGGCAGTGTGGATAGGTGTGTCAGGGATGGTTATTGCCGCCTGCTACCCTTGGCTCAAGTATCATCGCATGGGCGACCTTGCTGTGCTGCTGGGCTTTGCCGTCCTGCCTTCAGTGGGAGTGGGGTTTGCCATGACAGGCACATACGTTTGGGAGACTTCCCTCGTGTCTCTCGCCTTTGGCATGCTGACTGTTGCGATACTGCATGCAAACAACACGCGTGACATCGCCAACGACATGCGCGCCGGAATATCCACCATCTGCATAAAGATGGGCTGGAGTACATCGCAAAAGGTGTATGCCTTGGAAGTGTTTGGCGGTTATGCCTTAGTGCCAGTCATGGTTATGGCGGGGATGCTGCCTTTAGTCTCATGTATGGTATACTTGACTTTTCCCCTGGCCCTGACCAATATAAGGCAGATGCTTGCAGCTGAACCTATGGCGGAGGAGCAGATAGGCAACCTTGACCAGAGGACTGCTCAAATGCAGCTTGCCTTTGGAGTGCTGTACACATTGTCGTTCGTCATCGCCATCTTCCTGTGAAAAGAGCGCTTCTATTCATCTGCATCGCAGCCTTGTTGTGGTTCGTGATGTTTAGCCCATGCACGTCTGGGCTTATCAATTTCTGGTTTGCCATGTCTGCGTCAGCCATTGTGTTGAGCGTGGCGGCTTTGACAGACGAAGGCTTCACATTGAACAGACATCAATCTGCGTGGAGCGATGCCGCATTAGGCTTGGCCATATCGGCGGCGCTTTGGCTCGCTTTTTGGATAGGCGACAAGATGGCTCAGAGGATGTTCAGTTTCGCCGATGTGCAGATAGGCATGATATATGACATGGGCAATGGCACCAGAAAATGGATTATAGGTCTGTTGCTGCTGTTTGTCATAGGTCCAGCAGAGGAAATCTTTTGGAGAGGGTATGTGCAACGTGTGCTTTCAGCAAGATGCGGCAAGTGGCAAGGCTTTCTGGTCACATGGCTGTGCTATACTATGGTGCATGTGTGGTCAGGCAACGTGATGCTGCTGTTAGCTGCTGCCGCCTGCGGCTTCTGCTGGGGAATGCTTTACCTGCTGATGCCAAAGCATTTTGTGGCAATCATGGTGTCACATGCCCTTTGGGATGTGGCAGCGTTCATTCTTTTCCCATTTTGATGATGCGAACTGTGTAATAAAGCATTCAAAGAAGACAAAAACATCAGCATTGAAAAGATTATTGACTTGACATCTGCATAAGAAAAAGAAAAAAGCGTAACTTTGTGCTTGACATATATAATTAGCATTACAAACAATCTCAAACAACACTTTTTACATTTACTCTGACTATGAAACAGATTATCCTTCCATTCATCATCCTCGCTGTCACAGCTCTCAATTGCACTGCACAGGGACAAAAGCAGGACTCTCCACAGACCGTGGACACTGTAGCAACAGTATACATGACCAGGGACATCACTCCAGAGTCGCTCGTGGAGATATACAAAGCTCTCGGCGTCAAGGCTGAGGGAAGAGTTGCCATCAAAATATCCACTGGCGAATCAAGCAAGACTAACCACCTGCGGCCTGACTTCATCCGTCCTCTTGTGGACGAGGTAAACGGCACGCTTGTAGAATGCAACACAGCTTACGGCGGTTCACGCTCCACCACAGCCAATCACATGAAGGCCATAAGCGAGAGAGGTTATGACAAGATAGCAAAGGTCGACATCATGGACGCAGACGGTTCAATGGAACTGCCCGTGAGAGACACCACATGGATCAAGTGTGACATGGTGGGTTCCCACCTCGCCAACTACGACTTCATGATTAACCTCGCACACTTCAAGGGACACCAGATGGGAGGTTTCGGCGGTGTGCTCAAAAACCAGAGCATCGGTATAGCTTCTGCCGATGGCAAGGCATACATTCACACGGCTGGCAAGAAGAATACTGTGGATGGAATGTGGAAACATGTAGGCAATCAGGACGGATTTCTCGAGTCTATGGCTGCGGCCGCAGCGGCCGTACACGACTACTTCAAGCAAGAGGGCAAGAACATAGTCTACATAAACGTTATGAACAACATGAGCATCGACTGCGACTGCAACGGCAACCCTCAGCACCCTATGATTAAGGACTACGGCATCATGGCCAGCACGGATCCTGTGGCTCTCGATAAAGCATGCCTCGATGTGGTCTTCAACTATGATTCCAAGGAAGGCGATACCGCCATCCCGCTCCAGAACAGAATCAAGGAGATGCACGGCACACACACCGTGGATCATGCTGCCAAGATTGGACTTGGCACAATGAAATATAAGATTGTTGAACTCGGGAAATAAGGCATTTGGATGAACAACAACCACTTATTTCTCACCATCATCACGGCCGCCTTCGTCCTTCCAGCACATGCAGAGGAAGTCAGCGACTCAGCCAAGATAAAAGAAGTGGTCGTCACTGGCACACGAAGCGTCACCGACATACGCCATCTGCCAATGACCGTAACCATCATTGACCGGGATCAATTGACGGAAAAGCATGAGTCATCTATCCTCCCAACCGTCATGGAACAAGTGCCTGGACTCTTCGTCACCTCACGAGCCATGAGAGGATATGGCGTCTCCACTGGCGCTTCGGGCAACATAAGCCTGCGAGGTCTCTCTGGCAGCAGTGGACAAATGCTTGTCCTCATCGACGGTCATCCACAATATAACGGCATCTACAGCCATCCCATATCTGACAGCTATCAGACCCTGATGGCTGAGCGCGTGGAGGTGTTGCGCGGCCCTGCCTCCACACTCTATGGCAGCAGTGCCATGGGTGGTGTAATCAACATCGTCACCCGACAGATGAAAGAAGATGGCATAAAGACAGACATCGACCTCAGCGGAGGCAGCTACGGCACACTGGAGGCTGAAGCCAGCAACCGCATCAAGTCAGGAAGATTCAGCAGCACTGTCTCTGCTCAGTATGCCCGTTCGGACAATCACCGTTCGGACATGGCCTTCGAACAATACAGCGGCTATGCCAAAGCTGCCTACGAACTATCATCCAACTGGGACACATACATCGATGCCAACCTCACCCACTTCGACTCTGAATATCCAGGCAGCACCATCGAACCTGTATATGGAGCAAAGCAGTGGATAACGAGAGGAGTCGTCTCCGCTGCCCTCCAAAACCACTTCCACCGCACCTCCGGAGCACTCAGCGTCTTCACTAATTTCGGTCAGCACAAGATTGACGACGGCACGAAGAATGCAGCTCAGCCCACCGAACGCTTCTTTCGTTCCAAGGACGCACTCACAGGCATCTCCCTCTATCAAAGCGCGCAGATATGGGACGGCAACCGCGTCACCTTCGGCATCGACTATCAACACATCTATGGTCATGCCTATTACACGTCAAAGGCTACAGGCGAGACACTCGACACATCTGGAAAACAGAGCGGACGCTCACATCGCAACGAGATAGCGGCCTACACTGATATCCGACAAGACATCACTCCTTGGCTTACAGCCGATGCAGGCATACGATTTGACCATCACAGCATCACAGGTACAGAGTGGATACCACAGGCTGGCATCGTCATCCGTCCCATAGAAACGGGAGAAATAAAGCTCATGGCCAGCAAGGGATACCGCAACCCCACCATGCGCGAGCTATACCTCTACCCACCATCCAACGAGGACCTCGAGCCTGAACGCATCTGGAACTACGAACTCTCCTGGAGACACCGCACGCCGCACATCAGCTACGGAGCGAACATATTCTACATCAAGGGGGATAACATGATACAAACCATAAACAAACAGAACGTCAACACAGGTGAAATAGAAAACTATGGCATCGAGGCAGAGCTGGCCTATACCATCAACAGCCATTGGACTGCATCGACCAACCACTCATGGCTTCACATGAAACACAATATCGTGGCTGCGCCAGAGTACAAAGGTTACTTTAGCCTCAACTTCCATTCAGGACGTATCCATGCCAACGCTTCGGCTCAGTATATAAACCATCTATACACTTCCGTCGCCACCACTTCCACCACAGAGTCTTTCTGCCTCGTTGACCTCACTGTCTCCTATACCCTCTCCGACCATATCACCTTATGGACACGCGGCGAGAACCTGCTTGCACAGAACTATGAAATAAACCTCGGCTACCCCATGCCAAGAGCCACAGTCATGGCTGGCATAAATATATCACTATGACGGAACTGGATGGCCGTCAATCTATTAAACAGACAGAATGACATTCCATCCTCATTAAAGCAAGCTCTATAAGTAGGTATTCAAAATTAGTTACATAGCAGAACCAGACATTCCGAGCATTCCATAAATAAAAGACGTTCCGTAAATAATAAGAATCCGCATTCGCTATCATGGTAGCAAATGCGGATTCTTGTTGAGGTGAGTAGGTTTTCAAAATTATCTTTGTATTCACATATAATAGTATGGTCGAACTTCTATTTACTTACAATGTAAGTTGTGAATGAATGAGGCAGGAGTGACATGTTGAGATGCTTGCCACAGATGGTGACAGTCTTCGTGACAGGCTCATTTGTAAAATTGCCTGCCGTGACGATGTGTTCAGATGAAGAACGAAATACTGTCACGGGAGTGTCACTATGTTCACGTCCTGCATACGCAACCATCTCTGTGCCCTCGCCAATGAAATGGCAGAAATGCTTGTATGCATAAAACTCGGCAGTATAGCGCGGCTTGCGAGTCTTGCTGTCAACCTGTATGAGTGCATTCTGTCTCCATCCCCATGGTGACTGTCCGTTGTCAACAAGGATAAAGTTCCAGTTGTAATATTCATCACATCCATTACCAAGATTATCAGACAGGAGGAAGAAGGTATGCTCGGCAGCCTTCCAATCCATTTCACCGTTGCCGCACTCACTCTCGCTGACCATGAACCTGTGGTTTGGATAGCGTTGGCGCATTGCTGGCAGATTGTTGCGGCACTCCCATTGTGTGCCGATTCCAGTGATGTTAGCCTGCAGAGTCTTGTCGTCAAGCACTTTCTCCACATAGTCAAGGCGGTTGGTGTTTATAGTGCCAAGCCAAAGTTCCACTTCAGGATGACGCTCACGGAGAGTCGGCGCAAGATAGTCATTGTTGAAACGCAGCGTGCCCTCTGCCGTCCAAGGACATCCGGGATAAGGAGTATAAGAATAAGCCTCATTCTGATACATCACCTTCGTGATGGGAAGTCCCTGCTCTGCATAAAGATCGATGAAGCGGCAGAACATGTCGGCATAGCACTGAAGATAACGTGAATCCTGAATGAAGAAGTCTTGAGTAGCGAGACGTTTAGGGAAAACACCACTACGATCGCCAAGAAGTTTCATCTCATCGGGGTCAAGCTGCCGGCCGTCATCCATATAGAGCAGATAACTTTGCCGCTCATCCATAGTGTTATAAACACTTGGCGAAACAGGATAGTCGTTATTTATCTTCATCCATGCAGGTGGACTCCACGGGCTCATGAAAAGCTGCAACTGAGGGCAATACCTTTGTGCAGCCCTCGCCAGCGGAATTATGTTGCGTTTGTCTCTTTCTATGTTGAAATAGCGGAGCGCAAAGTCACCAGCCACATCGTCACAACTGTACCAAGAACGTGCATAATCATTAGCATTCATCGACACGCGTCCTCGAGTGAATCTCAAATCACCATCAGGAGCATAAATCCTGCGCATCACCTCATCCTGTTCTTCACGACTGAGCAAATTGAATGCATCCCAATCCAGCTCGTTGAATGTTGTGCCCCAAGCCACGAACGGCACACCCCTTTCGTTCCCATCTACTTTCAAGACAGGATCTGCCTCAGCCGTTTTCGATAAGGAGGCCTTTTCTTTTCTGAAAGTAAAATCTCTGGTTGTTGTATACCTATGCACCTTCTGTGCCTGAATGGTCATTCCTGCACATAAGAAGCCCAATAATAATATGCTTTTCTTTTTCATACCTTAAATTTATTTTGTGTGCAAAGATAAGGAATAAATACTTCATTCCAAAACATTCCTTGATTTTTTCCGTGGGTTCTCTTTATTTACATTTAATAAAATAAACACTTTGATCTTTATAGAAAGTAAAAATCGGCAGATTCCTGTCGTGAGGGAATCTGCCGATTTCTTATTTTAACAAGTAGTCTTATTACAGTCTTCTTATTTTGATGCCGTTTAAGAATGGGGCACCTTTTTTGGCATTCAATTGAATGTCAATGCTGCTACCATCATGATGTATCATGTAACGGCGCCTGAAAGCTGTACGGTAGTGACAGCCATCGGTAGGCGTAAAGTTTTTCTCCCAAGTCTTACCATTGATGAGCACGTCAAACTTGACATCATCTGAAGCCGACTCTGAGGTACTTCTTGTCAACAGATTGGGAAGTTGAGCCGAAGGCTTGGTCACGTCTGCCATTAAGAGCTCTACCTCGTAATCGCCAGCAGGTGCATCTATCTTGTATTCAAAGTTACCTTCACGCCACGTCTGGTATACAGGACCGTCCACGGTGTTCTCTATCTCGGTAGTAGTATTGCGGTCTTTGCCGCTCACATACCCCCAGCTGCCAGGTTTATAAGGTTGGTCAGGCAGCCAGATGAGATTGCTCAGCGAGGAAATAAAGAAACAGTTGCTGCCCACATTGATAGCTAACTCGTCACCTCTGGCAAGCTTTGGCATTGGGTTATATTGTATGTTCATGGCATCTTCTGTGGTTCCACTCTTGGCCAGCAAAGTGGAGGTACCGTAAGGCAAACTGACTTCAAATACGGCATGGCAGTTGTCAACATTTTTCTTACCGAGGTTTTTACCGTTTACCCATAGTTCCACCTCAGGTTGGTTGGTGTATATCTTGATGGGCTGAAGGGTGTTGGCCTCTCCTGTCCTTACGTTCCAGTCACGGCTGGCAATGTGCACTACTGGAATGTCTTTACGCCACATCGACTTGAAGTAGTAAGCGATGTCTTTCCATTCTCGGTCGTTGTAAGCCACTCCCTTGTTGTTGACACGAGGCATAGACTCTTGGCGAGCTGCCACATTGAAATCTATGTAGTTCCAGTAGGTGCAGCCACTAATCCATGGAGTTTTTTCTATGAATGAGAGATAGTGCTCCACGTAAGTTTGTTGGTATTCTATACTGAAGTCGAATGAGCGAGCCTGCAGAGAGTGGAGACGTCGGTCGCTCCCTGCTCCCCATTCTGAGATAATCATTGGCTTATCCGGGTAACGTTGATGTTGGTCGTTGCACCAGTCTTCAAATTCATTTAGCTTGCCCACATACCATCCATGATATAGGTTCCAGCCCACTACATCTATGAGGTTAAGACCTATCTCGTTGTAGGTATTGGTCATGTTGTATGCCATCACACTTTTGCGAGTAGGATCTTCTTCCTTCAACACCTTTTCCAGTCTTTGTGCCAGTTTCACGGTTCTCTCTTTGTATACAGGCCATTCCCTGGTGCCGGGACCAGGTGTTACGAGCAGAATCTCGTTCATGTACCCCCAGTTGATGATACAAGGATGGTTATAGTGCTGCCGAATCATCTCTCTAAGGTTATGCTCACAATTGTCGGCATAGCCAGGGGTATCGGGTACGATATTGACGATAGGTATCTCTTCCCAAGCAAGCATACCCAATTCGTCGCAGGCTTCCAGCAAGGCATCGTCTTGCGGATAGTGAGCAATGCGAATATAGTTGCAGCCCAGCTCCTTCATCTTCTTTACATCACGGCGATGAGCCTCGTCATCAAGGGCTACTCCCACAGGGGCTTGGTCTTGATGGCGATTGAACCCACGTAGCTTATAAGGCTTGCCGTTAAGCGTAAAGCCTTTATTGCCGTCAAAATTGAACCAGCGGAATCCTACCTTGTGAATCTTCTGGTCTATAGTCTGCCCTGTCTTGGTATCAATCAGTGATGTTTTCACCTTATATAATATAGGAGTCTCTGGAGTCCAAAGCTCTGGGTTGTTGATGGTCTTGGACAACATCTCCATGCGCCTGGTCTCTCCTGCCTTGAGCGAAACCTTACGCTTAAATGACTGGAGCATTCTCCCTTCTGGAGAAAATATCTCGTTTCTAACCTCAATCTGTGAGGTTTTCTTGCTGTCGTTGGTCACTTCGCTCGCCACTTTCACCGCACCCTGCTTGTCGTTGATGACAGGGGTGGAGATGAAGATACCGTCGCTACCCATGTTGAGCATATTGAAATGCACGTCAGGGGTACTTATGATCCATACATCACGGTAGATGCCACCCCAGAAAGTGAAGTCGGCAGAGATTGGAGCGATGTCCTTTCTTCCATTGTCTACAGTAATCTCGATGAAGTTCTCTTGCTTCACGCAGTCGGTGATGTCGAAGGTGAAGGCTGTATAACCACCAGCGTGGCTGCCTACCTCCTTGCCGTTAACCTTGACAGTAGCTGCTTTGCTGGCAGCATCGAGTTTAAGAAAATAGCGATAACCTTCTTTTATCTCTGGAATGGTCAGAACACGTCGATATAAAGCCTTACCCTGATAGTAATTGCGACCTTGATAGGCATCTTGGTTATATGTATGTGGGATGTTGACCGAAACCCATTGCTTGTCTTGTGGCTTTTTGAATTCCCAATTGTCATTGATGGTCTTCGTTTCTCTTTGTGCTAAGGCTATTATGGTTGCACTTGCACACAATGTTGCTGTCAACAACATTTGTTTATAGACATGTCTCATATTCTAAACTATTGTTGTCCGCTAAAACTCAGAACCTCTTGTACACGCACACGCATACGCATGTAAGCCTCGAAAAATAAAAATTTGGGCTGACTCCTGTTTGAAGAGTCAGCCCTTTTTGGTAATTTTGCAGCTGTGAGACAAACATCA
>JAXJBE010000164.1:0-17134 GCA_036303125.1 Bacteroidaceae bacterium
CGCCAGGGACTGAGCCATACTATCCGATAAATGACGATCGCAACGTGGCCATGCATGAAGAGTACATGTCAATGGCAAGAACTGAGACTCCAGATGTGCTCTTTGCTGGCCGACTGGGTGCGTACAAGTATCTGGACATGGATCAGGTAATTGGTGAGGTATTAACATATTGGAAATAAGGGGATTATTAAAAACATGCTACAATGAAAGAATACATCACATCAGAACATGTGTTGAGCAATCTTGCTAATTTGCCTCAGTTGGTTTTTGAGGGAACAATCCGTAGAACTGATGAGAGCAGAAACTTCCAATGCTCTCGTGACACATGCGGAAGAGGCACAGCAACACTATCAACAACGAGGCCGAGATGCCCTGCTGTTTCTCCATCTTCAGGAATCTCAGCGTCTGAGAAAGGTAAAAACGACCGAA
Organism: Bacteroidaceae bacterium; assembly: GCA_036303125.1. GTDB lineage: Bacteria > Bacteroidota > Bacteroidia > Bacteroidales > Bacteroidaceae > Minthosoma. Next base: position 430 of record JAXJBE010000164.1, read on the forward strand.
AAGATAGATAATATCTGCGTTCATGCGATTCTTTTGGCAGAAAATGTTGTATAAATCGTGAATATTCTCTAAATTTGCCTTCATAACAGGTTTTTTGTTTGATGTTGTGGTTGGTTTTCTTAGCAGTTGCTAATTTACCGCTTTTTCTCAAATTTCTGTTATTTTGACGGTTGAATAATTATAATTCAATAAAATAATTCATCACCCTAAGGGGGGAACTTTAGATAGTAATAATAATAAAAACAAAAAATGTATGAAACGTATATTCTCATTCATGGCTATTCTTGCACTATGTGCAAATAGTGCCAAAGCCCAGCAAAGTTGGGCCATTGCAGTTATGGACAATGAAGATGAAAGTCCTGTGGTAATGGAGTATCACGGTGTGGCCGAAAAGGCTGAGAATGGAACAGAGTATCTCCGTATCGTGGACGACAGCTACCTGTTCCGCAAAGAAGCATATAATCCAGTCAAGCTTCAATACGGCTACAGATGGGACGATAGGCAGCTTTTCGTCTATGATTTCGAGAACAATAAGGAGACCCTCGCTTTTGACTTCAACCTCAAACCAGACGACAACTTCACCACATTTAACGGGATGGAGTGGAAGGTGGTAAGCGTCAAAGACACGCTTGTCAACATGTCGTTCTGCGGCCAGGGAAAGTGTGTGTCCAAGAAGCTGCTGGATGTTAAGACGCTTGACGGGAAGGTGGAAGATAAATGGTTGGAAGATTTCGGGTCCTTCATGAACCATTTCATGATAAGAAGCCTTGAGAATGTCAAATGTTCCCAGGCTTTGTGGATGGAATATGAGTATGGGGAATACCTTGCGCGAGAGATAAGCGCTGATCCATTATTCGCCCATGACTCGGGATGGATGGACGGTCACTATGGAGAGGAGGAAAACAATGCGTACGCTAAATGTATGTTCATGGACGGAACTGTGGTTTTTGAGAATGTACAGTGGTGGTGGGAACACCGCGAGTATTCACTGTTCTGGAGAGACGGCGATGACATCCGCATGGTGTATGGATGGGAGATGACACCGCACGTAGATGGTGGAGTGTCTGCCCTGAGAAGAGACGTGGCCACTTTTAAGGGCTTGCCAAATCCGGAAAGCGGGAGATACGTCGTTCATGTTGGTGAAGGCGAATATGCGACAGGAGTCAGCGATGCCAGCGCCTCAGTTCAGCATGAGGGACCCGCATGCGATATCCAAGGGCGACGAGTATGGCCGCAACCAGCAAGTGGTGTGCTGATATGGAACAGGAAGAAGGTGCTGATGAAATGACCCCGTATATAAGACAGCTATATATCGCACTGTTTCTAAAAGTGCGATTTTTCGCCATGGCATTGCTCAAGCGGGCTCAATACTGCTCCCGCTGCTCCTTCGGTTCTCGCCAATCTAAAACGAACAAGCTCACTTTGGCCTTCTGGCTTAACGAAATCGTTTTATTGGTTGCGGGATGGACAAGCATGCATGCTCAAACTGCGACCAATAATTCCCATGTGCCCGTGATTACTGAGATATGCGTGGCGAACATAGACCAGACTATAGACTATTCTAATAATTACGGAGGATGGATAGAACTGTACAATCCGACCAGCGACCCGCTTCCATTAGACGGGTGGTATGTCAGCGATGATGAGACGGACATGAGGAAACACAGGCTCGAGGGATATGGTGCCTTGGCTCCAGGAGGGTACGAATGCGTGTTCTTTGATCACAATGCCTCTGACGGACAATACGGAGCGGATGCTGGCAAGCAGGTGAAATTCAAACTGGACAGGAATGGAGGGCACTTGTATCTTTCACCAGACGGTGAAAAGGCGGCAATCTCCATGGCCTATCCTGTGTCCATAGCCCGCTGCAGCTACGCTCTGACGGCAACAACAACCGCACAAAAGGAGGACTGTGCATCAAAGATGCCATCACTCAGCAGGTTCTCACATCCAGCGGCTACTACGTGGACGCTCAGGAGTATCAGTCTGCCCATGTGTTTATAAATGGCAAGTATCTGGCCATGATGAATGTCCGTGAACCGAACAACCGTTTTCATGGACAGGTGAGCTGTCTTGTTATGGTTTTGCATGTTTTGAATTGCGACACTAATACAAGTGAAAAAATCTGACAGAACAAAATTCTGAACAACTTTTTGTTGCCCAGGAACTTAAAACTAAAGTTGAATAAAAGTGTTGCGGAATAAAGGCATTAGATAAACATAAACATTGTTGATATGAAGAACATATATTTGTATGTATACACTCTTGCTATTTCATTTGTGACAAATACAAGTGCTCTTTTTGCGCAGAATAGTTGGGCTATGGCTGTAATTAAAAATGGTCAATGCAAACCACTAATATCAGAATACCGTAGTTTGCCCGAAATAGGGGAGAATGCTATTTCCTACCTCAGAATCTATGATGCGAATTATATTACACAAAACAAATGTTATTTCCCACAGAAGCTACAATATGGTTACAGATTAGAAGATAAGCATATATACATCTATGATTTTGATAGCAATGAGGAACGTCTTGCTTTTGACTTCACTCTAAAAGAAGGTGATACATTTAAAACATTCAATGGAATAGATTGGATTGTCGAATCTGCTAATGACACGCTTGTAAATGTGTCTTATAAGGGTTTAGGTGATATGTGCTCCAAAAGGATTCTAAAAGTACGTTCTAAAAGTGGCGCTTATGAAGATTTGTGGATAGAGGATTTTGGCTCTTTATCCAATCATTTTATGATATTGCCATTGAACGAGCAAGACCGCTTTTTTACATTATGGATTGAATCAGACAGGGGATGTTACTTGATTAATGAAATTTCATCTGATCCGCTATATTCTCATGATTTTGGTTTTCCAAATGAAACTGACAAAGAGGATTTAATAGGTTCTTTCAACTGCACGTATGCAGATTTTAATCTTATGGTTGATTATTGCCAATATCGTTCCGTCAATCATGAATATAAGTGCTTCTATCGTAATGGAAATAATTTTTACTATGCTTTTGTTTGGGAATTAAATCCTGCACTTGAAACTTGTGAGTCTGTTTTGGAAAAGGGCTCTTTCTGTTTTCATGAAGTGCCACCTCTGGAAGGCGGAGAGTATGTAGTCAATTTCAATTATGAAGGAGAAACGAACACCGAAGCAAACGATATGCCATTGATACGTAGTAATAACGAAAACGTCATTTCATACAAGAATTCATATGATATTTCTGGTCGCAAACTGCCATTTTATGTAACCAAAGGTGTTAAATTGATAGATGGGGAAAAAATCATTTGTAAGTAAAGAGTGAATCTCTATGAGCAGGCTCAAATTGTGTCGGGAGTTTGCAGACTTGGGAGTGTGGGTCTGCTGGCTCGGGGGGATGCACGCACAAAGGTGTTCCATATTTCTCAGAGCGGTTGTTTGCGAATCGCAAACCGGTTGTTTAGAGGTCGTAAACAAGGGGTTTACGGGTCATAAACAAGGGGGTAATGTTTGTTAACATTTCGGAGCTTGTCCTGTGAGTGATAACTATGGCGCGATACATGTCAAATATTACAAACAAAAGCATGACTCTTATTCCATGCTTGACACTGTCACATCATCGAAGTTGTCGAGATAGCTGATGATATTGTCATGTCCATGGCCGCGTTTGACCCTCAGTTCGATGTTGACCTCGCATATCTCCCCATTGGAAGTGCGTCGCTCCTTCAAGTCATAGGCATGGATGTCAATGTTGTGGGAACGTATCTGCTTGATGGCCTTGCGCACGCTGTCTTTGGATGTGGCGGTAAATGACAGCTGCACCCTTGTCGTGCCAATCTGAGGCAATAGGGAGTTTATAACCTCTAAGCCGAGGAGCACAAGGGCAGCAGTGGCTATTGCGGCAATATACATGCCTGTGCCGCATGCGAGGCCGATTGCCGCTGTCACCCATAGGCCTGCTGCAGTGGTAAGTCCCCTGATGACGTTTTTCTGGAAAATGATGGTGCCAGCTCCTATGAAGCCGATGCCTGACACGACTTGGGCGGCCACACGGGAGAAGTCGTGCTGGTTGTCTCCAAAACCGTATTGAGAAACAATGCAGAAGAGAGCGCTGCCGAGGGATACAAGGAAGTGGGTTCTGAACCCCGCGTCCTTACTGCGGTATTCACGCTCTATGCCAATGATGCCTCCCAGCAGCATTGCTGTGACAAGGCGGATTAAGATGTCGATGAGATTCTCCATGGACTTTTATGTTGGTGAGATTATTGATGCCGGTACTTTTATACCAAAAAGAGCAGCTGCATCCGCAACTGCTCTTTAGTAGCGAGGGAGGGGCTCGAACCCTCGACCTCCGGATTATGAATCCGACGCTCTAACCGGCTGAGCTACCTCGCCATCATTTTCTGTTCTGCTTCGGCCGTTTTCCTTTAGCGAGTGCAAAGTTACGACTTTGTTGCGAAATGACAAAGCTTTTGTGAGACTTTTTTGCATCTTGGGCAAAAAAAAGCCGTATGTCATTATTTTTTTGTAACTTTGCACCCGATTTAAGGATAATAACAGAAAACGTATTAATTATGGCTTACAATTTGCTTAAAGGAAAAAGAGGTATTATCTTTGGTGCGCTTAATGACCAATCTATCGCATGGAAGGTGGCAGAGCGCGCAGTAGAAGAAGGAGCACAGATTGTGCTGACCAACACGGCCGTCGCATGCAGGATGGGCACTATAGCGGAGCTTGCCGAAAAGACAAACGCTACGGTCATCGCTGCTGATGCCACCAGCGTAGAAGATCTTGAGATGCTTTTCGCTGAGTCACAGAAGGCTCTCGGTGGCAAAATAGACTTCGTGCTCCACTCCTGTGCCATGAGTGCCAACATGAGAAAGAAGCGCACATACGACGATCTTGATTACAGCCTGTTGGACAAGACACTCGATATCTCAGCCATATCTTTTCACAAGATGCTTCAGGTCGCTAAGAAGCTGGATGCTCTCAACGAGTGCGCCAGTGTGCTCGCCCTCACTTACGTGGCGAGCCACCGCACATTCTTTGGCTACAACGACATGGCTGACGCCAAGTCTCTCCTCGAATCTATCGCTCGCTCGTTCGGCTATATCTACGGACGTGAGAAAGGCGTGCGTGTAAACACCATCAGCCAGTCTCCAACTTTCACTACAGCCGGATCGGGCATCAAGGGCTTCGATGGCCTATACGACTTCTCCGACCGCATGTCTCCTCTTGGGAACGCCAGCGCAGACGAGTGCGCAGACTACTGTGTGGTGATGTTCTCTGACCTCACCAAGAAGGTCACTATGCAGACCCTCTTCCACGATGGCGGATTCTCTAACATGGGCATGTCTCTCCGCGGCATGACTCAGTACAACAAGTCATTCATCGACGAGAACACGGACAAGGAGACAGGCAAGATAATCTACGGATAATAAGTGGCCTGTAGAGCAAAGGTGTGACTTGAAAAACATTTTGGGTAGAGTTAAACAATATAAAAGGGAGCGTATCATATGGATGCGCTCCCTTTTGTCTATTAGTTTAATGCTTTTAAATTATGTCCCCCATAATAACTTCCTCAGTTACGATTTGGCAGTGTTCAAGTGAACATAGCTCAACTTTCGCTGCTCCTTTGGTTCTCGCCAATCCAAAATGAACAAGTTCACTTTGGTCTTCTTGCTTAACGAAATCGTTTGTTTTGGAGATAGATCACTTTGTGGCCATCAATGATGTATATGCCATTGCTTACCATGTCTGAAGGATTTATCATTTGTCCTTGGAGAGTGTAGATGCCTGCATGCGTTGATGGTACAGTGGTAGCTTCGATGTTGTCAGCCTCGCTGTCTTTGCCGAGGTATGTAAGGGTGAAGTTGTCAAAGATGCACCAGTCGTTGCTGATAGTGGCAGTCTTCTTGATGCCGATGGTTAGGATGCCGTCTGCGGCCACTGTGCAGGGGAGCGTGTTGGGGTAGAGTCCTGCACGGAAGTAGGCGCTCGACTGTTCCATGGTGTTGGGTACATATCCATATCCCTTGGCCATGATACCTATGCCACCTTTCTTGCCTGCCTCGTCAATAATAGAGCGGATGGTGAGGGTGGAGTCGCCTGCGTAGAGAGTGGCATTGAGACGCTCTGTGCCTGCAGCATGGGTGGAGGCTGCATTGTCAATGCTGCCAGAACGGTAGAAGCCTTGGCAGCTTAGGAGGTAGCGGCCTTCGGGAAGACCGGTGACCGTCTGGTAGATATGGAAGTTTGTGTTCCATTTTTCAGCGCAGTTATAGTCAACTACAGGGTTGCCTTCCCATCCTTTGCCGGAGTTGCCTTCGAACGATGGGTTGACAATATAGCTCGTATAGTCTTTTTGTTCAACGGGGGGAAAGGACGCGTTCTGAACGCATACCTCACTCTTATCATTCAGATAGACTCTGACAGTTTCGTTTTTGGACAGTGTGATGCTTTCCTTGACAGCTGGGGCTGAGAGGCCATTCTTTGTGATGGATACGCTGATGGTGGTCTTGGAGGTGGCTGTGATATATGCTGATGTCTCATCCTCGAGCTGGGCAATGACATCTCCTCCTTGTATCATGAGGGCGAGGGGTTGAGCTACAGAACTGTTTTCTGCCGCTGTCAGGGTGACTGAGGAAGTATTGTCGCTGATGGTGGTAGGCTGGTAGAATACAGGTGCCCACCCATTGTAACTGATGCCTGTGACTGTTGCGGTCGTTTCGCCACGGAAGTTGGACGCGAGGAAGAAGGCGCAGTCTTTGTCAGGAGCTATGACCGCATTCCATCCTGCTGGCATGAGGCTCTTGAGCGAGAGGAGCGACTGAGCCATCTGTTTGGTTGTGGCTGCGTCGATATTGCTGTAGTATACGAGGTTGCGGCTGTCTACTGTCTCTCCGGCCTTGACGGGACGAGCTGCATTGCTGTACATGGGATAGAGTTTGGATGTGTATATAGAGTTGTTGGCTCCTCTGTCTCCAAAGGCTATCTTCTTGCCGTTGCCTGCAGAGATTATGCCAAGTGCATTGTCTATATTGACCCATTCGCTGCTGAGAGAGGTGAAGGTGGCGCCGTCCAACTGTTTGTGGGCTATCTCTTCGTCTTTATTATAATATAATGTACGCGAGAGCTTCATCAGTTCGTCGGTGGAGATGGCGAGGAGCCCTCCTTTCTCTGCTGTGATAGTGGCAGCGGAATTGGCCTTGACATTGTCGAGGTAGATGATGGCATTGGCAGGCGTGGAGTAGATGGCAAAGCGGTTGTTGAGGCTGTTGTCGTTGGTGTTGAGTTCGCCGTTCATGACGTAACCGTTGCCCTTGAGCTGGTATATGCCTGAGACTACAGGAGAGGCATTGGTACCCTTGCCCTGCACTTCATACCATCCAATGATATTGCCTGTGTTGTTGGCGCGATATGGCACCACAATCTTGTTCTTGTCAGGACTGTTGGCGGCAAAATATCCGGTGTAGGACTTGAGTCCGTTGCTCCAGGAGAAGCAGGTGAAACGGTCATCGGTGGCTGCACGCACTATATTCTGGCACGGGAGCATCTTGGCCTCTCCAAAGGTGGCGTTGAAGTCTTCCCATGCTGTAGGGGTGACATCGGCGGTGGGGAGCATGTCGTGCATGAGGTATGTCATCATCACGCGGTGGCCTTCGACGCCCATCCGTCGTGCGCCCACATCGGCGCGGAGCAGCCACGAGCCGTCTGCTGTTGTTTTCTGGCGGGCCTTGATGTACTTATATGCCATGTTCTCAAGCATGAGGGCATGTGGGTCTTTCTGGAAGCAGGCCTGTGTGGAGTAGCTTGTTATCTGGTCGTAGAGGAAGAGGCTCCAGTCATTGCCGTTGGGCATGGCGAGTTCGCCGTCAGCCAGAGCCAGCCAGTTGAGTATGCTGTCTTGCACTTCTTGGTTGTTGTGCATAAGAGCGTTGGTCTTCCATTTCTCTTCGCCATGGAGTCCGAGCTGGAACATCTTGAGGGCGAGAGCCGCTTCTCCAAGTTCCTGCATGACTACATTCTGATAAGAAGTGTGGAATAGGTTATGATTCTGGAGTGAGTAGTCATCGTAGAGGTTTTGCCCCTTGTAAAGGTCGGCTACCGTCTTGGAATCATACCATGGATCAATGACTGTGGTATTGTTGACATCAGAGGGGTGTGAATAACTGTTGATGGCAAACTCGCGGAGCCGTTCGAACCATTTGGGGGCCAGCTCGTCATCAGGGAAGAGACCGAGGGCTGCTGCCAGCACGTCTGCTTCCCATCCGTTCTCCTCTGCCTTGGTGTCGCCTGCATATCCTGTTGGGATGGAGCGGTAAAGCTCGTAGTTGCATTCTGCTTTCAGGAGGGCATAGATGTATCCGCGCTGTTGCTCGGTGAGTCTGTCCCATTGGAAAAAGGCTGAGTATGCCACGGACATGGCCCATAGGGATGACTCCCATACTGCATCAGAAGTGGATGTCGATCCCCAGTAGTTGCCACCGCTGCACACTTTGAGCTTGTTGGCCTTGTGGGTGGAATAGGCGAAGACGAGTGATTTCATGGCTATCTCCTCCACCTTCTCCCATGTGATGCCTGCAGGAAGTTGCACCCCGGCAGGCTTGCCGTATTTGATGAGGAAGGCGCATATCATGGAGAGATCGGCGTTGGGGCGCACGCCTCTTTCGTCATTGGCCATAGTGTTCTCTCCCTTGAAGCATCCGCATGCTTCGCCAAGAGAGTTTGGGGCTTGGCATTCTTGGAAGTCATTGACCATATAGAGGGAGAAATCGGCGAGCATCTGCAGGAGGTCGGCTTTCATGTCTGCTTCTGACACGAAGTCGGAGGTGATGACACCTTCTGTGAAGGAGGGTACGGACATCTCTGTAGGGTCTTCAGCCTCGGTATAGTCATTGGGCATCTGAAAGAGGCGGAAGTTGTCTATGAGGATGGAGCCGCCTGTGCTTGAGCCGAAGTTGACGGTGAGGCCCAAGTCCACGTCACTCTCAGTGTCTAAGGTGAAGAGAAGTTCGCTGGTCGTCCATTTTGCGGGCAATGATTGTTGGAAGGTGAGTGAGAGGCTCTCACTGCCTGCTACGAGGTATGCGGAGTGGGAGGATTGCGTCACGCACTTATTGTCGAGGGTGAGCATATATATGCCTTTAGGCAGATGGACTGTCTGAAGGAGGGATGCTGAGGAGGCGTTCCATGCGTTGCGGATATAGTACATCTGAGTGCCGTCAGATGGTTGGCCAGGTTTGCCGAAGTTGTTGTCTGTTTCTGTGGCTTCAGCTGTCATGATGTCGCTCACGCCATATTGACCAGTGAGTGACCATCCGTTAATAGTCTTGGCTGTGTAGGCATTGCGCACGTCGTCTTTGGGCAAGGAGGCTATGTCGTCTAACTCAAAGGACGGGTTACTGATGTACTGTGAGGTTATGTCTGTCTGCGCATTGGCAGCTGTGGCCAGCGTGAGGAAGAGTAAAGCTATCGGTTGTTTCATAAATAGGAATCAGAGTTGGTTAGCAGTCGTGTCAAATGGCTTGTATGATTGAACGAGCTTGTTTGATAATAAAAACTGGCAAGTTCAGCTCTTGTCCAATGACGTGTTGGCGTCTGGCAGGAACTGAACTTGCTAAAGCATATAAAGAGGATTACTTGAGGCGCGCGAGGGTTTCCTTGATGCGCTTCATTGACTCGATAATGTTCTCGTCTGATGTGGCATAGCTGATGCGGAAGCATTCGGGCGAACCGAAGGCATCGCCACCGACCGCAGCCACATGGCCAACTTCAAGGAGGTACATGGCAAAGTCAGTAGAGTTGTTGATGGTACGTTCACCGTCTGTTTTGCCGAAGTAACTTGAGCATTTTGGGAAGAGGTAGAAGGCTCCCTGTGGTTCGTTGACTTCAAGGCCAGGTATCTCTTTAGCAAGTTTGACAACGAGATTGCGGCGACGCTCGAAGGCTTGACGCATGTCCTCGACACACTGCTGGTCGCCAGCGAAGGCTGCTTCTGCGGCTTTTTGTGACACGGAGCAAGGACCGGATGTGTATTGCCCCTGAAGTTTGTTGCATCCCTTGACTATCCACTCTGGTGCGGCGATGAATCCGATGCGCCATCCTGTCATGGCGTATGCCTTAGACACGCCGTTGATTATGACCACACGATCCTTGATGTCGTCAAACTCAGCCATGGAAGCATGCTTGCCCACATAGTTGATATGTTCGTATATCTCATCAGCAATGACAATGACACGTTCATGCTTTAGGAGAACATCCTTGAGACCTTCGAGTTCTTTCTTGCTGTATACTGAGCCTGTAGGGTTGCTTGGCGAACAGAGTATAAGGGCGCGTGTTTGGGGTGTAATGGCAGCTTCGAGTTGCTCGGGAGTGATTTTGAAATCCTGTTCGATAGGTGCTTCGACAAAGACGGGCGTGCCTTCTGCAAGGAGCACCATCTGTGGGTATGACACCCAATATGGGGCAGGGATGATGACTTCGTCGCCCGCATTGACAAGTGCCATGATAGCATTGCACACAGACTGCTTTGCACCGTTTGAACAGAGTATCTGTGATGGCTTGTAGTCAAGTCCGTTTTCGTTCTTGAGTTTGTTGACAATGGCGTTCTTGAGTTCAGGATAGCCTGGCACTGGGCTGTAGCGGCTATAGTTTTCCTCTACAGCCTTGATGGCTGCGGCCTTGATGTGGTCTGGGGTGTTGAAGTCTGGTTCACCGACACTGAGGTTGATGATGTCAATGCCCTGGGCTTTTAGCTCAGAACTCTTCTGGCTCATGGCGAGAGTGGCAGAAGGTGAAAGACGGTTGAGTCTGTCTGATAGTGTTTGCATATTGTAGTATGTATTAAGTTGTTGTTGACAGTGGAAGTATTGATAGGGGTAACCGTTGACTGGCTTCCATCGTTTGAACGGTAATGCCAGTTCTTATAGTTTGGTTGTGTGGGAATGATGGTCTTTATATTTCTTGTGGCGGGCTGAGAGAGCCTCGTTGTACAGTGCCTATTTGTTGAAGTGGAGAGTGTGCCCCATGCGTTCCTTCTTTGTGTGAAGGTAACGTTCGTTGTATGGGGTTGGGACAGTCTCTATGGGCACGTTCTCAACAATCTCTAAGCCGTAGCCCTCGAGACCGACGCGTTTGACGGGATTGTTGGTGAGCAGGCGTATCTTGCTCACTCCAATCTCGCGCAGTATTTGTGCTCCTACACCGTAGTCGCGCAGGTCTGGGTCGAAACCGAGGTGGATGTTTGCATCAACGGTGTCGAGGCCTTCTTCCTGTAGCTTGTACGCGGCAATCTTGTTCATCAGGCCTATGCCGCGCCCTTCCTGTATGAGATACACAATGGCTCCCTTGCCTTCTTTTTCGATGAGTTGCATGGATTTATGAAGCTGTTCACCGCAGTCGCAGCGTTGACTGGCGAAGATGTCGCCTGTTGCGCAGCTGGAGTGCATGCGCACGAGGACAGGCTCGTCTTTGTCCCAAGTACCCTTGATGAGGGCTACGTGTTCGAGGTTGTTGCTCTTCTGGCGGAAGGGGATGATGCGGAAGTGTCCGTAGGCCGTGGGCATATCTGCTTCCACTCCTTTTTCCACAAGGTTCTCCTGCTTGAGCCGGTAAGCGATGAGGTCTTTTATCTGTATGAGCTTCATGTCGTGCTCCTTGGCTTTCTGCATGAGTTCGGGCATGCGGGCCATGGTGCCATCGGGGTTAAGAATCTCGATGAGGGCGGCTGCTGGTTTAAGGCCTGCAAGACGTGCGAGGTCGATTGCGGCCTCTGTGTGACCGGCTCGTCGCAGCACGCCCTTGTCTTGGGCGTAGAGTGGGTTGATGTGTCCTGGACGGCCAAAGTCGCTTGGCTTAGCTTCTGAACTGGCGAGCCACTGTATGGTAGCAGCGCGGTCGTGAGCGCTGACGCCAGTAGTGCATCCGTCGAGTTTGTCTACAGTGACTGTGAATGGTGTGCCGAGCATAGAGGTGTTATCTTCTACTTGATGTGGCAGTTCCAGCTCTTTAGCGCGTGAAATGGTGATAGGTGCGCAGAGCACTCCACGGCCTTCTTGCAGCATGAAGTTAACCTTTTCGGGTGTTATCATCTCTGCGGGAGTGATGAAATCTCCTTCATTTTCTCTGTCTTCATCATCGACTACGATGACGAACTTGCCTTGGCGGAAATCCTCAATGGCATCTTCTATTTTACTGAACTGAAATGATGTTTCCATATATGTAGTCTTTTATTCTGTCTGAATATTTGATGATGGCTCTTAAGTCTTTCTTCCTGCGGCGGTAAAAGCGGAAAGAGTGGGTGTCCATGATGGGCAGGCTGTTTATCATGTTGAGTATGTTGCGGTCTTTGCTGTTGGAGAGCACTTCTACTATGTGCTCAAGGTTCTGGCTGATTGCAGTGGCTGTCGTGTCTTCCTGCCGCCCGACATAAAACCTTGCAATGTAGGCAATGTATCCGAAGATGTTGGAGCTTGAGAGTGTTGAGTAATAGCTGCGGACTTTATCTGATAACTGGCCGAGAGCTTCCGCCGTCAGCGGATAGTCGGGGTCGTCTATTATGACTTCCTTTTTGGTGATGTGTCGCTTGGGGCGTATGCCTAGCAGTTTGCGCCAGAAAGTGACGTATGCGTCCATGTTGAATACGGTTGAGTCGTTGTTGGACTTGACGGTGAAGAACACTCCTAAGGGGGCGAGCACCATGGTGCTGAGCCACATGCCGAACCACATGGGGAAGGCTCCTTCGCGTCCAGCCTTATCTCCAAATGTGTTGACGATGTAGTAGAAGATGAAAATGATGACGGCTACTACAACTGGGAAGCCGAGTCCTCCTTTACGGATGATGGCTCCCAAGGGGGCTCCGATGAAAAAAAATAGCAAGCAGGCGAGAGACAGTGTCATCTTTTGCCAGAATTCTTTCTCGTGACGTCTGATGTCCTTGTTGCCAGATTCCATCACTCTGATTCTCTCTTCTGCCAGGAATTGCTGGTTGGTGACTTTCTGAAGGGCTGATATGATTACGCCTTGTTGTTGCTGGGCGTCCATCGCATGGAAGATGGAATCGAAGTCGATGGTTGATGTGGGTATGGTGCGTGCCTCTTTGGCAAGGTGCGCCTGATATTTGTCTTCTGCTTTCTTTAGCCGCATCTTAGTGCTGTCATTCATCATGCTTATGGTGATGGAATCATAGTCTGAGAGGCGCGCTTCGTGAGGTATAGCCAGATTGCCTCGTTTCATCTGGTCACTGTATGCGATGCTGAGGCTGTCGTAGTATGTGGTGAGAGAGTCAATGTCGTGGGTCAGTTGGCTCATGTCTTTGGTCATAGCTGATCCTGCTGCCATGTTCTCCTGGTCGACCATGTTGAAGTTGGTGTCGAAGTCAATGATGAAGTGCTTCTCTACGAATGTTTCACGTCTATAAGGCACATTTTCTGTGTCAAGGGCTCCGCTTTGCAGATTCTCGAACTGTTCTCCGCTGTAGAGATAGAGGAGAAGGTGCATTTTGTCGCTTGTGGTGACCATCTTGGCCGAGTCGGCAAGGAAGATGTGTGCCTTGCTCACGCCGTCCTGAAAGTTGTAGATGATGACATCATATAGCATGCCCGTCTTCTTGTCTTTTTTCTGCACGTATAGATTGATGTTTTCTATGCCGTCATAGAAGACTCGTTCGGGTATGTCAAGTTCAGGTGACTTGGCTCTCATGGAGAAAATCATCTGCTTTAAGTTGCTCTGCGCGTCGGGAACAATTCTGTTCTGGAAATGGAAAGAGCCAAGGGCGAAGAGGGTGTTGAGTATGATGAGGGGGCGTAACGTGCGGAATAGTGAAATTCCTGCAGCTTTGATGGCAAGGAGCTCAAGTCGCTCGCCGATATTGCCGAAAGAGATGAGCGAGGCTAAGAGGATGGCGAGGGGAAGAGCCATCGGGACGAGTGTCTCTGCTACATAGAAGAAAAATTTGATGTAGATGTCTAAGGTGAGTCCCTTGCCTATAAGGTCATCTATGTATTTCCATAGAAACTGCATCATGACAACAAAAAGGCTGATGCAGAATGTACCTGCAAACAGCGTGAGATAGTTGCGCAGTATGAACAAATCGAGTCGTTTGACGAGTTTCAGACTGTTTGGGAATGATAGTGCCTGGGTAAGAAATCGCATTGTCAATATCTAAGTTATCTAACAAGTTAGATGGGCTTCCAATTATCAGTGTGCAAAGTTACAAATTTAAGTCCAATGGATAATGCTTTGTAGGCGAGAAAATGAAAATAAAGTCATTGGTGAACTCTTTCTTTGAAAGAATCATCATAAATAAATGCATGATATGAGACTGTTTAGCAGATTTTTCTTAACTTTGCACCCGATAACAAAAAGCTAATCATTTTTCGCCCATAATCATACCCTTTGTGATATTGAGGGGCATTATTTGTTTGAATTAAAGTGAACGGAGGTCAAGAGCCTCCGCAAAATGTTTTTATGATAACAGCAGAACAACTCAAGGACATTAAAGATCGCGCAGAAGCGCTTCATCGCTATCTGCAGATAGAGAACAAGCTAATAGAAGTGCAGGAAGAAGAGCTGCGCACTCAGGCTCCAGGCTTTTGGGATGACCAGAAGGCTGCCGAGGCTCAGATGAAGAAGGTTAAGGACTTGCAGAAGTGGATAGACGGGTATAAGGAGGTCAAGGCCGCTACAGATGATACAGAAGTGGCATTTGACTTCTACAAGGAAGACATGTCCACAGAGGAAGAGGTGGATGGCTACTATGCCGTGGCTCTCGGTCTTATTGAGGATTTGGAGATGAAAAACATGTTGAGGGGGGAAGCGGATGGCATGGATGCAGTGTTGAAAATCAACTCTGGTGCTGGTGGCACTGAAGCTCAAGATTGGGCTCAGATGCTGATGCGTATGTATTTGAGATGGGCTGAAGCTCACAAGTGCAAGGTGAATGTCAGCAACATCCTTGATGGCGATGAGGCTGGTATCAAGACTGTCACTATGGAGATTGTGGGTGAACAGGCTTATGGTTTCCTCAAAGGTGAGAGCGGCGTGCACCGGTTAGTGCGTGTGAGTCCTTATAATGCCCAAGGTAAGCGCATGACTTCGTTTGCTTCTGTCTTTGTCACTCCTCTTGTTGACGATTCAATAGAGGTTGTCATTGACAAGAGCAAGATAAGCTGGGATACTTTCCGCAGCTCTGGAGCAGGAGGACAGAATGTCAACAAGGTGGAAACGGGTGTGCGTCTGCGCTATCAGTATGTGGATCCTGATACTGGCGAGGAGGAGGAAATTCTCATTGAGAACACTGAAACACGTAAACAGCAGGAGAATAGGGAAAATGCTATGCGACTACTCCGTTCGCAACTCTACGACCGTGCGCTGAAGAAGAAGATGGCTGAACAGCAAAAGATAGAAGCTGGAAAGAAGAAGATAGAATGGGGCAGCCAGATTCGTTCCTATGTCTTTGATGACCGAAGGGTAAAAGACCATCGCACAAATTATCAGACAAGCGATGTGGGCGGAGTGATGGATGGAAAGATTGATGATTTCATCAAGGCGTATCTGATGGAGTTTTCTGAGGAAGAAGCCAACATGTGATGATTGCCTTTGTTGAATCTGTAACAACTTTAGGATGATATGATACACAGGGAGATTGAGCGTAAATTCCTGGTCGATGGAGAGTTTAGGCATCTGGCTTACGACTGCACCCATATAGAGCAGGGCTATTTCGCTACTGAGCCTGGCAAGACTGTGCGGGTGAGAATACGCGGCGACAAAGGTTTTCTCACCATCAAGGGACCTTCAGGGAAGGATGGGTTAAGCCGGTATGAGTTTGAGACAGAAATACCGCTGGAGGATGCTCATGAGATGATGAAACTCTGTATGCCAGGCAAGGTGGACAAGAACCGCTATCTTATCAAGAATGGAAAACATACGGTGGAGGTAGATGAGTTTTTTGGTGACAACGAGGGGCTATTATTAGCAGAGATAGAACTTGGCTCAGAGGAAGAGGAATACGAAAGACCTGACTTTTTGGGCGATGAGGTGACTGGCGATAAGAGGTATTATAATAAGTACATGCTTAAGCATCCGTACTGCGAGTGGAAGAAGCATGACTGATATGTAGAATGTTTTTCAGAGAATGCAGTGTCTTCCTTTCATTTGCAGAATGTTCATTTTTTTATTTATCCCATAATTATTCATAAACAAATACACTCAAAGGAAGCATGATTGTTTTTTTAAGGAAAGTCAAATATCCGATGACATGGTTTGTCACGATTGTGATTATTGTGCTAAGCATGATACCAGTCCCCGAAGTTCCAGAGTTGGATAATGTGCCATTCTTTGACAAGTGGGTGCATTTTGTCATGTATGCCGCCCTGTCGTTGGTTGTGTGGATGGACAGAGTGCTAATACGTAGGAAGAAGATGTCGGGAACGTTGTGGACATTCCTTTTTGTCTACCCGAGTGTGTTAGGAGGTGTTATGGAACTTGCACAAGCATATTTGACCACATGCCGTTCGGGAGACTGGTTGGATTTTTATGCCGATGTGTTTGGTTCATTGTTAGGACTAATCTTATGTATATTGGTGGATAAACCGGCGCACCTGCAAAAACCTGTGTTTTCGTTTGCAACCTTTTGCTATAAAAAATCTTTGTAGTACCTTTGTCTTTCCAAAATCATACAGCAATGTCAGAGAATCCATTAGTAAAGCTATTAAGCTATATAC
>JAXJBE010000165.1:0-2902 GCA_036303125.1 Bacteroidaceae bacterium
GAATAGATGCGTCAATCCAGCCCAACCGCATTTAAGGGGTGTTCTATAAATTAGTATTTTGCAATAGCGCAATTCTCCAGAACTTAGCCAATCCGGAATCCCTTGCCCAACTTATGATGTCGATGGCCGTAATCCGCGGACAAGAATCATCATAACTCTATCTTTTGTAGCATTTGGTCATATTTTGATTCCGAATACACCCTGATACATGTCCGATTAACATGGACAATCCGATTAGAGGCATAACGGAGGCATAATAGAGTCACGATAGACTTGCCTTGTTGCATGGGTGGCCAGACGATACGATTTGCCCTTCCATTTCTCAACCAGTATGGAGTTCAGCTCAAACTCAATGCCACTTATCTCCTCTCTCTTCCATCCCCTGAGGATGGTGTTAGCGCTGCATGTGCGGAGACGTGGGTGTAGTGACAGGTGGGACAAGAGATGCGAGCTTATGTCCTCAACGCATGAGCCTTCACAGAAATAGACGCACATCAGAGAGCGGAGAATCTCATTGTACTGATAGCCTCAGGATGTGCAACGCAGGCCGAGCGTGGAATAATGGTCTTGCCTAAAAGAATGTTAAACTGCTCCCTGATTTGAAATATTCCTCCCAAAGAAGTGACAATAGTTCGTTAAAATTTTGAGTCAAGAATATATGCTGTAAAACATATATATCCTGTTGATTTTCAATGAAATAGTGCCAAAAATTTCGTAACTTTGCAGTTGTAAATCAATAAGTTATGAATAAAATTCAGCCACTTGACCAAGTAAGGTTAATCGTCGCATCCGCGCTCAATCAGACCGCAAAGGTACGAAAAAAATTTGAAAGTTTCTTCATCGAGACAATGATTTTGATATTGACAATATACGGTAGACTGAATTTCCTGTCGATGGCCCGACACGGAGACTCCTGCGAGAGCCGCCTCAGACAGAACTTCAAGAAGAAGTTCGACTGGTGCTCCTTTAACGTAGGAATGCTTCTTGAGGGAAACGGACACAGGATCGCCATCGCGCTTGACCACAGCTTTCTCAGCAAATCCGGCAAGAAGACTCCAGGACTCGGCCGATACTGGTCGGGGTGCGCAGGAACTGCCAAACGGGGTCTTGAGATTCTCGGTTTCGCGCAGGTTGTCGCCGGAGTCAGTGATGCGAGATTCCTTTTCGCGGTACAGACGATTCCACTCACCACCAGGGGCCGCACGCCGTTCTATCTTGAACACATGAAGGAGAAACGCGACAATCAGACGGCAAAGTGCCTCAAGGCGGTATTCAATCATAAGGACCAGATCCTCGGCATCTCTGACATTCTTGTCGGCGACTGCCTGTTCGCAAGCTATAATTTTGTCACGGGGGCGTCTAAGCTCGGGTTCAATGTGGTGAGCAGACTGCGTGATGACGCTGTCCTGCAATATCTCTACACCGGCCCACGCAAGGCAGGCCGTGAACGTCCCAAAGAGCTTGACGGAACCGTCGACATTCATGATCTTCGGGATCACGTGTTCATCAGGGATACAGCAGACGTCGAAGGCGAAGAGGTCGCCCTTTACAGCGCCACTGTCAAAAGCAAGTCCCTCAAACGCAATATCAAGGTCGTGGTCGCGGAACTGAGGGGCGGCGACAAGGTCATAAGGAAGGTCCTTTTCAGTACAGATCTTGAGATGGCGGCATCTGACATATTTCTCACATATCACTCCAGATTCCAAATCGAGTTCCTCTACCGGGACGCTAAACAGAACACCGGACTTGAGCATTGGCAGTCCACTGACGTCGACAGGCTCTCATTCGGGTACAACGCATCCCTTTCCGCAGTAAATGTGGCCAGGGAAACAGCTGACAGAATTTACGAGGCAACCAGACGCAGACTTTCCGTCGCGTCCGTCAAGAGAGTTCTCCATAATGCCTCGCTCTATCAGCATATTAAGAATTTTATTGAGGGTCATAAATCAGACAATCCGAATACTAATTATGCTTTGACGGATGACATCCCGTCTAACTTGTTGTCCTTCGGTGTCAGAGATTCGGCCAGATGCATTCAAAATTTAACGAACTATTGTTCTAAATGAGCTTAATAATATTTGCGTAGGTTTGTACGTTATACAGATATACACTTACGACCATGGCAAGAATAAAAGTTATACAACTGACAGAGCAGCAACGTCTGCAACTGGAAGCAGGCTTTCGCTCCGCATCCGTAAGAACACATTTATTGTACTTGACAATGCAAGCGTATACCGATACAAACTCAAGAGGGAACTTCGCCCGATATGGAAGAAGCGCGGTCTGTTCCTCTTTTTCCTTCCGCCATACAGCCCACCTGAATATTGCAGAGATGCTGTGGAGAATACTCAAGGGCAAATGGCTCAGACCTGTGAATTATGTTTCCACAGATTCCTTGCTCTATGCGACCACTCGATAATTGGCTGCACTTGGTTCTGAACACAATATCAAATTTGCCCATGCGGCTTAGTGTAAATTAGTTCTTACGACTTGCTTACCTACTTATTTACACAATTGTAACCATGTGCAAAGATATTCATTTTGCCAGACACCGATAATATCTTTATCAAACACGAAATTATCCTCACTTCCCTTTGTCAATTCGTATAACATCCGTATATTTGCAAAATAATAGCAAAAAGAACGAAATCTTCGATAATAAAATCATATTGATATGGAGAACAAGACACTCAAGCGGCTGCCCGTGGGCATCCAGACATACAGCGAAGTGGTAGAACAGGACTGCCTGTATGTAGACAAGACCGAGTACATCTGCAAGATGATGGAACTCAGCAAATACATATTTCTGAGCCGTCCGAGGCGGTTCGGCAAGTCGCTGCTCGTGTCCACCCTCCAAGCGTACTTTGAGGGCAGGAGGGAACTGTTCAAGGGACTCTATATC
>JAXJBE010000166.1:0-44095 GCA_036303125.1 Bacteroidaceae bacterium
CTCTTAATTCAAAGATTAAGCAGTTTCGTGCACAACTGCATGGGGTTATCGATGTAAAGTTCTTCTTATTCAGACTCTCAAAGATATTTGGCTAAACACAGGTTTTTGCAGGTGCGCCGCTTTTTTTGTCCTCTTCTCGCAATTGAGCAGGAAGCGGCAACAACAACACTGCTATAGCTATTAGCGCAACAATATAATATGATTCAATCCAATTCATATTTTCATTAAAACTTAAATTCGCAGCTTAAATATTTGTATAAATGCAAATCTTTGACAATATTTGTTCACAAAGGTACTCAGAAAAAATGAGACTAAGCAGAGTTTCTCGATTTTTATTTGTTGGACAAAGAGAAAATCCAACTTTTGAGCTGATTTCAGCAAAAATCGATAAGAAAAACAACCGCTATAGGTACATTGTAGGGACATTTGAATGATTATATCCGACATTATTCCTCTATCTCAACCAAATATCACAACCCTTGCACATTCTCTATAGACTATATGTTTACCTGACAGCATAAAAGTATTTATTTGAAAATCGAGAGCATCTGCGGTGCGCTGACTATGACGTGAGAGCTTCATGCTGACATCTCCTTGTTCCCTGAATAATGTCTGGGGCATCCATGGCAACAAGGCAAGTCTATCGTGCCTCTGTTATGCCTCCGTTGTGACTCTAATTGGATTGTCCATGTTAATCGGACATGTATTAGGGTGTATTCGGAATCAAAATAGGGCCAAATGCTACAGAAGATGGATTTATGGGATTCCCACTCGCAGATTACGACCTCCGACATCATAAGTTGGGCAAAGGAACCCTGATAGGCTTAATTTTGAAGGATTATACCATTACAACACATAAAGCGCAACATGAAAATTGCGGAAGCTATTTTTAAACATTACCTAATAAAAAAAGCCCGAAAACTGCGCAAGCAAATGTTTCGCTTACACCGAAAATGTTTCACTTACCCCCCCCCCCGTTAAACACCCGAAATGTTTCTTATTGCCCGTTTTTGCAATCCAGACATGTCATTTTGCGGCTTTATGTCCGTTTTCCATGCAACAAAACCGCAAACGACTGCAATTATTCCTCAAAGAAGAAAAGAAAACACTAATTATTACTACTTTTGTCATCGACTAATTAAAAAACAGCCAGTACAAGAAGACAATCAACACAAAAACCCATATCGAGTCTTAAGAAAAATCGGGTTGTAAAAAATACACTATAAATGCCCTCAATGATGAAAGGAACAAACATACCATCTATGCAGGAAGTGGATTCTTGGGCAAGAATACTCTTCAGCAAAAGCAGCTCAGACCTAACTGACCATGAAAAATATCAGCAGCTGACCTATGGAGCTATGGTAAAGACCCCAAGCTCTAAGCATTTCATGGTACGCATGCTTGATGAAAGCAGCCAAATACTCGACACGCAAATACTGGCACGTAGAATAAAGCGTCTCATCGACCACTACGGTATACCATCTTTCCTCAGCCCTGCCGACAGAATGCTGTTTTGGATATATCAGAAGATAGGATTTTTGCCACCATTCAATGCCATTGCCGTGCCCATCATCAAATGGAGACTCAGACACGACACTTCACACATCATCATTGATGGCGAACAAACGTCCCTGGACAAGCACCTCACCAAGCGTCACAAGCAAAATGTGGGGCAAAACGTCAACATACTTGGAGAAGTTGTCATTGGCAACGCAGAAGCAGATCGCCGTTTCGAGTCATACCTCGAAGCTCTCAGACAACCAAACATCAACTACATTTCAGTAAAGATATCAGGCATATACGCACAAACGCACGCACTAAACTATGACGAGGCTTTTTCTGAACTCGTCAGACGCATGTCTATTCTGTATCAATCAGCCATAGACAACAAATATATAGACTCCCAAGGAAAGGAACACAACAAGTTTGTCAATCTCGACATGGAAGAGTATAAGGACGCGCACCTCACGCTCCGCGTATTCATCGAGACGCTCTCCCAGCAACAGTTCGCCAACTACGAGGCAGGCATCGTTGTGCAAGCCTATCTGCCAGACGCATGGGACTTCCAAAGCCAATTGCTCGACTTCGCCCACAAACGCGTCAATGCAGGAGGTTCGCCCATCAAGATGAGACTCGTCAAGGGATGCAACCTCGACATGGAGACCATCACCAGCGACCTCAGAGGATGGACCAACCCTGTGCGATCAAGCAAGACCGAAGTAGACGCCAACTACTTGCACCTGCTCGAACGGGCACTCGCACCCGACAATGCGCAAGTGTTGCATGTCGGCATAGCGTCGCACAATCTCTTCACCATAGCTTACGCACACCTCTTGGCCAAACGCAAAAGGACCCCATATCGGTGCTTCGACTTCGAGATGCTCGAGGGAATGGCCAACCATGTATGCCGAGCACAAGTGGCTATGGGCAATAACATCCTGCTCTACACCCCTGTCGTCAAGCAGGAGCACTTCCTAAACGCCATCTCGTATCTCGTGCGACGCATGAACGAGAACACATCACCCGACAATTTCCTAACCCATTCCTTCACCCTGCATCCAGACACCATAACATGGGACAAACTGCTGGAACAGTTCAAGGCGGCTTACACGCTCAAGGACAAACTCTCACACACTCCAAAACGTACGCAAGACCGCAATGAGATATACAGAGCCAAGGACCTATCCGCACCTTTTGCCAACGAACCCGACACAGACTTTGACCGCACATGCAACCAAAGATGGGTAGAAAATATCATCCAGCGCTGGAAACCGCAAGGAAAAGAAGTCTGCGAACAAGCAAACTGGGACTCTCTCCACCCTGGCAGCATCCTGCCCACACAAATAGGACGCGAACTCGTCTACAACGATGATATGGTCATTTATCACGACAACAACCAAGAAAGCCGCATCGAAGCATGCCGCATGTCACGCGCCACTGACGAACAGGCACAAGCCATCCTGCAGGCAGCGCACGATGACGCTTCCGGATGGAGACAGAAGAGTGTGGAAGAGAGAAACAAGATACTCCTGCATGCAGCCAACAACCTTGGCCTCATGCGTGCAGACCTCATTGGAGCCATGTGCTCCGTCACGGGCAAAACAATAGAGGAGGCAGACGTAGAGGTTTCTGAAGCCATAGACTACTGCCGCTACTACCCTGCCACCGTGGCTCATCTCCATGCGCTCGATGACATAGAGATAAAGGGCAAAGGCACTGTGCTCGTCATCTCACCATGGAACGGAACCTTCCCGTGCGCCATACCCTGCGGAGGAATAGTCGCCGCCTTAGCCTCAGGAAACACCTGCATACTCAAACCTGCCACAGCTGCAGCCCCCGTGGCATGGCTCACGGCCAAAGCACTGTGGAGGGCTGGTGTGCCTAAAGACGCTCTGCAAGTGGTACTGGCCAGCAATAAAGTAGCAGATACACTGACGACATCAGCATTCGTCAGCCACATCATACTCACTGGCGGCACCGACACCGCCTCAAAAATAGCAGCAGCCAATCTTCACACACCGCTAACAGCTGAGACAGGAGGGAAGAACGCTATAATCCTCACAGCCTCAGGAGACCGTGACCATGCCATACTCAACGCCTGCAAGAGCGCCTTTGGCAATGCCGGGCAAAAATGCTCTGCATGCTCCCTGCTCCTTGTACAACGTTCTGTCTATGACGACCCCATCTTCATGGCAAAACTCAAGGATTGCGCCTCATCCATCAAGACTGGCAGTGCGTGGGAGACTGGCAATGTCGTAGGCCCCATGATATCCAATGCCAACGAGAAACTCGACAAAGCACTTCAGTTAGAACCAGGAGAACAGTGGCTAATAGCCCCACAATATATAGATAATGAGAAATACATCCTGCGGCCAACGATAAAAATTGGCGTGCGGCCAGACTCATACACTTTCAAGACGGAACTATTCGCCCCTATTCTCGCTGTCGTGCCCTTTGACACGCTCAACCAAGCCATATCCATGGTCAACAGCCTCAACTATGGCCTCACCTCTGGCCTACAATCGCTTGACGAGAAGGAACAAGAAACATGGAAGGACAACATCAAAGCTGGCAACCTCTACATCAACCGCAGCATAACAGGAGCTATCGTGGGCCGTCAACCCTTTGGAGGCACGAAGCGGAGCGCCTTCGGTCCTGGACTCAAAGCTGGAGGTCCCAACTACTGCACGCAACTGATGGTCATATCAGATAAAGACACATGCAAATCTGATTACCGCAACTCCTATCACAAATGGTACGCAAGCGAATTTGAGAAGCCTCAACTGCTATGCCCTCATATCCACGGTGAACAGAACCTGCTACGCTATCTTCCTCTGACAGAAGGGGGCATGGTGCTTCGTCTATTCGGCAACGAAAAGAAGGAGGAC
The DNA here is from genome assembly GCA_036303125.1 of Bacteroidaceae bacterium. Lineage (GTDB taxonomy): Bacteria > Bacteroidota > Bacteroidia > Bacteroidales > Bacteroidaceae > Minthosoma. The sequence continues at coordinate 4,389 of JAXJBE010000166.1, forward strand.
ATCAATATGGCTATATGCGCTGCAAATACTGTGGGCACAAAGCTAACCATATCTGTGGATGCCAATGTCCACACAAACGTAGACTGCTCCGTCAACATCGTTAAGGAGAGCCTCTCCGACCTGTGCCGCCGCCTCAAACGCTATGAGCGCATACGCACTCTCACAGCAGATGTGCCCGACCAACTCATCAAAGCAGCAGCAGACGCCCATGTCTACATCGCCATGGAGAGACCGGTAAACAATGGACGAATCGAACTCATCCGCTATCTCAAGGAACAATCCATCTCCTATGAATACCACCGCTACGGATGCATGACCGAAGTGCCTTCTATCAGCAAACAGAAATGACAATCAGACCCAAACACCAATATACAGAGCAGGAGGCCTACGACAGGCTTTCTGCACTTTGTGCCTCTGCCGAACACTGCACAGCAGACATAATGAAAAAGCTGCGCGAATGGGGAGTGGACGATGGTGGCCAACAACGCATCATAAACCGGCTCACACAAGAACGATACATAGCAGATGACAGATATGCCCGAGCTTTCATCCGCGATAAATATAGATACAACAAGTGGGGGCGCAACCGGCTCACACAGGAACTGAAGCTAAGACATATCCCCATGGCCGCAATCTGTGCAGCCATGGAAGAAATTGACGATGAGGAATACAACAATATCCTCACATCCATGCTGCAAAAAAAGAAGAAATCCATCAAGGCACGCAGCAACTATGAGATGCGCAGCAAACTATACCGCTTCGCCATCTCTCATGGGTACACAATGGATGAGATTGCAGCTGTCATCGGTGAATTGGGAGAGGATGAATGACAGCCAAGAAGAAGATGAATATACACAGAACATCCTCCACATGGCAATTTATCTATTCCAATCACCCAATTCACTTATTCCATTAAAAAAGAGACATTTTGTTCATATTCCGAAAAATATTCAAGAAAAAGTTGGTGGGTATTGGAAAAAGCCGTACCTTTGCACATGAAAAGATTGGGACGATTTCGGTAAGCCAAATGAGCAAAACCAAACTATGTTGAATTCTGCCATGGTGAGAAAACGTCTGTGGAAGGAAGGGTTTCGACTACGATGTGAGTCGGGATTCTTTTTCGTTATCTTAGAGTCTGCTTTTTCTTATACCAAACAATGCAGAGACCTTTATAGCGTATAGAATAGGCACCAAGCCACCACGGCAGCAATGCGGCTGCAGAAAAACGACCATACAGCACAGGCTGACAATCCTTTAAATATAATAAGCATAATACCTAAATAATAATCGATAAATAATTAAACAATTAAGATAACTATGGCATACATGTCACAGGAGGGCTACGACAAACTTCGTGCCCAAATCAAACAACTGGAAGAGATAGACCGTCCTGAGGTCATCCGCCAGATTGCAGAAGCTCGCGAGAAGGGCGACCTCTCAGAGAACGCTGAGTATGACGCTGCAAAAGAAGCGCAAGGCAAACTCGAAACAAAGATAGCCGAACTAAAGGCTACTCTCTCAGAGGCAAAGATACTTGATCCATCTATGCTCACAAAGAAAGATGAAGTGCAGATACTCTCTAAGGTAGAGCTGCGCAATGTGGACAACGATATGAAACTGACCTACACCATCGTGAGCGAGGGTGAGGCCAACTTGAGAGAAAACAAAATCTCCATCAAGACACCAATAGCCCAAGGGCTACTCGGCAAGAAGGTTGGAGATGTGGCTGAGGTCACAGTGCCACGAGGCAAGATGAAGTTTGAGGTCATCTCTATTCAATTTGAATGAAAAACCAACAGGAAAGAGGCACAGAGACATGAGTATTTTCACAAAAATAGCCGAAGGAGAGATACCTTCATACAAATGCGCCGAGAATGAAGAGTTCTACGCATTTCTTGATATCAACCCTCTCGTCAAGGGACACACATTGGTCATTCCACGCAGAGAGGTCGACTACATCTTCGACATGGAAGATGAGGAACTGGCTCGCTTCCAGGTTTTCGCCAAGAAGGTGGCTGTTGCCATCAAAGCAGCCTTCCCCTGTATAAAGGTGGGACAAGCAGTGTTAGGTCTTGAAGTACCTCATGCACATATCCATCTTGTGCCAATGCAGAGTGAGAAAGACCTCAATTTCAGCAACCCCAAGCTCCAGCTCCCATCAGAAGAGATGGCTGCCATAGCAGAAAAGATATACAAGGAGTTTGCTAAGCGATAGTTCCACCCATCATAGCATGCAAATCACATTGAACACACCTTAAAACGGAGTTTGCTAAGTGACTTACCAAGATCCAGACTTCGGCACAGTAACAGTGACCGTCAACCAAAGGGCTCGCAGCATCATCATGCGCCCTTTGGTTGACGGTCTTCATGTCACTACATTTAGTGGCGCACCTCTATCACTCGTCAAGAGTGCCGTGGATAAATACCGCAAAACACTCATATCAAGACAACAAAAACTGCATGAGAAAGTTATCAGTTCGCCCGAGGAAATAGAGATGATGCGCAAAGCCGCCAAGTTACACCTAATCCGTCGCACAGCTGAACTGGCCCATCTCCACGGCTTTAACTACTCCAACGTATGCATCCGCTCCTCAAAGACACGATGGGGCTCATGCTCAGGACGCAACAGCATCAGCCTTTCGCTCTATCTGATGAAGGTACCTGAGCATCTCCAAGATTATGTCATCCTCCATGAGCTATGCCACACTGTGCACCATAACCACTCCACTCTCTTCTGGCAACTGCTCAACTCTGTAACCAACGGTCATGCTCTCCAACTGCGTAATGAGCTAAGACGCTACGACACCCTATAAAAAGGAGATATAAAGCACCGTCATTAAAGCAATAGACCCATCATATAGCCACATCCCCTAAAAACAATCATAATATGCTTACCCAAGAAGAATGTGATTTCCTACATACCCGTATGAAAGGGACTCTCATCGAAGCCCTCGGCATGCGCTTCATCCCTACTAATGACGAATATGCTGTGGCTGAGATGCCCATAAGTCCATCCACTCGACAGTATCTCGGCATCTTACACGGCGGAGCATCGCTATCGCTTGCTGAGACAATCGCTGGCGTCGGTTCATTACACTTGACACATTTTGATCCAGACTACGCAGTGTGTGGCACAGAAATCAATGCCAGCCATGTCGCCATGTCTGCTACAGAAGGTAAGGTATACGGTAAAGCCAAACTGGTATATGCAGGCAAAAGCACACACGTATGGACAGTAGACATAGTGGGAGAGGACGGAACCATCATCTCTGCCGAGCGTGTCACAAACCGGATAATAAAAATAAAGAAGTAGACAGCCTATAGACTAATCTGATTCATCTCTTACCACAATAACCCTATACCTCAAAAATTGCCATGTGGGAGAAAGATTATCCACATGGCAATTATTGTTTTTTAAAGTGCTAAGCAGGTGTTCATAATTAGCTTTATAATACCTTCGTTCTATTTTGAGCACCTACTTATATCTCTCCGACATCAAGCAAGCCGTTCATGACAACATATATTATAATGTCTGCAAGGGAGCGTGCACGAAGTTTCTCCATGATATGCGTACGATGGGTTATGACAGTCGTAATGCTGATATTAAGACGGTCGGCCACTTCCTTATTTATATACCCCTGAGCAAGCAGAAGAGCTACTTCCACTTCTCGTGCTGACAGTTCTTGTTTTGAACTTGCCGACGCGCAGACAGACACATGAGATGAATGAGCAGAAGTGCCATGAAGTGTTTGAGGAGAAGCTGCACTTCCGTGAGCACCGTGTCCTTTCTGATGCAAAGCAAGTATTGATTTGACAAGCATCGTTGCCTCTTGACATACATTAAGGGTGGGTACGCCAGTAATCTGCAAGTCTCCATTGACAAGCACGATTACTCGGCATGATGAATCGCGAAAGAAGGACGCATGCTCAAAGAAGATGCGCGACGAGACGAAATAGTGAACAAAAGTTACATCACCAGCTTGCCGCAGTTGCTCGAAGGACACGAAGACACGCACGTCGGCTATTGGCATGATGTCTGCAAGTATCTGTTGCATGCCTATGGCGGCAAGCATGTTGGAATCAACGATAGCTATAGATAAATGTGTCATGACTAAGCGGAGTGTTTGCGTTAGGATGAAGCGCAAAGATATAGAAGAGCATCATTGCGAGAACCACTTCCAACAATACATTCATTGCAGGAGCTTATTAAGTATCTCCTCATCGTCCGAACCCTTGTAGCAGGCAACAAACTCACGCGGTGACATGCCAAAACAGTCACGGAAGGAGGAAGCGAAGTAACTGGGTGAATTGAAGCCTACAGCATACATCACCTCACTGATATTCACATCATTGTGCACGAGCATATATGCAGCCTGCTTTAGGCGATAAGTTTTGATATATATATTGGGAGTAATGCCGTAGTGGCTTTTCATCTTACGGTGCAACTGCGTCTTGGACATACCCACATCAGTGCATAGCTGAGCAATGCTAAAGTCGCTGTCGCTGATATGCTTGCGGATAGACTCATTTATGAGAGTGAAGATGTCCACCCTTTCGTTGACAGTTATGTTGGAATTAGCGAGGTTGGCACCCATATCTATACGAACCATCCTGTTGCGCATAGTTTCTCTCACTCTCATCACTTGCGCTATGGCTGAGCGCAAAAGGGTCATGCTGACAGGTTTTTCGAGATAGTGATCTACTTGTATGTTGAGACTTCTCAGTTTGATTACCTCACTGCCTTCGCCTGTAAGCATGATAACAGGTATGCTATCTGTCTCGGGGTTCGCCTTGATGTTCTGGCACAGTTCCATACCGTCTCCATCAGGCATCTGATAGTCGGTGACGACAACGTCAGGATGTTGTTTGAGCAGCAGATTCCATGCCTGATTGCCAGAGAAGGCCACCTGCACGTTACAGTCTTTTTCCAGTTGCGACTTGACATACTCGATGATGTCTCTGTTGTCGTCTACAAGAAGCACTGAGGTGCGTCCGTTAGCTGTATTAAACTCTGGATTACAGAATGGGAATGTAAGATGGAACTCTACTCCATCCGGGTCAATGTTAGTGACTGTGATAGTGCCATTATGAAGTTTGACAAGTTCGTTGGTGAGATTGAGCCCTATTCCCGAACCTGTAGAGTTGTTGCCAGCCGAACCTTGATAGAAGCGTTCAAAGAGATGCTTCATGTCTTCCTCATCTAAATGTGATCCTGAGTTGTATATGCTCAAGTCTACATTGCCGCCCACGATGCCACTACGCACAATGATTTTCCCTCCATTTGGAGTAAACTTGAAGGCATTGCTAAGAAGATTGGAGAGTATCTTATCAAAATGATTTTCATCGAAGAACATATACAATTCTGGCTCGTTATGCTCTATGATGAAGGATATGTTCTTGACTGCGGCTATGCCCCTGAACTGTTCAAAAACATGGTTGGCATACTTAACATAGTCATGTTCCTCAAGGTTGATGACAAACTTGCCCTGGTCTATCTTCTGTATATCAGTTATCTGTTTGACCACATCCATCATTTTCTGGCAGTTGCGTTGCATGATGTCATATAGTTCGAGTTTACGCTCGTCTTGTTCATCAATAGCAAGTTCCTTAAGTGGTGACTCTATCATCATGAGTGGTGCCTTGAGTTCATGTGTGATGCTGGTGAACATGCGCAACTTCTCATCCCTTCTTTCTCTCGCTGCCAATTCTTCCTTGATTATTTGCTGTTGCTGCTTGCGTTCTCTCCAGAGTCGATACATGACACTGACTAAAAGAATGGCCATCAGGCAATAAACAATAATAGCGATGGTGGTAGCGTACCATGGCGCATCAACCACAATGTCAATCGTCTTCTCCACAGCATTCTCTGGAAAGTCCTCATAATACGCTCTGACGACAAGTGTATAGCGTCCGGCTGGAAGAGAGACATAAGAGGCCTGTGGTATGGAAGTATTGTTGTGCCACTGACTATCGTGTCCTTTTAGGATATAGTCGTAATGAATTCTATCAGGGTCTGTGATGTCTGGCGAACGGAATGTTATAGTGAATGAATTGTTAGAAGGTTTAAGGTGAATCGTTTTTGCATACATTATGGCAGCGTCAAGCATCTCGTTGTCCGCTGGATAATCTACTTCATCAGAACCGATAAGAAGCGAAGTGAAGAAAATGTCTGATATGTCTTTCTTGCGCGTCTGCACATCCTGTGGCACAAAACTAAGAATGCCATTGTCACCACCAAACATCACACGTCCATCAGGTGAGAGGGCTGCAGTGGTGCGATGAAACTCCCCTGTGAAGTAGCCAAAGAAGCTGGTATAGTTAGTAACATGATGTGTCTTGAGATTGATGCTGGCCACCCCCATAATTGTAGACACCCACACATATTCATTCTTGACCACCACGCTACGCACATCGTTGGAGAGGAGTCCACAAGAGGTGTCTACAAGCGATGTCTTTCCAGTCCTGATATTGTGAAAAAAGACACCACTGCTGCTGGCAAGGATTATTTCGTCTCCCGCCTGCTTAATATCATCAATCTCAAAGAAATTTTGTCCTTCATATTCAAAAACGTCCTCCTTTCGTGTGCGCAGATTGATGAAAGAGACTCGATTGGAGGAGCATGTCCACAACGTCTGCAAGCTATCGAGATAGCTCATGACAAGCCAATGATTGGCGAGTTTCTTATAGTTGAATTTATCAATGACATGAGCGCTGAGGTCGAGACGCCGGAGTCCTTCACCATTGGTAGAGACATAAATGACATCTTCTTTCTCATCATAACAGAGATGCATTATGAGTTCGTTGGCAAGTGGGGCAAGCCAATTGTCTTGGCCAAGAGACCATCGTCCACCTTCGAGCGTCTGTACTCCTCCACCGTATGTACCGCACCAGAGTGTGCCTCTCTTATCCACTACAATCGTCTGCACAAGACTGGAACGAAGCCCCTCATTTACAGTGTGTGTGCCTCCAGCGTCAACACGGAAAATTCCGTAACCATCAGTGGCAGCCCACTGTGAACCGTCATGGCCAAATGCAATGGATGTGATACAAGAGATGTTAGTGCCATCGCCTTTGGCCGAAAGTCCAGTCAACTTAAATGCACCCTTCCCTTTCTGTATGACAAGCAACCCTTTCTGCATCACCTCCACCATCAGGTTTCCATCTGCATCTTCAATAAGATCCGACACTTTGGCATAGGTGAGGTCGAAGGGTGCAGCCGTGTTCTGGTAGAGTTGAATACTATCATCTTCCGGGTTAAGCATCCAGATGCCATAACTGTCAGTACCTACGAAGAGGCGGCCATCTTTGGACACGTTCATCGCCTTGACAGTGCAACTTATTCCGTTGACAACACTGACCCTGTTTGTGACAGCATTGTATACGAGAAGACCTTGAGACAATCCGAAATAGATTTTGCCACCACACTCACAAATAGACATCACTGTACTGGTTTTCAGTATGTCCTGCGCCTCCTCATCAATGGAAAGAGGTTTGCGTTGCATAGTACTGAGATCTACAGCCACGAGTTCTTTAGATATAGTGTTTGCCCACACTATATTGTGCGAATCTTTCATGACATTGACAAGGAAAGAATTGCCGATGACATCAATAATTTGCCGGGACGCTTCTTTATTGACCTTGCGGCTTGCTTTATCAATGACGTATGTGCCTCCCCCATCAGTTGTCACCAACACTTGTTCAGGAGTTACATAATCATTCACCTTATTGACGAAGTATCCATGCACAGAATCCTCTTGTTCGTTGAGCATGATGCGCTCATAACTGTTGGTGCGCACGTCAAGCAAAAATAGGCCATTGCTGGTATACACCCAGTAAAGGCCACCGCCATACTCTTTGACACCATTGCAGATGGAAAAGAGAGGCTGACCAGTATTCCTGTTGATGGTCGGCAGATTGTGGAAGCTCTTACCATCGAAACGAGTGAGGAGCCTGGCTCCTGAGAGCCAGACACAACCTTGGGAGTCTATACTGATGCTTTTGAAGTTGGATGTGTGCAACCCGTCCTGCACAGTAAATAGGCGCGCGTTTTGTGCAGTTGCCTCTGATGCCAGGATTATTAAGACCGACATCAGCAACACACGACACGAAAAGTATAATGCAGAAAGCCGCTTGCAGGAAGTAGTATGGTATGTAATCTTCATCTGGTGGTTTGAATTTGTTTACAGGCCACTTAGTGCCTATCGATTTGATAAATGATTTGTCAATGCTATGGCATCGCCGATGGTGACGAATTCTCTATAAGAGCCCTGGCATTGTCGATGGCTGCCTGTGTGAGATCTTCACCACTAAGCATGTGGGCAAGTTCCTCAACTCGCTGCTCATATACCAGTGGCACTATATGACTGAGGGTGGTGTCTTCTGTATCTTCCTTATATACCTTATAGTGATGCTGCCCATGTGCTGCAATCTGAGGCAAGTGGGTGATGGAGATGACTTGTCTGTTTTGATTTCCCATCTCTCTCATCATAATGGCCATCTTCTCTGCCACCTTGCCGCTGACACCTGTGTCAATCTCATCAAAGATAATGGTGGGCAGTTTGACAGCTCCTGCTATGAGAGCCTTAACGGAGAGCATTACACGTGCTATCTCACCTCCTGAAGCTACTTGGCTTACAGGCTTGAGCTCTCCGCTCTTATTAGCGTTGAAAAGGAACTGCACCTGGTCGCATCCCTTTGGGGTAAGGGTCTGCTCATCGGTCACCACCTCGCAGCGAAACTGTGCGTTGGGCATGCCAAGAGGCAATAGCTTAGTTCTCATCTCTGCCTCCATGGCCTCTGCCGCCTTGGCACGCGCGGCAGAAAGCTGCAAGGCAAGAGATGTGGCCGTTCTGCGGTTCTCCTCAACCTGGCAGCGAAGCCTTTCTATCAACTCGCCACTGCCGTCAATAGCAGAAAGTTTTCTTCCCAACGCATGCTGGAGTTCAAGGAGTTGACACACAGAATCCACACCATGCTTCTTCTCCAGGGTGTATATGGTGTTGAGACGTTCACTGACCTGCTCCTGTCGCTTTGGATTATACTCCACACTGTCTGCACCATCTTCGAGTTCACCCGCCACATCTTTGAGTTCGATGTAGCACGAATCCATACGGTCTGCAATAGCATCTGCCTGCGAATAAACGCTGGATATGGAACGAAGCTCATGTATGCCCTGCCTGAGCATATTGAGCGCATCAGCAGACTCGCCATCCGACTGCATTATACGGACGACGGAAAAGAGAGTCGACTTGATATCCTCTGCATGTTCAAGAGTCTGAAGCTCTTCCTCCAGTTCTTCCTGCTCATTCTCCTGCAACTCCGCTTCAGCTATTTGCTCATATTGAAAACGCAGGTAGTCTTCTTCTTCCTGGCTTTGCTTTGCCATGGCAACAGCCTCTTCCAACTCTTTTTCCGTCTGGCGATAAAGGGAATATGCACGTTTGTAACTGTCCAGTAATGCATCATTCTTAGCCAGGAGGTCAAGGGTCGATATTTGGAAGTCTTCCTTGCCGAGAAGCAGGTTCTTATGCTGCGAATGCACATCAATAAGCATCTCGCCTATTTCCTTGAGCAGGGAGAGGGATACAGGGGTATCATTGATAAAGGCACGCGACTTGCCAGCAGCAGTCACCTCCCGTCGGATGATGCAACAGCCCTCGTCATAGTCAAGGTCAGCCTCCTCAAAGAAGGTTTCCATGCCATAATCTGCCACATTCATCTCTATCTCGACAACACACCGCTTGGCTCCAGCCTTGATGGTGCGGCTGTCAGCCCTCTGCCCCATCAGAAGTCCTATAGCACCGATGATTATGGACTTGCCGGCACCCGTTTCTCCCGTGATGACGGAAAAACCCGGATGAAAGTCTATATCCAAGTGTTGGATAAGGGCATAATTCTCTATATGCAGATGACGTATCATTTCTTTATCTTTGTCCAATAAGTGTTTTGACTTGCATTGATGTCAGAGACTATATCATATATAGCCTGCTTCTCCTTTTCTGTGCCATGACCAGAATAGATGTTCACAATCTCGTCACGCTTGAAGTCTGTAAATATTTGAGGCCACGTTGACATAGGCTTGTTGCCGTGGGCCTCTTTGAGCAACTCCAGAGCCTCGCTCACGGCCACTCTCCCTCTGTCGGCATTCTGCGCCATCTCGTCAAGCCCTTCGCGGTGGTATTTGTACTGCATCTGACGAAGAGGCTCAAGAGAAGATTCAAGGTAGTCGTTGAGGATGGCATAACGGTTGCGGTCATCGCCAAAGGCTTTCCATCCTGTCACATTGAGACTTTGCGCACTGTTGACTATATTTTCTGCCATGCGGAGGACATCTGTGCCTCCGAGAGGCGAGAATGTGTCAAGATCCATGCCGATAAAGAGATAAGCGTAAAAAGCGAGCATGGCGGTGAGATTGTTATCGACATTGTTCTCGTTGAACTCAAGATTATCCTGCGGGCTGAAGTTGAAGTTGAAGTTGGCATCCTTCATGGAGAAAACAGTGGTGCTGTAACCCGAATTGAACACAGGACGGTTGAGCTGGAAGAGCAGTTCGCCAGTGAATGCATTTTCTCCTGGCACATACTTCTTCACAGTGATATTGAGCATGCAGTCAATCCTCTCTTCTTGCTTGAACTGCAACTCTGTCCATGTCGTCTTATTCATAAACTCCGACACAGCCGTCTCCAGTGTGGCGAAGATTTCCTTATCCGTTCCCTGCACCTGCGAGTGTATCACCTTCACCTGGCAATTGAGTTCTTGCGCCTCTGCTCTGCCTTCCCCCATGTCCACCATCAGCGTATTTGCCATGATGGCAAGAGCAAGCACAGCCAATCCGCGTCGTATAATTATCGTTAACCTGTTCATTTTTGGCCTCTTGTTTGTTCGTCTCGTATTTTTTATTTCTACGTTCTTTATTTTGTTTGCTTACAGTTTGTTCGTTCTTAGATTATTACTGCTTTCGAATTTTGTAAGAGTGTAATATCAGAGAAGTTCCATACAAAACGTGAGCAAAGATAACATAAAAAAATGACACAGCCTTCTCTACCGAACAACATTTATCATTTCTTGGCCAAAGAAAAGCATATACCTTCAAGCATTTCACTATTTCGCCCTACATCAGTACAAGACAATATGGATTTGAGGCATGTGTCTATTGATTCAGTATGGCTTTTACAACACTGTACACCGTTTCTGTTAATGAAAGAAAAAAGTGTATAGTGAAATCAGGAAAAGACAGATTGATGACTGACATCATAGAGTTCTACAACACCAAAAGGCCACACAGAAGCAATGTGGGCATGTTGCCACCGAGGAGAATGAGGGAGTTGTTTCATGTACATTGAAAAGCTCAATGGAGGCTTTGCGCCCCCAGCCGCAAGGCTTCCTCCGCAGTGTTTTTCATGATTATTTTGCATAATCAGAAAAATAGCCTATCATTGCAACTGTGAACTGATTTAGAAACAACGGAACAATATCGTAAAGCTTCTTAGGAAGACTTTGCATAGCTTGTGAAGTGAAGTAGGAAACAAATAAAAAACTGTGAAGTAAAATCAGTCATAGTCATGTCAAAATCTTGTCGTTTTAATGAAGGTACCTTCGTGGGGCTATGAAGGTATCTTCGTGGGGCTATGAAGATATCTTCATGGGCACTTGAAGGTACCTTCATTTTTTTCAACTAATTTGAAGAAGATCCAGATACTTTGATTTGCATCCTAAAACATTGTCGACATCATTGCCAATCCGTCTGTTCATTTGTGCTTCTCCGCGGCTCTTTTTTATACAAAAACACACCTTTAAGTCATATTCCCTATCATTATTATAGTAAATTATTGTAATTTTGCATCGTTTTTCAAGGCTCATATCAATAATGGATTTCAAAACAGATAATTATAAGGTAAAAGATGAAAGTAGCTATCGTTGGCGCCAGCGGCGCTGTAGGACAGGAATTGCTTCGTGTTCTTGATGAGAGAAATTTCCCAGTAGATGACTTGGTGCTTTTCGGATCCTCACGCAGTGCAGGCACCAAGTACACATTCCGCGGCAAGGAATATGAAGTGAAACTCCTTCAACACGGAGACGACTTCAAGGGTGTGGACGTGGCCTTCACGTCTGCAGGTGCAGGCACATCCAAGGAGTTTGCCGAAGACATCACAAAGTTTGGAGCTGTCATGATTGACAACTCAAGCGCATTCCGCATGGATGAGGATGTGCCTTTGGTTGTGCCTGAGTGCAATGCAGCCGATGCCCTCAACCGCCCACGCGGCATCATCGCCAATCCCAACTGCACAACCATCATGATGGTCGTAGTGCTCCAGCCGCTCGAGAAGCTCAGCCACATCAAGCGCATACATGTTGCCAGCTATCAGAGTGCATCTGGCGCAGGTGCAGCCGCCATGGCCGAACTCCAGCAGCAGTATAAAGAACTTGCCGATGGCAAGGAACCAACAGTCAACAAGTTTGCTTATCAGCTCGCATACAATGTAATTCCTCAAATCGATGTCTTCCAGGATAACGGATACACCAAGGAGGAGATGAAGATGTTCAACGAAACAAAGAAAATCATGCATACCGACGCATGCTGCTCAGCCATGTGCGTGCGCATCTCATCTCTCCGTGCCCACTCTGAGGCAGTATGGATTGAGACGGAGCGTCCGCTCAGCGTTGAAGAAGCGCAGGCTGCCATCGCCGCCGCTGACGGAGTCACACTCATTGACGATCCCAAAACACAGAAATATCCTATGCCGCTCTTCACAGCAGGCAAGGACGATGTCTTTGTTGGTCGTGTACGCAAGGACATAGCCAACGAGAACGGACTCACCTTCTGGCTCTCAGGCGACCAAATCAAAAAGGGAGCAGCCCTCAATGCCGTGCAGATTGCCGAATATCTCATCAAGGCAGGCGACATCAAGGCATAAACTATTCCATACACACAGCACACACATCAACCGCCACGCTGGCTCATGCAAGAGTCTGCGTGGCGGCTGCCTTTTTTATTTACCCATCTTTGATGGGATGCATTGCAAGAGACATTTGGTAAAAATATATTGCTACTGTATAAAAGACAATTTTTTCACAGCCCGACTTTATTTACCACTCGGCAAAGGAGACTACCGAAAAAATCTATTTGGGCAGAATTTATGTCAGACAAGCCCACAAATGTCTTCCAAAGCTCATATTCCGCATGATAATAATATCATATAAAGAACTTCTTTATTGAGTTTCACGAATATATATACTATACACCCAACGGTTAGTCCTACAAAGGATCCACATCATAATATATATATAGTGCCTTTGCGGCTGGTGTGGACATGACATCTCGTTGTATGGCCAAAAGGGCTTCCCTGACCTTGACAATAGAGGCAGAATGCTTTACTTTAATCATTATCTTACGGATGTAGAGCGAACGAATACGAGAGACTGGAGGACAATCAGGACCTAAGATGCTATCTCCAAAAACGGAGCGCAGACGGCTGGCCACATCATCGGCTAAGCTGTCAAGGAGGCGATCATCGCGATGTTTGAGATAGACGTAGATGAGACGAAAAAATGGTGGATAGTGAAAAAGCTGACGTTCACCCATCTGCTGGCAAAACATCTCCCAATAGTTGGCTTGGGTAATCTGCTTTATGATGTCGCTGCTGGATGAACGTGTTTGGAGAATGACGTGGCCTGCTGCCTTGTTGCGTCCCGCTCTGCCTGCCACCTGACTAAGAGTATGGAAAGCATGTTCATAACTGCGAAAGTCAGGGACGTTGAGCAGAGTATCGGCATCGAGTATGCCAACGACAGAAACGTTGTCGAAGTCAAGTCCTTTGGTAACCATTTGGGTGCCTATGAGAATATCCGCTTCGTGGTGGGCAAACCGCGTTATGATGTTCTCGTACTGCCGCCGAGAATTGGCTGTGTCAAGATCCATACGCAGGATGGAAGCCTCAGGGAAAAGAGCGCAGATGTTTTCCTCCACCTTCTCGGTGCCTGTACCGATGCTGGTGAAAGCTGTCTCGTTACATGCTGGACACCGCTCTGGCATGTTGACGGCATGACCGCAGTAATGGCAGATGAGAACATTCTGTCGCTTGTGATAGGTGAGGGTAACATCGCAATGGGGGCATCTCGGCACCCATCCGCACTGCTTGCACTCGATGAAGCTGGCAAAGCCACGGCGATTCTGAAAGAGAATAATCTGTTCTCGTTTTTCAAGAGCCTGACGCATTGTCTCTATGAGACGAGGGGAGAATGGGCCTTTCATCTCACGCCTACGCTTGGCTTCCTTGATGTCTACGACCTCTATGGTGGGAAGTTGCATGTTACGATGACGCTGGGCAAGCTGCACGTAGGCATACAACCCTTTATGGGCGAGATGGTAAGCCTCAAAGCTGGGGGTGGCTGTGCCGAGGAGTGTCTTGGCACGGAAGAGATGGGCAAGCATTAGAGCTGAACTGCGTGCATGATAACGCGGTGCGGGCTCTTGCTGCTTATAGCTTTGTTCGTGTTCCTCGTCAATGATGACGAGGGCGAGGTCAGTGAAAGGAAGAAATATGCTGGAACGAGCCCCAAGTATGAGCTGATATGGAAAGTCGGACACCTGTCGCTTGTAAATATCAAGACGCTGCACATCAGTAAACCCAGAATGATACACACCCATCTTGTCGCCGAAGAAACAGCGGAGGCGTTCTGTCATCTGCGTAGTAAGAGCTATCTCTGGCAAGAGGTAGAGAACCTGTCGTCCCTGACGGATATACTTGTCTATCAAATGTATGTATATTTCCGTCTTGCCAGATGAGGTCACTCCATGGAGGAGAGCAACATTTTTCTCAACGAAGCCAGTTTCTATCTCGTCAAGTGCTTTCTGCTGACAGTCAGTAAGCTCGTTGAGAGGACTGAGGTTGGATGAGACGAGGCTGAAGAGGGGTGAGCCTTTCCTTTTCCTGTCCTTCTCTCTGAGGGCTTGTTCATCTTGAGGTTTCATAGCACCAGGCAAAGCGCACTTCATCACTTCGCCAAGTGAACAGATATAGTAATGAGCCATCCATTGCCAAAAGGCAAACTGCTGCTCATTGATGACAGGGTGCTCGTCAAGAAGTTCGATGATAGCCTTGACCTCCACTCCTTGCGGTTCTTGCTCATGCACCTTGAACACAATTCCTGAGTGTATCTTATTATTTCCACCTAAGGGCACAACAACACGACAGCCTCTCATGATTCGTCCCTCCAAATGAGACGGGACGAGATATGTGAAGCTGTCGAATGGTATCGGAAGTATAATATCTGCGTATTTCAAGTATCTAAACACCAAAGATGACTCCCTTCATTATGAGAGTCCTCATCAGAAGAAATATGTAAGTGAAATCTGATGTGTATTGTTTTTGAGCTTGCCCTTATAGGCTTTCCCTGCTATCTCAAATACAGACTCGCCCGTGTTGCCCATTGCAATATTGTAGTTGTAGCCTACTCGCACATGGCTGAATACGGTAGCTCCGGCACCCACGTTCCAGCTAAACTCAGACTTCTTGAGTTCCCAATCGTTAACAGCGTCTGATTTCCAGTTCTTATCACCAACATTCCAAGAGAACTGAGGGCCAGTAGCGAGATATACACTTGCGATACTACTGAGTCCGATGGTATACTTAGCGTTAATAGGAAGCGTGACATAGTGGAGAGTCTTGTTTGATTCAATGTTAGTGTCATCATCAATGCCTATCACCTTGTTGTCGTAAAGGAGCGAGATGTCGGCTCCAAGGCCTACAAGAGGAAGAGTGACATCTGCCGTAAGACCTGCAAAGAAGCCTGTACGATTGCTTGCATCAAAATTCTTTTTGATGTCGCCTTTTAGACTGACAGAGTTGACATTGAGACCCGCCTTAACACCAAACTTAATCTGTGCCTTTACAGGAATTGCTGCCATGAATACCGCCACAAGGACAGCAAGAGAGATTAGATTCTTTTTCATGTTTCTAAATTGTTTTTAGTTAATACACTCATAAAGTGCGGCAAAGTAAGCAATTTTTTCTCAGATGGGAAAATATTTCACAATAAAAACTTGTAAGAACTTTATTTTTGCTTTGCAAAAGAGCAAGCAAAGACCATCTGACAGCCTTGTCTGCGCAAGTTTTCACCTTCTCGAGCTATTTGTCCCTGTTTTCTTTTCCCATGTCAAGAATAATGCTTAACTTTGTATCGTAAACACTAAAAATAAACATGGACGAAATAATAGAAAACTCACAAAGCTACTCAGCCAGCAACATCCAAGTCCTTGAGGGTTTGGAGGCTGTAAGAAAACGCCCTGCAATGTACATCGGAGACATCAGTGAAAAGGGTCTCCATCATCTTGTCTATGAGACTGTGGACAATTCTATCGACGAGGCTCTTGCAGGCTATTGCACACATATAGAAGTTACTATTAACGAGGACAACTCCATCACGGTTCAAGATGACGGACGAGGCATCCCTGTAGACATGCATGAAAAGGAACACAGAAGTGCTCTTGAAGTGGTAATGACCGTGCTTCATGCTGGCGGTAAGTTTGACAAAGGTTCATATAAGGTATCAGGTGGACTCCATGGTGTGGGTGTGAGCTGTGTCAATGCTCTCTCAACACGCATGAAATCACAGGTTTTCCGCGATGGCAAGATTTACCAGCAAGAATATGAGACAGGCAAGCCTATCTACGATGTGAAAGTGGTGGGCGAGACAGAGCTAAGAGGAACACGCCAGCAATTCTGGCCTGACAAGACAATATTCATCACTACAACATATAAGTATGACATTCTCGCCAATCGTATGCGCGAGCTTGCATACCTCAACGCAGGTATCAAGATAACTCTGCGTGACATGCGCCTCGATAAGAATGCGGAGGTAGGCATAGAAGGTGTAAGAGAGGAAGTATTTTACAGCCAAGGTGGCCTGAAAGATTTTGTCCGTTATATTGATTCCACACGCACTTGTCTTTTCGACGATGTCATATACCTCAATACAGAGAAGCAGGAGACACCTATTGAAGTGGCCATCATGTACAACACCTCATACAGTGAGAATATCCACTCGTATGTCAACAACATCAACACTATCGAAGGTGGCACTCATCTCCAGGGCTTCCGTACAGCACTCACGCGTGTGCTGAAGAAGTATGCAGATGACACGAAAGTAACGGAAAAACTGGAGAAACAAAAGATTGAGATAAGCGGAGAGGACTTCCGCGAAGGTCTCACCGCCGTTATCAGCGTGAAGGTGGCAGAGCCTCAGTTTGAGGGTCAAACAAAGACCAAGCTCGGCAACAGTGAAGTAGCAGGTGCCGTGCAGCAGGCTGTGGGAGAAGCTCTCACTTATTATCTGGAGGAGCACCCCAAAGAGGCTAAGATGATTATCGACAAGGTCGTTGTAGCAGCAGAAGCTCGTGTGGCGGCAAGAGCGGCAAGAGAGAAAGTACAACGAAAGAATCCAATGACAGGTGGTGGCCTGCCTGGCAAACTGGCCGACTGTTCAGACAAGGATGCTGCCAACTGCGAGATGTTTATTGTCGAGGGAGATTCCGCCGGCGGTTCGGCCAAACAGGGACGAGACCGTCATTTCCAAGCCATCCTCCCTATCCGCGGTAAGATATTCAACGTAGAAAGAGTCAAATGGCATCAAGCCTTCGATCACGAGGAGGTCAACAACATATTCCAAGCTCTCGGAGTGAAGTTCGGCCTCAACCCTGAGGACCAGAAAGAAGCCAACTACGACAAACTGAGATACTACAAGACCATAATCATGACCGATGCCGATGTCGATGGTTCACACATCGACACTCTGCTTATGACACTCTTTTTCCGCTTCCTGCCTCAGCTCATACGCGACGGACGGCTTTACATTGCCACCCCCCCACTCTACAAATGCACTAAGGGTAAAGTCAGCGAATACTGTTATGATGAAGAAGCTCTCCAGCGCTTCATCGACACATACGGTGACGGACAGGAGGACAAAATCAAGGTGCAGCGTTACAAAGGTCTTGGTGAAATGAATCCAGAGCAGCTGTGGGAGACTACAATGAATCCTGCCACTCGCCTGCTCAAGCAGGTTACCATCAACGATGCTGCGGAGGCTGACTACACATTCTCTATGCTCATGGGCGAGGATGTGGGCCCACGCCGAGAATTCATCGAAAGAAACGCCACCTACGCTAATATAGACGCTTAATCATAGAAATAGAATAGGAGTCTATACACGTAGATCCTATAAAAACTACAGCAGCCTCTCCCTATACACACAGCAGCGGTCAACTTCCAGATGAAAGTTGACCGCTGCTGTTTTGTTTCCTATAGCACCTTAGCTGAAGACTATTGTTGCGCCAGGATCCACACCTGCATTTGTACGGTTTGTACCAATATCTGTGAGCTGGCGGAGAGTCTCTTTAGACCTCTTATATGTAGGTGATGTTTCAACCATGCTTATAACATCTTCGTTGTCAAGATCTTCTTCCTTGAAGATGTAGCTATATAGGGGTTTGCGGATAGTGCTGTGATTCTTGTCAGGGCCGTATATGGTCTCACGACGGTGAGCTCGCTCTGCTTCCTCCTCTGCCTTGGCAACATCTCTCTGCTGTTGTTCCTTGTCGCGCGCGAGCAGACGAGATCCGAGTTCGTCAGAATCGATATCTTCGACGCCGAAGCCTGTGGCAAGGATGGTAATCTTGACCTGGTCGGTGAGAGCAGGATCTATGGAAAGTCCCCACTTCGTCTCTACATCATCGCGTTTAATCTTAGCCATGAACTCATGCACCTCGTTCATCTCATCCATCATAAGGGCACTGTTACCTTCACCTTCCTCATCGGGTACAGAGATGCGAATGAGAATCTTGTTGGCTCGATAGATGTCGTTGTTGTTAAGGAGCGGTGAATTGAGCGCATCGTTGATGCCCTTAGTGACACGTCCCTCACCTGAACCATAGCCTGTGCTCATGATAGCCACACCTCCGTCCTTGAGGACAGTGCTGACATCATTGAAGTCAAGGTTGATTATACCGTGCATAGTAATAATCTCAGCAATGGAGCGAGCGGCATTGCAGAGTGTGTCGTCAGCTTTGGCAAAGGCTTTGATGACAGTAAAATCTTGATATATCTCGCGTAAGCGTTCGTTGTTAATGACAAGGAGAGCGTCTACATTTTTACTCATCTCTTCCACACCGTCAAGAGCCTGGTCTATCTTTTTATTACCCTCCCAACGGAAAGGAATGGTCACAATGCCAACTGTGAGGATACCCATGTCCTTAGCAGTCTTGGCTATCAGCGGAGCGGCTCCTGTGCCTGTGCCACCTCCCATGCCTGCAGTGATGAAAGCCATTTTGGTGCCGTCAGAGAGCATGTCCTTGATTTCCTCTATTGACTCTTCTGTAGCTTTGCGTGCGCGCTCAGGGCGGTTGCCCGCTCCAAGGCCTTCCTTGCCAAGCTGTATTTTCTCTGGCACTGGGGAGTCTTGAAGAGCCTTATTATCAGTATTGCACACTACGAAGGTCACATCATGGATACCTTCATTGTACATGTGGTTGACGGCATTACTACCACCTCCACCTACACCGATTACCTTGATTATGCTTGTGGTGCCTGTAGCAAAGTTAAAAACACCGATATCGTCGTTTTCAGCCATAATGTCTATTGTTGTTAAAAAGGGGATTCGAATAAATGATTTATAATATTGCTGGAGAGACGAGGTTTAATTCTTGCACTAATGCTATTATAACATTGAAAAAACTCCTCGCCTATAATGAGGCAGCGCGTCTACTTCTTCTTGTCATCTGGAGTATCTTCGTTGACGAGATCTGTGAGAATTCTTCTGAATCTTCCCATGAGACTATTGTCACTATTGGCCTTATTGACACATAGAATAAGTTTATCCACTTCCTTCTTGAGTACATCAGCAAGGTCTGCTCCCTCCTTAAGACTCTGCTTGAATTTGTCCTTATCTTTAAGAACAGCCGCTGCTTTCTCGTATTTTTCACCAATGACCTCATCCAAAATGGTGAGAGACATCTGCTGTGCCTTCTGCCTTACAGATTTATCCTTTCCGTAGTTTTCCACTTCCTTTATTTGCTTTTGTACTTTATCGTACGCCTCGCGTATCTCAAGCTTAATCTTGTCAAAGGCCATCGCATCCTGTGCTTCGGCTTCGAGTTCCTCTTGCTTGCGTCGCTTCTCTTCTTCCTTCAACTGCTGATCGATATAGCTCTGGCTGTTATCAAAAGAATCTCCTCCACATGGTACAGATCCAGAGAGCAGGAGCGATATAATAGATGTTGACTCCGCCTTGTCAAGCTTGATGGCAGAGGCACTTGAAGTCTTTGCCACAATCTGATTGACCTTATTGGCCAATCTCACCTTGTCTACCTTAGTGCTCTTAACAAAAGCCTTGACGATGTTCTTCATGTTACTGCCACCGCCAGTGATGACAAGGCCTGCAAGTAGCTTGCCGCTGTAGTCAGAGTTGACAATCTGATTGCTCACATTGGCAATAATCTCGCCCATTCGCGCCTCAATGACACTCTTAATCTGCGACACTTCTATCTGGCGCCCATCTGTAGTGGTGTAGAACTGCACTTCATTCTCGTCTATGACCTCCGCCTCCTGGCATGCGTCGCCATACTTTAGTTTGACTTCCTCTGTCTCAGCTTCATCAATAGGAATAGTAGCGAGATCTTTATTGATATTATTTGAGCCAAGAGGTATAGTAACAAGATAACGCACGATATTGTTCTTATAGACAACGAGTGTAGTGGTATCCGCTCCAAGGTCGATGAGGGCGCATCCTGAGCGTTTCTCAGCATCTGTCAGCACGTTATTGGCAAGATGGAGAGGCGAGATGAGTTCCTCAACGATATCGACTCCTGCATTGGCAAACACTGTGCTCACATTGGCTCTGAGTTTGTTCTTAGCGATGACATCAAGAAATTCTCCTTCAACGTTTGTGCCCATGACACCCACAGGGTCAGCGATGATGTTTGAATCAACAACAAACTCTTGCGGATAATTGTCCAACACCTCGCAGTCAGCAAATGGTATCTCATAGCTTTCCTGACGGATTGCATCAATAAGATCATTGCTGATGTAGCTCTGCGTGAGAAGATTGCGCTTAATGACACATTTGTATGACCTCATTGACTGTCCACCAAGGCCTACGTATGCTCGCTGAATCTTTGTTTTTAGCACAGCTTCGAGCTTGCTGATTATGTTGTTGAGACTCTGATAAGTTTTTTCTATATTATACACAACGCCGCGTTTGATGCAGCCTGCAGTATCTTCCTCTGCATAAGCAAGAATCTGCATAGTGCCATCTTTCTTTTGACCTGCCACACCTGTTATTTTAGATGAAGCAAGTTCGATTGCAACAATAAAGTCTTTGTCAGAAGTAGCCATATATCTGTATTATTTTATTCTTAACTATAATTGAATCTATTTATATTAAGGGGTGTTCTATAAATTAGTATTTATGTTTTATCGGGGGTTCTCCTTTCGCTCGGTCGATTTTGGCCTCTCACTTGCATCTGTCTCTTTTGCATTCAGTCACGATGCCTGCATCGCTCCTTCATTTAAAATAGACATCTGCTGCGTGATAGTCTCATAATCGCCTCGAGCTAATTTATAAAACACCCCTTAAGTGATGATGTCGGCTCTATAGCCTTGTCATTTTCTCTTAGTGCAGATGACTTGGTTAACATACTCAAGGTTAATTCTCTTATATCTATTCCACCCCACTGTGCCCATGGCCTTGTCATAGAAGACACGAAGGTTGTGCAACTTCTTATGAAAATTGTCTATCGAACCGAGATAAACAATATGATTACCCACTCTTGGCACAATCTCCACGACGCGTTGTCCGCGTTCGTCACGAGTCACATACACCTGCTCTATCTGTTTGTTCCAGAAGTTGTCTGTATGCAAGAACAGTCCGAAGTCAACGAGGTTCTTACTTGCATAGAATTCATCTACATCACCAGAGACAACAACGAAGTCGGACGTGTAGCCTCGATCGTTTGGTATAGCTTTTCCCTTTGTATCAAGAAAGAAACCATCACGGCCATCTGGCAACACATAGAGTATTGGTGTACGCTGTGTGACGCTGATACACACCACACCTTCAGCAGCCTTGTAGCATTCGGCTGTAAGGATGAAGCCATTCTGCTTGATGACATGCTCTATTTTATCAGTATCCACATCTCTCATAAGAGATCCCTTGGGGTATATGTGAGCATCCTTGAGTAATGTTTCCACATCCTTCTCATCGATAAACACCGAGTTGGAGTCTTGGTTGATAATCAATTCAACGGCTTGACATGTCTCATTCTCATCTGGCATTGAAAGGAAGAACACAGAATACGCGATATAGGCAGCCAAAGCGGTCGCCAATATCGTCACAAGCGTTGTCTTTATGATTTTACCTATCTTCATGAGTCAATCGGATGTTGTCGGGTATCCTGGAATGCCCAGCATTTTTTATTTTTCTTTAATTTCCCCTATACTTTGTCTGCCAGTATCTCTGTTATCTGCGGCACATAATTTTCAATATCTCCGGCTCCAAGGGAGATAAGCACGTCAAAGTCAGCCTTACGAGCCACATTAAGGATATCATCCTTGCAGACAAGATACCGTTCCATTCCAGGACGAAGGTTGTCATATATCAACTGACTGGTCACTCCTGGTATAGGGAGTTCCCGAGCGGGATAGATCTCGCAGAGATAAACAGCATCAAGACCTGAAAGGGCTTCAGCGAACTCACGATAGAAGTCACGTGTGCGAGTGTAGAGATGTGGTTGGAAAATGGCCGCAATCTTCTTGTCTGCATATATCTCTCTGACCGACTGCACGCAAGCGGCTATCTCCTTAGGATGATGAGCATAGTCACTGAGGAAAACCATCTTATTGTTCTTCACTTTGAAGTCGAAGCGACGCTCTACACCTGCAAAGGTTCTCATGCCTTCTCGCAACTCTTCGGCAGTGACTCCGCTAAGGATTGCAAGAGCCATGGCTGCTATACCGTTGTCTATATTGATGCTAACTGGCACTCCAAGCTGTATATCCTTCACGATGCCGTTAGGATGAATAAAGTCAAACGTTATCTCACCACAACCTATACGGATGTTCTCCGCATGGAAATCGCCTTCGCTGCGCGAATATTCATATATTCTCACCCCCTCTTGTACATCAGGATGCATCTCAAGTCCTTTGTGCACAATAAGCGCTCCTCCTTTCTGTATCAGAGTGGTGTATTTCCTAAAACTCTCCAAATAAGCCTCCTTTGTGCCATAGACGTCGAGATGATCAGGGTCGGTGGCTGTTATAACTGTCATATATGGGTTCAACCAATGGAAGGAACGGTCAAATTCATCTGCTTCTATCACCACATACTTACTTTCGGAAAATATATAGTTGGTGCCGTAGTTTTTGGATATTCCTCCAAGAAAAGCGTTGCAGTCGACATGGCTCTGATGGAGAAGGTGTGCAGCCATAGTAGAGGTCGTGGTCTTTCCATGAGTACCAGCTACGCAGAGACCATCGAGGGAATTAGTCAATGTGCCTAAAACCTGCGCTCTTTTCTGCACCTTAAAACCGTTTTCGCGGAAGAAAGTCAGTTCCTGATGATCATCTGGAATAGCGGGAGTATACACTACAAGCGTTGTGTCCTTCTGCTTGAAGCAGTCATCAATCTCGTTGATGTTATCTTCATAGTGAATCTTCGCTCCTTCTTCTATCAAGCACTCTGTCAGACGGCTGGGTATCTTGTCATACCCTCCTACATTATAGCCCTTGGCAAGAAAGAATCTCACCAATGCGCTCATACCGATGCCACCAGCACCGATGAAATATATTGATTTAATATCTTTAAGATTCATCATTTATATTGTTTGCAGTAAACTATTATACACATCACTCTGTTGCGTGCACGGAATACGTCATTCACATCCTCTGTTTGTTGGCATATTCCATTGCCAGTTTGTACACCTCTTCAGCTATCACATCTGCAGAACCATGTAAAGCGAGCTTTTTGGCATTTTCACTCAGTGAAACAAGTTTTTTATCATCCGCAACAGTTTCCAGAGCAACCTTCACCAGAGTTTCTTTTGCCTCATTATCGAGAATTAAGATAGCAGCGCCTTTGGTAGATAGAGCGAGAGCGTTTTTTTTCTGGTGGTCTTCAGCCACATTGGGCGAGGGAACAAGCACGCACGGTTTGCCAAGTATACAAAGTTCTGAAATGGAGCTTGCGCCTGCCCGGCTCACCACAAGGTCGGCTGCCGCATAAGCATTGTCCATATTGCTTATAAAGTCCATAACCTTAATGTTGGCCACGGGATTGGAGGTGGCAAGAACCTCTCTAATGCTTGCGCTATAATATTTGCCAGTCTGCCATATAAACTGCACATTGCTCTTGCGGATGTCATCAAGATGGCTAAGGATACTCTCATTGACAGTGCGAGCACCAAGGCTACCACCAATAACGAGTACGGTCTTCTTGTTGGGATCAAGGCCAAAACTCTTACGCGCATCTTCCTTTGTCACGGTAGTCGCAAGCAAATTCTGCCTTACAGGGTTACCTGTCATGATTATCTTATCTGCTGGGAAAAATCTCTCCATACCCTCATAGGCCACACACACCTTTTGTGCCTTTTTCGCCAACGATTTGTTGGTCACACCTGCGTATGAGTTCTGTTCTTGTATCAAGCAAGGGATGCCCATCGAGTAAGCTGCATTCAATGTCGGCGCCGATGCGTATCCACCCACTCCCACTGCCACATCAGGATTGAATAAGCGTATTACATCTTTCACCATCTTCTTGCTCTTAAAGAAGTCCATCATCACACCTATATTGCGAGGACTCCACAGAGGTCTCACAAGTCCCCTTACAGGCAGTCCTTTTATTTCGTAACCTGCAGCTGGCACTCTCTGCATCTCCATTCTTCCTTCAGCTCCAACAAACAGTATTTCAGTTTCGGGATGTTGCTTCTTGATGGCATTGGCTATTGACACAGCAGGGAAGATATGTCCTCCTGTGCCACCTCCGCTGATTATCACTTTTAAAGGTCTGTTTTTATCCATTGTTGTAAGGGCTATTTATCAACCGATTATTTTTAAATTACAAATTTACAAACAAATAACGATTCAACTATCATAAAGCCGTGTAAAAAGTGACTTCCTGTTCATCAACAAACTTTTTGCAGGTCATTTTGGCCTTATGACATTGCACCATCACTGTAATATTCGCTTGTTTCCCCATTAGGTACAGCTTCCACAAGAGGAGCTTTTTTCTGCTTCTTCTGCGCATATCGGCTCACACTGAGTATTACTCCAATGTAAAAGCTCGTTATAAGTATCGAGGTTCCACCCTTGCTGATGAATGGCAGAGGTTGTCCTGTCACAACTCCAGGGAAGACAGCCACACTCATGTTGACGAAGGCCTGCAACGTTATCATTATCCCAAAGCCTAAAACAAGGTAGGCTGGGAAGAAAGTGGAGCACCGCTGCGCTATCCACGCCACGCGCATCAAAAGAGCCAGATAGAGGAATGCCACGAATAAAGCACCCAGTATGCCCAGTTCCTCAATTATAATAGCAAAGATGAAATCCGACTCTGCGTGCTGAAGAAAGTCTCTCTGCACACTGTTGCCAGGACCTCTGCCTATGACGTTCGAGTTGGCTATTGCAATGAAAGCGTAGCTCTTCTGAGAATTTTCATCATCGAGCATCTGCTGCGTCTCTGATTTTTGCACCTTATTACTGTCATTATCCACATGCCCCACCATACGTTGCACACGGTGCTTGACAGTCACGACTCGTTTGAGCATCTGCATCTCTTTCAGTTCTTCGTCTGGCACTACCATTGAGACTGCCACAATAACAGCACCAACAGCCATCAACGCCGCCATACCCTTAAACATGAGGTCACGAGGCACATGACCTATGAACATCATCACAATAATCACAAAGGCCAACATTAACGCTGTAGACACATTGTCCATAAAAATCAAGCCACATATCACGACCATAATACAACTCACCAAAGCAAAGGCCATATATCTCTTACCTTTGAACGCTCCTACAATTTTGCGTTTAGTACCATTGACGATCTCAACCTTTTCAGTCTGAGACTTAGCAAGAATCACAGCTGTGGTCATGATTAGTGCTGCCTTAGCAACCTCGGAAGGTTGAATTGTGAACCCACCAACCTTTACCCAGCGGTGTGTGTCGTTAATTTCTGCTCCACCGCCAAATACGGCCGTGTACAACAATAGAATCAACGCTAAAGGCAAAAGGAAAAATGGGAATAGCATAAACCACTTGCAGGGAATGCGGTGTACAAACAATATGACCAACAAGCCTCCAAGGAGACATCCAGCCTGATTGAGAACGGTATTCCAATGAGGACCGCCATCAAATGTCAATCGACTTGATGCGCTATACACTTCCACCAATGAAATCATACAAAGGAAAAAGTATATCATCCACACGCCCTTGTCGCCCTTGAACAGGTTACCTGCAGACAAAAAATCCAAAAACCTTCCCATATTTATTAAGTTCTCTTTTATAGATTCTTTACACACTCCTTAAATTGCTCACCCCTATCTTCCATATTCTTAAAAAGGTCGAAACTTGCGCAGCAAGGACTCAATAGCACTGTACTGCCTGGTGTTGCCATTTTGAAGCATTCGTCAACACAGTCTTTCATGCTCTTGACATCTGCTGTAGGAATGCCAAAAACGTCGAAGGCTGCATGCAATTTAGTGTTGTCCACTCCTAAAAAGACGAGACCTATGCACTTTTCTCTGACAAGATCAAAGATTTCGGAGTAGTCGTTTCCCTTATCTTTGCCACCAAGGATGAGTACAGTGGGGGTACGCATGCTGTCAAGAGCATACCAGCAGGCATTGACATTAGTAGCCTTAGAGTCATTGACAAATTCCACTCCTCTCACTCTGCCAGCCTTTTCAAGACGATGTTCCACGCCCTCAAAGGTTTTAAGGCCCTCACGTATCTTTTCATTGCTCACACCTGCAAGGTCAGCTGTGATACCAGCGGCGAGAGAATTGTAGAGATTGTGCCTGCCACGCAGAGCCAATTCTTCCTGTTCCATATTAAAAGGAACAGGACCTTCGATGACATACTCATCGGCATCCACATAACCTATAGCACTCTTCTCCTTAAACTCGCTGAAAGGACACAGCTTGGCCTTGATATTATATTTTTTCAGTTCGCGAGTGACAATGGGATCATCGTTCCAGAAAACGAAGGCATCTTTTTCTGTTTGATTCTGCACAATACGCATCTTTGAGTCGACATAGTTTTGCATCTTAAAATCATAACGGTCAAGATGGTCGGGCGTGATATTCATCAGAACGGCGATATCGGCCTTAAAGTCGTACATATTGTCAAGCTGAAAGCTGCTTAGTTCTATCACATAATAATCATAACTGTCCTCTGCAACCTGCAAGGCAAGACTTTTGCCTATATTACCCGCAAGACCGACATTATAGCCAGCATTCTTTAATATATGGTAAATGAGAGACGTTGTGGTCGTCTTACCGTTGCTACCAGTAATGCATATCATCTTTGCATCAGTATACCGTCCTGCAAACTCAATCTCTGAGATAATAGGTATACCTTGCTTTTTAAGCTTAACTATCATTGGAGCATTCTCTGGTATGCCTGGGCTCTTGATAACCTCATCGGCGTTGAGGATGAGGGACTCCGTATGCTGTCCTTCCTCCCATGCTATCTCATAGTTGTTAAGCTGCTCTTTATATCTAGCCTTAATATTTGACATGTCACTTACGAACACATCAAATCCTCTTTTCTTAGCCAAGACAGCAGCTCCTGCACCACTTTCGGCTGCACCAAGTATAACTATCCTTTTCATATATCTTTACTTATAATATCTTACCTTATCTTCAATGTCATTATTGTTATCGCTGCAAGCAAGATTGTGATTATCCAGAACCTCGTAGTTATCATAGATTCAAACAGCAGTCCGCTGGGACGCTTGATGATGTATTTGACTCCATCTTCCATCTTGTGGCGATAATGGTCATGGAAAGGAGCTCTCTTAAACACCCTCCACTTCTCTCCCCTCGCATTGCCTCTCTTAGCATATGCCACCTGTATCATCACTGAGAGACTCTCCATGAGAAAGATTCCGCAAAGAATTGGCAGAAGGAGTTCTTTGTGGATGATGACAGCTGTGACTGCTATGACACCACCTATAGCAAGGCTACCCGTGTCGCCCATGAAGACCTTGGCAGGATAGGCATTGTACCACAAGAAACCCACTAAAGCTCCGACAAAGGCGCAAAGGAAGACTAATACCTCCCCCGACCCTGGTATGTACATGACATTGAGATAGCTGGCAAACTGTATGTGACCACTTACGTAAGCCAGTATGCCAAGCGTTACACCTATGATAGCTGAATTGCCAGCACACATGCCATCCATCCCATCATTGAGATTTGCTCCGTTGCTGACAGCGGATATAACGAAAGTAGTGACGAGGACAAACAATATCCAGCCACAGGCGCGTTTAGTCTTGCCATCCTTAATGAAGGCGAAAACCTCATAATAGTCTATATTGTTACTTTTGACAAACGGCAAAGTTGTCACAGTGCTCTTACGCGCTTCACTTTTGTGATACACTTCTGTTTTCTGACCAATCTCTCTCTCTACATTCTCTCTCACCACGGCGTCAGGACTGAGCCACAAAGTAAGGCCTACACATAAACCGAAAACTAACTGGGAAAGCATCTTCCATCTGGGAGCAAGACCATCCTTATTGCCAGCGAGCTTTATCTTGTCATCAAGAAAACCTATGACTCCGAAGAATACTATTGTAACGATAAGTAGCTGCATATAGACATTGTCGAGCCTGCCCAACAGCAGAGCTGGCATAAGGACAGCAGCCACAATGACCACTCCTCCCATAGAAGGCACACCTTTCTTCTGCACTCCATACGGGTCAATGCTGGCATCACGTGCAGCCTCTATGTGATTGCGGCGACGCATGAACTTGATGAAGTACTCTCCTGCCACCATCGATATCATTAACGAGAGTATAAGCGACAGCAACGCACGGAAAGAAACATAGCTGAACATGCCTGCACCTGGAATGTCGAGGCCGTCCAAATAATTAAATAAGTCGTATAACACGATATGAGCCTTTTTTGTTTTTTATATTTTAAATTTTGTATTTTTCTATAAGAATACCTACTCTATGAGTGACAGTTTTTCTATAAACACGATATTCTATGGCGACAATACATTATTTATATCCTGTTAGAAGCAAGCACGTACTTCCTCTTTGTCATCGAAGTGATATTTGACTCCTTTCACGTCTTGGTAGTCTTCATGTCCCTTGCCTGCAATGAGTATGACATCGCCAGAGTTGGCCATCATGCAGGCAGTCCTGATAGCTTGCCGGCGATCAACAATGTCAATAACCTTCTTCATCTCCTCCTCCGCAAGTCCTGCAAGCATGTCGTTGATGATGTCCTGCGGCTCTTCAAAGCGGGGATTATCGCTTGTGATAATGACACAATCACTCAACCTGACCGCCTCGTGTGCCATAAGAGGGCGCTTGCCCTTGTCACGGTTGCCGCCAGCTCCGCACACGGTGATGACCTTGCCCTTGCCTTCAAGCACTCCGTGAATGGCTTTGAGAACATTCTCCAAAGCATCGGGAGTATGAGCGTAATCAACGATAGCAGTATATCCAGACGGCGAACGAAGCGCTTCAAATCGGCCGTTGACAGGACGCATAGCACTTAAAGCCACAAGCACTTCATGAGCATCTTTACCTAACATCACCGCCGCTCCATATACGGCCAGCAGGTTGTAGACATTAAACTTGCCGATGAACTGCACTCCTACCTCCTTGCCATTGATTTCAAGGTACATGCCCTCAAAATGACATTCGATAATCTTGGCCTTAAAGTCAGCTGAACTCTGCACCGAATATGTCCTCACCCGAGCCTTTGTGTTCTGCACCATAACCATGCCGTTCTTATCATCAGCATTGGTCACAATAAAAGCTGATGATGGAAGATTGTCAAAGAAAAGCTTCTTAGCTTTTATGTAATTGTCAAATGTCTTGTGATAGTCAAGATGATCGCGTGTTATATTGGTAAAGAGTCCGCCTGCGAAAGTCAATCCCCCAATGCGATTCTGCACGATGCTATGGCTGCTAACTTCCATAAATGCGTATTCACACCCTGCCTCTACCATCTTAGCCAACAAGGCATTGAGCGTAATAGGATCGGGAGTGGTATGTTCCGTAGGCAACATCTCTCCATCAATGTAGTTGGCCACAGTGGATAGGAGTCCCGCTTTATGCCCCATGTGGCGAAACATCTCATAGAGCACTGTAGCAATGGTAGTCTTACCGTTAGTGCCTGTCACGCCGACCAATTTGAGTTTGCTTGTAGGATCTCCATAAAAAGTTGTGGCCACCAGACCTGTTATTTGCTCCGTGTTAGCCACTCTAATATATGTCACTCCTCCTTCAATTTCTGCAGGCATCACCTCACATAATACCGCCGAAGCACCTTTCTCGACAGCCTTACCTATATAGTTATGCCCATCCGCTGCCGTTCCTCTGACTGCAACAAACAGATAGTCCTTGTCCACCAAACGCGAGTCAATCTGCACACCGCTAATCTCGCATTCCGTATCGCCCTTGACCTCAATGATGTCAAGCCCGCTTATAAGTTGATTAAGTTTCATATATATGTTCAGTTTTATAGAGGTTCCCTTTTTTGCCTATAGAGCATCAGACATTCAATTTTGTCTTTCGTCTAATTAAGCTCTAATGTTACCGTCTGTCCAAGCACGATTTTATTTCCACTCTCTACACTTTGTCGCTCTACTATGCCACGCCCTTTGAGCCGAACTTTCATACCTCTCGAAGACAGGGCATAAACAGCATCCCGCGCCCCCATACCCTTCACATTAGGAACGGTATTATCCTCAGTCTTTGTCTGCTGAAAAGCAATCTCCACACCAGTGTTCTTTGCCAAGCCCCATTCGTATCCATGTCCTCCGTATGAGCGTATGCCAAGATTGTCAAGCACGTCTTTTGCAGACATTACATTGCCTTGCTTCACATCAGGCACGTATACAGCGGTAGTATCTTTGGCAAGATTAAGATTGGTGGTCACATTCTTGGAGTATACTCTTTGTGCTATCTTGGAGAAAACAGCACCAGCCTGTCCTCCGCCACTGGCTATATAATAGCCATGACGAATGGCCACTATACAAGTGTATTTAGGATCTTCCGATGGATAGAAGCCACAGAAGCTGACGAGGTGCTCATTTTGTCCACCCCTGTAACCGCCTCCTGATGCTACCTGTGCAGTACCTGTCTTACCGCTGACATGAAAATATGGATTACCAGCTTTCTTTCCCGTGCCCTTTGGATCATTAACGACTCGGTATAGTATATTTTGTATATTCTCAAGCGTCTGCTTTTTGCATATCTGAGGTTTTATGACCTCAACAGGAAACTCCTCCACCATCTCACCGTGACGCTCAAGACCTCGGGCAAAGCGTGGACGCACCATCTTACCTCCGTTAGCTATAGCATTATAAAAGGTGACGGTACTAATAGGCGGTATCTGCGTCTCATAGCCTATAGACATCCATGCAAGAGCTGTCTTTGACCAGTTGTCTTTGCTTGGCGTACGTATAACGGGATCCGCCGCACCATTGAAGGGCAACCTCAACGGCGTGCCTATGCCCACTCGTCTAAGTCCTTCAACAAACTTGCCCGGCTGGTTATGATAGTTATCGTCTATGAGACGACTCACACCTATATTACTTGAGAACATCAACACCTGCTGCACATCAATTAGCCCATACCCTCCTCGTGTCCAGTTGTGGTCTTTCATGTTGGCACCATACATCTTGTATATACCACATCCAGTCTCCACTGTAGTGTTAGGTGTGATGTATCCATCGTCCATTGCCACCATAATTGATGCAGTCTTGAAGGTCGATCCAGGTTCCATGAGGGCAGCCAATGCATAATTGCGTGCCTCGTAGTAGTTGCCATCATCATAGCGCATGAGGTTAACTATAGCTTTGACATCTCCGGTCTTAACCTCCATAAGTACAACCACCCCCATTTGGGCGTCAAGTTCATGGAGTTTCTCTCGGAGCGCACTCTCGCAGATGTCCTGCATGCTAACGTCTATCGTGCTCACCAGGTCGTATCCATCGACTGGTTCCTTATCCACAATGGAGAGAAACTTAGAAAGCACTCGCTTGTTATGCTGCTCTCCTGGTATACCTCTCAGCACAGAGTCATAGGCCTGTTCCAAACCAGAGCGACCTGAGTCAATAGCACCAAACATGTCGCCAAGCGTGCGGCGAGCCAACGAGCCGAAAGGTTTGTTGCGATTGTTACGAGGTACAATGGTCAGCCCACTGGTATAACGATTTTTCTTATTGAAGACAGGCAGTTTCATCAGTTCGTTAAACTGTATGAAATTCATAACTGTATGAGGTGTTGCATCCCAATATCTTTTCCTTCCGCTCAAGCCACGGGTGTAATGATCAAGATACTCCTGCTTTGTATGCCTTGGACATATCTCAGCAAGGCAACCGCAAATGGTATCGATTGATTCCAACCACATAGAATCCTTGTCGTAGAGTTGCTTTGCGTTGTACACCTTAACCTTCTCTCCACCAGGAGCAATGGAGTCTTTCATGCGGTCAATACCCGAAAGGAAATCGATATACACTTTATAGTCAGGCAGACTACTGGCCATCAACTGCCCATCTGCACTCAATATGTTGCCACGAGCAGCAGGTAGAGGCTCTGGCCTACCTACACTCACTTCACCGAGCTT
This sequence comes from Bacteroidaceae bacterium, assembly GCA_036303125.1. Taxonomy (GTDB): domain Bacteria; phylum Bacteroidota; class Bacteroidia; order Bacteroidales; family Bacteroidaceae; genus Minthosoma. Next base: position 37,246 of record JAXJBE010000166.1, read on the forward strand.
CGTCCACTTGTCATGTTCAACCGTTGCGACCACTGTTGCACGCACGATAATGCTTGTCACAATCAGCACCGCCACTACAATAATCACGACAATAGGCATCTTTATGTATTCCTTATCAAATTTCATTGTTCATCAGTTTTCATTGTTGTACGTTCCGGCAACCCACTCTCAGCTCCTGCTGAATCTTCCTTCTTCTTCTCGTCCTCCACTTCATCACCTCCTAATGTCTCAGCATCTTCTACAACAGCTGAATCTATCAGAACCTCTCTGACGTCAGCCTCTGCAGGCTTACCGCCTTCTTCACTCACACGTATAAGGTAAGGGGGAGTAATAGAGTTGCGGAGAAGGCTATCACTGGTCTCTCGCAGGCGTTTCTCGATGTTCGACTGCCTTATCAAATTCATCAGCTCACTCGACTGCGTGAGCACGTTATACTTCACATTTTGCAGTTCTGTCCTAAGACTGTCAATGAGTATAACGTCCTGCTGACTATCATACCGATTAGCAGTATAGCCTATCATCAGCACTACACAAAACATCATAAATACTATCTGTTTGATTACAAACTTGCTACGGAGAAAGTCACCTCCCAGTATGGACTTGAAGGAGAACTCACCCATATCGTCATCATCCTCGTCTGCATACTTGCGCATCGCCTCGATAGCCTGAATAGCATCTTTGGCTTCCTCACTGCGCTCCTCATCCAAATGTACTGCCGAACCTGCCACACGGTCTGCTTCCTCCCCGGCAGAGCGGTGTGCTCTCTCAAGCAAATTGCCTATGTTGTCTTTATCTTTCTCCATAGTAGTGTAATGTTTTGCTTATATAGAGTGGCCATCTTTTATTTTTCTCTCAGATATGTTTAAATTCTTCCCGAGGTTGTCTCTGCCAATATATCTTTTACTAATATAGAACATTGCCTTCCCTATTATTATATATAATGTGTAATGCATTACTATCTTCTTCTCATGTCCATCCGTCAGACTCTGCTCTGTCAACAGCAACATGCGCCCGCCCTACAGCTTCTCTGCTATACGCAGCTTTGCACTTCTGCTTCTCGGATTTCTGTTCTGTTCTTCGTCAGTAGGCACGATCACTTGCCTGTTTACAAGTTTGTATGGAGTATTAACCTTGCCAAAGAAATCCTTGTCCTCCGTTCCGTCCACATTACCTGTTTTCATCAAGTTCTTGACAATCCGGTCTTCGAGCGAATGGTAGGTAATGACAACAAGCCTGCCACCCGGCTTTAAGATATCCGTTGCTCCATTGAGCATATCCTTCAAAGCTTCCATCTCGTGATTGACCTCTATTCTAAGAGACTGAAACACCTTGGCCATATCCTTCTTTTCCCTGTCGCTACGGAAAAAAGGTTTGACAACATCCATGAATTCACCGATTGTTTCCAACGACCTTGCCTGCCTTGCCTTGACAATGGCCGAAGCCAGCCTGCGACTTTGTTTCAATTCGCCATAGAGATAAAAGATGTCAGCCAATTTCGATTCGTCATACGTATTGACAATATCAGCAGCAGTCTTACCAGCCCTCTGATTCATCCTCATATCCAGCTTCCATTCGAAGCGGAAAGAAAAACCACGTTCAGAGTCATCGAAATGGTGAGAACTGACACCAAGGTCGGCTATCAACCCATCTATTTCCTCTACCCCATAATATCTGAGGAAGTTCTTCAGAAAACGAAAATTGCTTCTCACAAAAGTAAAGTGCGCCTCATCAAAACCAACAGCATTCTTCTCAGCATCGGCATCTTGATCAAAGCCGTACAGATGCGCCATTCCTTCAAAACGGGAATATATCTCACGGCTATGTCCGCCGCCGCCAAAGGTCACATCGACATATATGCCATCCTTTTTCACGTTCAGCCCATCCACACTCTCCTTCAAGAGAACTGGGACATGATATGTTGTAGATTCTGTCATCCGTTTAATTTGGTTTTAATTTTCGTTATCATTATATATCTCGTCCGACCTCGTCTCGTTCACCCTCATCTTGTTCAACCTCGCTTCGATATCATCTCCTATAACCCCTTCAGCCTCAGCCATGAGACTATCCAATGCATCCTTGCTCCATATTTCTATTCTGTCCACCATAGCGAGAAAACGTACCTCGCTCACGATATCAGCATATTGCATCTTGTTCTTCGGCAAGAGTATTCGTCCTTGAGAGTCGAGTTCCACCTGTTCGGCATCAGCAACAAACTGTCGGAGCATCATCTGATCCTTCCTACTCCAAGGATTCAGCCTCCTTTGCAAGTCATCCAACTGGACATTCCATACGCTCATCGGATAGAGCACAAGACATTTCTGAAAAACGTCTTTCCTCAACACCAAAGCCAGCTCCTCCATGCCTTCGAGCTGTCGTCTGAACGCAGCTGGCACAAAAACCCGACCTTTAGCATCTGTCTTAGCCGTATAGTCACCGATGAATCGCATGTATCTTCCAATCTCCTATTTGTTAAACATCCATTTATTTTTTGTGTTAAAATACCGAGGCTTATCGTTCCATAAAGATCCGCTCCGGCCATTTTCCACATCTGTTCAATACAATCAATGTGCAAATATACAAAAATCCCCCACAACTCCCCACTTATATTTATTTTTTTTTCAAAAAAGTTATCAACAGAGATGTCAACAAGCATCTAAACAATTGATTTTGACCCTAAAAAGCAGAAATAGCTCCAGTGGGGAATTTGATTTGCAATCTCAGATTTTACAATTGTAAAATTCAGTTTCCACATGTCATTATCGCCATATACATTGTTTGCCCTTTCTCCAGAATGCATACACTCACAAGTAAACCCCAAGCAAGAATTCGCATCATTGGCTAACAGTCAATCCCACTTGGAAATCAACATCTTCGACAAAACAATTAAAAGCGGCATTATCACCACAAATGTGATATGCCGCTTGTCATCTAAGCCACGTAACAGCCACTACTTATCAGGGTCATACCAGATATTTCCTCCCCATGCAGGATTTGCAGTAATATGTATCAGTCCATCGGACGATGAGGATGTAAAGAGTTCCCCATTATACGTGGTGATATACCCCACCGTAACAGGAACATCTTCAAACTTACGCTCACCCACGACCTGGTCTGCAGCATTTAAAGCAGTGACTGTCACGTCTATGAAGTCATCCGTCTCGTGAGGGAATGTATACACTTCAAATGTGTCTTGGCCTTCTTTAATATCCATCTTGACCGTTTGTCGCGAATTAACGCAACCAAATCCAGTGAAAGGATTGAATGTACTTGATGCGCCCGTATAGTAGAACTTCAGTTGTGTCGCGTCCGCAGACATCCCGCCAGTAGTTATCACCCTAAACATCGACACGACCCTCTTCACTTCTATAGAAAGAGAGATAGACTCTGTCCCAACCTCCAACGAGGAATAGTCACAGAAGGAGTCTGTTACAACATTACTGGCAAAAGTTATACGGCCATCAGTCGCTATGGATGCCGTAGATTCGCTGTTGTGCGCTATGGTGACGAGCTCATAAGTGCCCGAGGGGAGCTTCAGGCTTACATTGCCAAAGTCATCACCGGCAGACGTTTGATGTATCGTCTTCACTTTTTCCCCATCTTGGAAAACTACTATGCTGATGCGTTTACACACCGCACCGATAGATCCAGCTGCGCGCACCTTTTCACCAAAGGATGTTTGCGAATAAGGTGAAACCGTCAAGGTGATATTGACAAGAGATTCATCATCTGGCTCATCAGTGCCAGCATCCCACTCCAGTTGTTCACACGATTGCACGCTGAACATGGCAAGAAGGCACACAAGAGCTTTTAGGCCATGGATTGATTGTATAATCTTCATAGTTTTCAATTGATTTAAATTGTTTATATGTTAGCTGTTAAATTACCCACACAGGGAAAACAAAGTGCGCAACCACCAGTGCCGCACTTATTGATTTTGAGATGACACACCCATAGCCTTCCACATACTGTAACGCACCTCAGGATTGAGGCGTTCCAATTGGTTAAAGATGGCACTGACTTCACTTCTTCTTGTCGTTTCCTCATAGGGGCATGCCACCTTTTGTTTGACAAAATCAAGACGCTGCGCCGCCAATGCGATGTCTCTTTCAAAGACGAGGCATAAAGGACGGATGATATCAAGGGGATAATGCTCAAGCTTCAAACGTGGCGGCATGACAGGCAAGGAAGACCCCTCAAATGATATATTCATCAACCATGTAATCAGGATATCATCCTGATGATGCCCCAAAGCCACCTTATTGAATCCATGTTCAGCAGCAAAAGCGAAAAGAGCCTTGCGGCGATGCCATGCGCAGAGAAAACAGCGCGTCTTACGAGGGTCGACGGTCGAATCAAAACGAGAATGGAGGATGTGCAGCGGCACACCAAGGTCATTGCAAAATTGATGCAAATAGGAACGGTCTGTCTCGTACGGGACATTGTCCATCACGACATGCGCCGCCTCAACATGTATCGATGGACGGAAGATTCGCGCACGCTCAGCAAGCAGTTTAGTCAGCAGAAGAGAGTCCTTGCCTCCAGAAACAGCTATGAGGATGCGGTCGCCATCTTCCAATAGATTGTAATCGACACATCCTTTATTAAACTTCCTTATCACTACAGCTAACTCCTTTGTTGGCTTTTGTTTCTTCTTTCCGACTACGCCTATTTCCATACAGACAAACAACAACGAGTGATTAACATTTACTCTATAAACAGATGTCCTGAATTGTTTCAACACACTCCACCAAACGAATTCAGGGGCTTGCTATAAAGATTATTTTATGCACATACTTATTCGCTATAAATCTCAATGTCCTCCGAGTGATACTCTGACCCTGGATTTTCAGGCAGCCGCATATAATCTCCGTAACGATAAGCGAGACATTTCTCCGCCTCCTTCATTATCGGGACTTCCACATTCTCATACTTGACATATCTCACAGGCAGGTAATCTTCCTTAAGGCTACGCTGGAAATATGGTATGCCCAATCCAAAGTCGTAATAGCGGCATGGCAGGATGGTCGCCAAGGCACGGAGCACTGGGAAGATGACATTACGATTGAAGGCCGTAAGGGCTCGCACTTTAGGCATCACTTTCTCGATGTCATCAGATGTACGTATCATCTTGTAAGTATGGCCAAACGTGACGTTGGAAAGTTTATGCATCCACAGGGGCACACGTTCCAAAGGAAAGATGTCAATCCAGACACCATGTTCTTTCCATATCTTGTCATAACCATTGCGCTCAAAAAGTCGGCTGCGGCGATCCCGCACCTTTGCAAACTGGAAGAAATAGTTCGGGTCGGTATCATGCCATTGCAGAGCCATCGTCTCGGGCAACTCATGTGGCAGAATCTTCATCAGCCGCTCGAAGTCGGGACGCAACATCTCAATATCAAGGTCATCGTCCCACGGGATAAAGCCTTGATGCCTTACAGCTCCGAGCATGCTGCCTCCAGACAACCAGTATGGAATGTTGTGCTTGCGGCAGATTGAGTCAACAACCATGAGCACCTCAAGCATACGTTCTTGCATTTGCCACAAGACAGAGCCTTCTGGATTGTATTTGCTTCTTAGTTCTTTAGGGTCAAAAGACATCTTTTTATTCAGAATTTAGATTTTATGATTTAAACTCGCCATTTCGATTTACCCGAATCGAGCCACGCGTCCTTATATATAAATAATGTGTAATGTGCGCTCATTGCCACCTTTCCCTTCTCCTTTGATTTCACGCAGAATAGAGGTCATGCAACACTTCCAAGGATTTCAATTCGGGAAATCCTGGCAAATGTATGCGGTAATAGTCGTTAAGAACATTAAGCGTCCTCATACGTTGCTGCCGGGTCAAGCGGAAGAGGTGAAGGTTGGAGAGGCTCATTCGATAGAGTGTCGGCAAAGCTTTAGCCTCTTCTCCGTACAGCACATGTGCATGATTAGGCCGCACAGCAGTGAAGCATCCAGCCACGAGATCGAAGAACTCTCCTTCTCCCTCCATATTGGGATAAATGCCAACAAAACGCGTCAGACGCATAATGAAGACGAGGTGAAAGTTGGCCACGCTGACCGGCTCGCTCACAGTGTCAAGCCATAACAGCGACGACTCAACAAACTGGTAAAGCGCCCCACTGTCCTTTTCTTCCCTCAATGCCGCACACATGAACTCAGCTAAAAAGAGGGCGAGAGTAGATTTTACAGGAGAATAAGGCAAGTCAGAGTAACATCGGTAGCTGCGCACGTCAGACAGGCGAGGCAAGCGCGATGATGTCTGACGTATGTCAGCCGTCATCTCGAGCATAGAGAGCGGCTGCCAAAAAGACACCCCACACACAGACCGCTTAATGCGAGCCGACGAGGCTGTGAAAGATTTGCGGCCATACTCTCGCGTGTAGAGATCGACCACGAGAGATGTGTCACCATATCTTACTGTTCGGAGAACTATTCCCCTAAAAGTCTCGAGCATGTTTGTTCTTACATTTCAAATATTAGTAGCGCATGTTTATGGGCGGGGACTCCCGACCATGCCAAAACACGGCAAATTTAAGCATTTTTTAGCACACGAATATACTCAAACAGGAAAAAATCTCTATCAGACGAAAAAAAAGCTCCAAAAGTTTTGTCGGTTTGCAAATAGTTCGTAACTTTGCACTCGCAAAACGAAAACGACACGTTTCGCTCGGAGCACAGCTCCATAGGCTGGCCCATTCGTCTATCGGTTAGGACGAGAGATTTTCATTCTCTAAAGAGCAGTTCGATTCTGCTAGGGACTACAAGAAAATAAAAAGAATAAGATAAAGATGGCAAATCACAAATCATCAGTTAAAAGAATTCGTCAGACGAAGACTAAGAC
>JAXJBE010000167.1:0-1696 GCA_036303125.1 Bacteroidaceae bacterium
CCATAGAAGTGAGCAAGGACGGTGGCTTCAAGCTCAATGGAGTAAGCCGCAAACTGCAAGGTGTCTGCCTGCATCATGACCTCGGACCTCTCGGCGCCGCTGTCAGCAAAGCCGCCCTCATACGCCAGATAAGGCTGATGAAAGACATGGGATGTGACGCTATCCGCACTGCCCACAATATGCCTTCAGAAATGCAGATGCAGGTATGCGACTCTATGGGTATGATGGTGATGGCAGAAAGCTTTGATATGTGGCAGTATCCTAAATGCAAGAACGGCTACGCACGCTTCTTCAATGAATGGGCAGAAAAGGATATCACCAATCTCCTCTTGCATCATCGCAACCATCCTTCCATCATCATGTGGAGCATAGGCAATGAGATTCCGGAGCAGGCAGACAAGAAGAAAGGCGTGGCATGGAGCAAGAAGTTGCAGGACCTCTGTCATCGCCTCGACCCCTCACGCCCAGTCACTCAGGGACTTGACCGCGTGGATGGCGCTCTGGCAAGCGGAGTGGCTGACGCAATGGATGTGGTGGGACTCAACTATCGCACTCACAAGTATGTGAAAGCTTACGAAACGACACACCAGAAGTTTATCCTCGGTAGCGAAACAGCTTCCACTGTCAGCTCAAGAGGCGTATATAAATTGCCTTACAAGACTACAAACTACGGCGTCTATGCCGATGGACAATGCTCCAGCTATGAGAATGAGTGGTGTCCTTGGAGCAATCTGCCAGACGTAGATTTCGAACTCATGGATGATTATCCTTGGACTATAGGTCAGTTTGTATGGACCGGCATCGACTATCTTGGCGAACCGACTCCTTATGACAGCTATTGGCCAAGCCGTTCCTCATATTTCGGCATCTGCGACCTTGCCGGACTCCCTAAGGACAGATACTATCTCTATCGCTCTGTATGGAATAAGAAAGACCATACCCTACATATCGCTCCGCATTGGTCATGGGGCAAGAGCATGATAGGAAAGAATGTACCGGTTCAGGTGTTCTCCGATTACGACGAAGCAGAGCTTTTCATCAATGGAAAGAGTCAGGGAAGAATAAAGAAAAACCATGACATCAGCCGCGGTGCTGACGGCAAGCAGAATACGGGTACTGAGGCAAGAAATCCTAACAGCGACCGTTGGGACGCTAATTGCGACACCAGCCATGCGCCTAACATGGACCGCTACCGCCTCCGCTGGATGAATACCAAGTATGAACCAGGCGAACTGAAGGTAGTGGCATACGATAAAGAAGGCAAACCTGCTATGGAGAAGGTTATCCGCACTGCCGGTGAAGCAGCGCGCCTTGATATGTCACCAGACGTAAAGACCATCGCTGCTGACGGAGAAGATCTATGCTATATCACCGTGAAAATGACGGATAAGGACGGCAATCTCTGTCCAGACGCTGACGATGAGCTTCTCGTCACAGTGGAAGGAGACGGAAGATTCAAGGCAATATGCAATGGTGACGCCACCTCTTTGGAGTCATTCACAGAGCCAAAGATGCGTCTCTTCCACGGTATGCTCGTGCTGACAGTGCAGAGCACCGACAGAGCCGGTAAGATGAATGTCACAGTCACACGCCCTGCCACCAAGCAGAAGAAGGGCAGAAAGCTGGTCAATATCCCAGAGATTAAGGAGACTATCGTGATAAATACCAAGTAGTTTCTTCTCTAAATGTAGAATGA
>JAXJBE010000168.1:0-1985 GCA_036303125.1 Bacteroidaceae bacterium
ATGTGATTGTTTTATTATTTCGTACCACCTCCAAGAGCAGAGTATAGACTAACTACTGCCTGCATCTTATAGAAGTCGTCGGTGACCTTAGAAATTTGGGCATTGAGAAGGTTTGCCTGAGCGCTGATAACCTCAAGGTATGTTGTACCGCTGCTCATATAGAGTTGACGAGTATCTTCAACATTCTTTGTATAGAGGTCGATGTTCTTTGCATCATACTCAGACTTCTCAGAATAAGTGTTGTAGCTTACGAGAGCGTTGCCAACCTCATTACCAGCCTTAAACACAGCATTCTGCCAGCTATTGAAAGCCTGCTCCTGCTGAGCCTTTGCAACCTTCAAGCCTGCGATAAGCTGACCGTTAGCAAAGATAGGCTGAGTTAGGCTACCAACTGCCGAGAGCAACCATTTACCCGGATTAATGATACCAGCACCTGCACTATTAGTAAATGTGGCAGCACCAGAAATCTTGATGCTTGGATAGAAGCGGCTACGGGCAGTCTGCACATCGTGGAAGCAAGCAGCGAGCTTCATTTCTGCAGCATGAACATCAGGACGATTGTTCAAAAGCTGAATGCCAACACCTGTGCTAAACTCAGTAGGCAACTGCTGAGCATCGAGAGTAGAACGCTTAATCTGCTGACCAGGCTGGTTAAGGAGAAGGCAGAGAGAATTCTCTGTTTCACGAATCTGACGATTCATATCAGCAGCCTGCGATTTAACAGAATAGTAGCTTGCTTCAGCACTCTGAACACTTGTAGAGCGTGCGCGACCATACTGCATCTGCAGAGCCATCATATCCCAAGTCTCCTTTGTTATCTTCTCCATCTCGTCGAGGATTTCCTTCTGGCGGTCGAGCATCAAGAGAGTATAGTATAGATTTGCTACACCAGTAACAATCTGACTCTTCACAGCCATCTGGTAATCCCTTGTAGCGAGGAGCAGCATCTGAGCATTACGCTTTACAGAAAGCAGATTGCCGAAGAGATCGACACTCCAACTTGCAGCCACAGGCAACTGATAAGTCTTAGAAGTCTTGGCGCCATCCCATGACGAGAGAGTACCCTGAGGGTTGATAGCTACAGAAGGCAAGAACGCAAGTTTCGACATCAAGAGTGTAGACTCTATCATCTTAACATTGAGAGCCGCATTCTGCAAGTCAACATTCTTTTCCAAAGCCTGCTGGATAAGAGCCTGAAGCTGAGGGTCGGTGAAGACGCTCTGCCAAGGCAGATTACCGAAGCTTGTGGTGTCGTTGACAGCAAGAGTGTCTGTATTAGATACAGCATCGCGGATGATGCCCTTAGTATCTATATTGTCAGGACGCTCATACTTATTGTAGAGTCCGCAGCTGCTCATCAAAGCAGCTGCCGACAATAGTGTTATTATTTGTTTCTTGTTCATGGTGTTCAAACTATTTCTTTCCGATAGGATGTGTATACTGCAACAACTCTGTATCTACCTGTGCGTTGTCATCATCAAACTCTATAGGCTTAACCTTCTCCTGTAGCCACTGGAATACAGCGAACAAAGCAGGCACGATGAAGAGCTGACAGAGAGTACCGATGAGCATACCGCCTACGGCAGCAGCACCAAGAGTCTGGTTACCATTCTTACCTACACCAGATGCAAACATCAATGGCAACAAACCGATGATCATAGCCAAAGAAGTCATCAAGATAGGACGCAGACGAGCACCAGCACCAAGGATGGCAGAATAGCGTATCGCCATACCCGTTCTACGACGCTCAAGGGCAAACTGTACGATAAGGATGGCATTCTTAGCCAACAAACCGATAAGCATGATGAGCGCAATCTGCATGTAGATGTCGTTAGAGTGACCGAAGAGGTTGGTGAAGATGAACGATCCAGCCAAACCGAATGGTATTGAGAGTATAACCGCCAACGGAAGGATGTAGCTCTCATACTGTGCCGACAAAATCAAGTATACGAATACCAAACAGAGGGCGAAGATGATAGCTGTAG
>JAXJBE010000169.1:0-2245 GCA_036303125.1 Bacteroidaceae bacterium
AGTCTATGCTGTCGGCAATGCTTTCCCTTTATTTTCTGTGGAAAACCAGATTAGAGTTTCTTAGGAGTATAGATGGCATCCCACCATGCTGGCTCGTCTTTCAGGTACTTGTCGAACCATGCAAGCATAGAGTTGATCCACTTGATACGCTTGTGATAGTTCATGATACCGTGGTTTTCACCCTCCACTACGATGAATGCTGTAGGCACGCCGAGGAGCTTGAGGGCTGTGTACATCTGGATACTCTCACCGATTGGCACGTTGGTGTCAGCCGAACCGTGGGTGAAGAGCAATGGCTTATGTATCTTATCAGCATTGAATAGAGGTGAGCGATCTACGAAAAGGTCCTTGCGTGTCCAAGGATAAGAGTTCGCCATACTTACCTCACTGTATGTATAGCCCCAGTAACCTTCACCCCAGTAGCTGCTGTGGTCGGAGATACCAGCGTGGCTTATACCGCAGGCGAAGAGGTCAGTCTTGGTGAGGAGCAACTGTGACATGAAGCCACCGTAAGATGCGCTGACGCATCCGATTCTGTCCTTGTTGACAAACTTGTGCGTGTCAGTAAACCATTCTGTGGCCTCGATGATGTCTTCAGCAATGCCTTCACCGGCTGTGTTGACGTGACGAGCACCCCATTCCTGACCGAAACCGGAAGCACCGCCAGGATTGACGATGAGTACTACGTAGCCGAGGGCATTCCAATAGTGTGCAGGATAATGGCTGCCACCGCCGAAACGACGCGATGTAGGAGAGCAACCACCATAGTAATGCACAATCATAGGATACTTCTTGTTAGGGTCAAGGTCAGCTGGAAGGTAGGCATGGCCAGTGAGTTCATATCCGTTCTTGCTCTTGAAGCGCCATGCTTCGCAAGTGCCAATCTTGATTTCAGCCATCATGTCCTTGTTGATGTCGCCGATTTCAGCCACCTTCTGGTTCTTGGTGTTGAGAGAATAGAGGCGTGGTGCTACGCAAGCTCCGCTGCCGTAATATACCAATGTGGAACCATTATCGGAGAGATCGCAGCCGCTGATGACTTCGCAAGGTTGCTTTACAGCCTGTATCTTGTAGGTCTTCATGTCGAGACGGTAGAGACTTACGGAGTCAGCATTCTCGGCAGTAAAATATACATTTGATGAGTTAGCTGCGAATACGGTGTTTACAGAAGGGTTGAAATACTTTGTGACAGGATCTACCTTCTTTGTCTTCATATCAAAGATGTACAACTGATGCTCGAAGATATTAGGAGTCATGTTGTCAGGAAGGTTGCGTCCGATGCCCTTGAATGCCTCTGCGCTTGCCACGATAGCCAGTTTCTCTGTGCCTGGGATGAGGCTTACATTGTTGATGAAGCCATCCTTGTCGATGAGTTTCTCTGTCTCAAGGGTGTTGACATTCATGCGATATACGGAGCTTTCCAGGGTAGGACGCTTGCTGAGGTCCTGGGTCTGCATTCCGAATATGATGTATTGTCCATCCTTGGAGATGTCCATCAGCCATACATTATTGTCATTATATGTGAGTGGCTGCACGAGACCTGTAGCGAGATCCATCTTGGAAAGGCTGGTGCGGTCGCGCCATCCTGGCTGACGGTCCTCTGGGTTGATGATTTCATATACGCCGTTTTCCTTGTTAGGACCTTTCACTACCTTTGAGATAATGATGTAATCCTCGGTAGGAGACATAGTGAAGCTGGCGCTTGGGAGGTCGTTGTAGAGTACTTCCTCATTGAAAGTGGCTGGGTCCACCACGATGAGTTGGGTCTTGCCAGACTCCTGCTTGGTGTAATAGAAGCGGTCAGACTTGCTCATCCATACAGGGTTGTAGTATAAAGGACGGAGCTCTTTGCCAGTGGCTGACTCGATAAGGACTGACTTATACTTTGATGCGCCTTCGGCATCATACCATGAACTGCCTACGATAGCGTACTTTCCACTTGGTGAAACCTTTACGCTGTTGTACTGCTTCATCTGCATATTGTCATCCAAAGAGAATGGACGACGTGGTGTCTGCTCACCGCTGATGTCGGTAATGGCTATTGCCTTCTCGTCTTCTGCATTGACGGAAATCTTGATGTCAGCAGTGTCGGTGACGTATTTTATCACTACATCATAGCTGCCACACTGGAAAGCAGTCTTTCCTCTGTGTGCTTTGCCATTGACATAGATGGCATATTGATTTGGACCGGATACCTTTACTTCTGCCTTTGTGTACTTGGACAGAGTGAAAGTGAAGCCTGCAA
>JAXJBE010000170.1:0-1826 GCA_036303125.1 Bacteroidaceae bacterium
GTCACCAACAGTCTTTATATCTGCCCGCATCAAGCAATTAAAGGAACGGACAGTCAAATCCATATCCTCCACTCTGGTTGCCAGAATGGAATCCAACTCTGGATTGCTGACAACAGTTTCAGTGCTTGCCTCTACCTCTTCCTCTGGCACAAACTCCACCTCTGGAGCAACGGTCAGATTCTGGAAAAGCTTCAGACGGCCAATCAGAATGGCTGCTGCCTTGCTGACAGCTTCTTCTGGCTGAACGGAACCATCGGTCCAAACCTCCAAAGTCAGCTTATCGTAATCAGTGGCATCACCAACACGAATGTCTTCAACCTTGTAATTTACTCGACGAATCGGTGAGAAGATAGAATCTACAAGAATAGTACCGATGGCATCATCAGGACTCTTCTTTTTCTCTGCTGTAACATAGCCCAGACCATGCTCAACAATCATATCTATCTTCAAGGAACCTGCCTCATTGACGGTTGCAATATGCAAGTCAGGATTGAGAATCTCGATATCAGCATCATGAATAATATCTGCTGCTGTTACCTCTTTCTCACCCTGCACGTCAATCCGGATGACCTTAGATTCATCGCAGTGCATTTTGAGGCAAAGCTCTTTCAAGTGCAGGATGATGTTAGTTACATCATCCCGAACTCCAGGAACTGTGGAGAACTCATGCAGCACTCCGTCAATCTTGACAGAGGTAATAGCTGCACCTTGAATAGAGGACAACAGTATGCGGCGCATGCTGTTTCCAATGGTAATACCATAGCCGCGGGTCATAGGCTCGCAGACAAACTTACCATAGCAAAGATCCTCATTACTTTCCTGTATCTCAATCTTTGGTGTTGCGATTTCGATCATGTGGAATTGCCCTCCTCAATAATTCAATGCATCTCTGTACATATCCGATAACAAATGCAAAAAATACACAGAAATTATTATTTGGAGTACAACTCAACGATTGCCTGGCTGTCAACAGGGATATCGAAATCCTCGCTGGCAGGGAAACGATTTACAGTGCCGCTGAAGTTATCAGCGCCAACAGTAATCCAGGCAGGAGTGCTGAGTGCATTGTTGGACTCAGCCTGTGCCTTGAAGAACTCGTTGGAACGGCTCTTCTCAGCTACTGCAACAACATCATTTTCATTAACAAGTGCAGATGGAATGTCACAACGCTTGCCATTTACAGTAATATGACCATGACGAACAACCTGACGTGCCTGCTTACGGGTGGAAGCAAGGCCCAGACGGAATACTACATTGTCCAGTCTTCTCTCCAAAAGGCTAATCAAGTTATCACCGGCGATACCTGGCATCTTCTTTGCTTTTGCATAGTAAGCGCGGAACTGCTTCTCAAGTACACCATAGATGAACTTTGCCTTCTGCTTTTCCTTCAACTGCATGCCATACTCGCTAACCTTACCACGGGTGCGGCGAGGCTGACGCTTGGAACTCTTGCCGAGGCCTACAACGCCTGGCTCAATACCGAGAGAACGGCATCTCTTCAGTGCTGGTACTCTATCAATTGCCATTTATTCTGCACCTCCCATTAAACTCTTCTACGCTTTGGCGGACGGCATCCATTATGTGGAATTGGGGTAACATCCTTAATCATGCTAACCTCAAGGCCGGTAGCCTGCAGGGAACGGATAGCTGCCTCACGGCCAGCACCAGGACCCTTAACGTAAACATCAACCTGCTTCAAGCCATGCTCCATAGCAGCCTTTGCAGCAACCTCTGCTGCCATCTGTGCTGCGAATGGAGTGCTCTTTCTGGAGCCACGGAAACCAAGTCCGCCTGCGCTTGCCCAGGAAAGTGCATTACCGTTCTTA
>JAXJBE010000171.1:0-4111 GCA_036303125.1 Bacteroidaceae bacterium
GCTCTATCAGTCCTTGAAGGCGCTGGTTGGGATTCACCTCATCAGGCAGTCCCTTTCCGTATATCTGCTCATACGCCGACAATTTACCGCCGAGCTCTTGCTTGAGACCTTCCACGCTGTCATGCTTGGCCGTGGCCATGCTGAACCTCAGCACGGGATAGACCGCCCACTCCTTCTCCACGCTGTCGATATAGAGTCCCTTGAACAGTTCCCTCCTGCCCTCAAAGTAGGCTTGGAGGGTGGACACGAGCAGAGACTTGCCGAACCGCCTCGGACGGCTCAGAAAGATATAATTACTGAGTTTTATCATCTTGCAGATGTACTCAGTCTTGTCTACATACAGACAGTCCTGTTCCACAATCTTCTCGTATGTCTGGATGCCCACAGGCAGCCGCTTGAGTGTCTTGTTCGTCATATCGATATGATTTTATTATCGAAGATTTCGTTCTTCTTGCTATTATTTTGCAAATATACGGATGTTATACGAATTGGCAAAGAGAAGCGAGGATAAATTCGTGTTTGACAAAAATAAAAGCAACAATACAGACAAAGTCATTGTCATCAATTAACCGAAGACAAGTTCTCCACAGCCATCACCTCATTCATCCCAAACATCAGACCTTCTCATTACAGACATACCGCCGTCATGTACTTGTTTTTGACCGATAAAAATGGCTGAGTCATTGGTGAAAATTGCTGTTCAAAAAGAAAGCTAACAACAATTTTCACCAATGACTCAGCAATTACCATAAATCATTGTTGTGTCAAGGCTTACATTTTCCGAATAATCTCCATGCCACGACGTATGGCAGCTTCATTCATCGGTATAAGCTTGTGGTGACGCTCGGGCAGAGCCTTATGCAGTCCCTTGACGACATCCTCCACTGTCGCAATCGGGCGCACCTTGAGCAGCCCACCAAGAACAAGCATGTTGAAGACCTTGGAGTTGCCAGAACGGGCAGCCTCCTCCATTGCATCAATGCGATAGACATCAATGTCATCACGTTTGGGCGGCTGAATGATTGAGTGTCCGTCGTAGATGATTGTGCCACCCGGCTTCACCTGCCACTCAAATTTCTCCAGCGATGGTTGGTTGAGCACGATGGCCGTGTCATAGTTACTGACAATAGGCGAACTGACCACCTCATCACTGATGATGACAGTCACATTAGCTGTACCGCCACGCTGCTCTGGGCCGTAAGCTGGCATCCAGCTCACCTGTTTGCCCTCCATGATGCCTGCATAGGCGAGGATTTTACCCATAGAGAGAACACCTTGTCCTCCAAATCCTGATATGATTATTTCTTCTGTCATGATTGGCTCGTTTAATCGGTTACTGTATTCTTCAAGTCACCCAGAGGATAATACGGGAACATGTTGTCTACCATCCACTGATTAGCCTCTTCTGGTGACTTCTTCCATCCTGAGGCACATGTTGACACCACCTCAACGATGGAACATCCTTTGCCCTTCATGGAGTTCTCGAATGCCTGCCTGATGGCTTTCTTCGTCTTGCGGATATTCGCCACAGTGTTCACAGCCTGCCGTGTGACGTAACATGTACCTTCAAGGTTGACAGCGAGGTCAGTGATGTGAAGCGGATATCCGTGGAGATCCGCTTGACGGCCATAAGGGCAGGTAGATGTCTTCATGCCCATAAGAGTGGTTGGAGCCATCTGTCCACCCGTCATGCCATAGATGGCATTGTTGATAAAAATGATGGCAATGTTCTCGCCACGGTTCATAGCATGGATGCTCTCAGCCGTGCCGATGCATGCGAGGTCGCCATCGCCCTGATAGGTGAATACGAGTTTCTTAGGCCATAGCCGCTTGACAGCAGAGGCGCAGGCTGGAGCGCGTCCATGGCTGGCCTCTATCCAGTCAATGTCGATATAACGATAGGCGAAGACAGCGCAACCTACAGGACATATAGCTATAG
Source organism: Bacteroidaceae bacterium (assembly GCA_036303125.1). Taxonomy (GTDB): domain Bacteria; phylum Bacteroidota; class Bacteroidia; order Bacteroidales; family Bacteroidaceae; genus Minthosoma. The sequence goes on from JAXJBE010000171.1 coordinate 1,940, forward strand.
TGTCCTCCTCCATGCCCATCTCTTCAATGATTTCCGCCACAAGCTTGTGCACCACGCTGTGACTGCATCCCGGGCAGTAATGCATCGGAGTGTCGTTCATCAGCGTCGGTCTGCCGTAGACCTTATTCTCCGGTATAATGAGTTCTTCCTTTGTCATAATTCTGTTGCTTAAAAATTACTTCATCCAATATCCCTTAGGCCAATTCTTGCTGAGATTCTCTCGCGCCATCTTCTGGAAGTCATCAAAGACATCCTTAGGCGAAGATATCATGCCTCCGGAACGTCCTGAATGATAGACAGGCACCTGACCCTCGGCAGCGAGTCGCACGTCCTTAACCATCTGGCCCTCGCTCTGCTCAACACAAAGGATAGCCTTGACCTGTTCAGACAGCTTGCTGATAATCTTGTTTGGGAATGGCCAAAGCGTCTTGGGACGTAACATGCCGACTTTGATGCCTCCCTCTCGAAGGAGATTGATGGTCTTCATGCTGACACGCGATGAGATGCCATAGGCCACAATGAGATACTCAGTAGTCTCGTCAACGTTATAGAGTTCGTAGTCCACCTCCTCAGCCTCTATCCTGCGATACTTCTCTGACATAGCCCTATTGCGTTCTTCCATCACGACTGGATCGAACTCAAGTGTGGACATTATATTATATTTACGCTTCTTTAGTCCGATTCCGTTAGTAGCCCACGGACACTGAGCTGCAATCTCCTCATCTGTGCGGCGTGGTGTAAATGGCGGCAGCTCCACCTTCTCCATCATCTGTCCTATGACTCCGTCTGAAAGAATGACAACAGGCGTGCGCCACTTGAAGGTCAAATCCTTTGCCTTGCCCATAAAATCGCACATTTCCTGCACACTGTTAGGAGCAAGGACTATGAGGTTATAGTCACCATTGCCTCCACCATAGACAGCCTGGTTATAGTCAGCCTGACCAGGTTGGATAGTGCCAAGACCAGGGCCGCCACGGCCTACGCTGACAATGACTCCAGGCAACTCGTTGCCTGCCATGTAGCTCAGTCCCTCCTGCATCAAAGCGATGCCAGGAGAAGAACTGGAGGTGAAGGCCAGCTTGCCAGTGCAACCCGCTCCATAGAGCATATTGATTGACGCAAGTTCACTCTCAGCCTGAAGAACCACCATGCCGGTAGTCTCCCAAGGCTTGTCAATAGCGAGAGTCTCCAGGACCTCGCTCTGCGGCGTAATAGGGTAGCCGAAGAAACCGTCATACCCATATCGTACCGCTGCTTTCGCTATAGCTTCATTGCCCTTGAGCAATACAATATTCTTATTGTCCATGCTATTCTTCCGTTTTTTTTCTATAAACTGTTATACATCCGTCTGGACATACGATAGCGCAAGTGGCGCATCCTATACATTTCTCCCAGTCGCTTTGCTGCGCATAGTTATACCCTTTGTGGTTAACTGTTGCGCTCAGCGTGACAAGGTTCAGCGGACATGCCACGGCACAGAGATTGCAACCCTTGCAACGCTCAATGTCTACGACGATAGCTCCTCTCATTTTTGCCATGTGTGATTCCTTTCTATTATATTATATGTATAAATAATCCTGTTTAAACAGAATGCCCCTCACCTCCACGCTACGGATTGAACCTGTCCTTGCTGTAGAATTCGACAACCGTCATCACCATCCTCCTCAACTCGACAGCCTCAGACTCCGGATTAAGCTTTATGGCCTCAGCATACGAGTCAAGACACTCCTTCCAATCCATACGTGCATAGGCATCCTTGCCTCGTGCAATCCACTCCTGTTCAGTCATTGTCATAATGAGTTTTTTAAGCTATAGAGACTATAAAAGCTATAGTGGCCATAAGCTTCACCCCAGCTTCTTTGCATCATTCTCTCTAATCTCCACACGACGTATCTTGCCAGAGTGAGTCTTGGGCAGTTCGTCGACAAACTCCACAATGCGCGGATACTTATATGGAGCAGTAGTTCTCTTGACATGGTTCTGGAGTTCAGCAGCCAGTTCTTCGCCAGCCCTGTCTTTCCACTCCTTGCCCAACACGATAGTCGCCTTGACTATCATGCCTCGTATGTCATCAGGCACTCCCGTGATGGCACATTCGACAACAGCCGGGTGTGTCATCAGCGCACTCTCCACCTCAAATGGGCCAATCCTGTAACCGGAGGACTTAATGAC
>JAXJBE010000172.1:0-2084 GCA_036303125.1 Bacteroidaceae bacterium
GCTTTCTTGCGAGCTGCCTCCTCTGCTGCTTTTTTGCGAGCAGCCTCTTCCGCAGCTTTCTTGCGGGCTGCCTCCTCTGCTGCTTTCTTGCGAGCAGCCTCTTCCGCAGCTTTCTTGCGGGCTGCCTCCTCTGCTGCTTTCTTGCGAACTGCCTCTTCCGCAGCTTTCTTGCGGGCTGCCTCCTCTGCTGCTTTCTTGCGAACTGCCTCTTCCGCAGCTATGGAACGTTCTCCATCCTGCGTGATAAGAGGTTTAGCTTCGGATTTTACTGTCGGCTTAGAAGCAGGCTTAGGAGCAGGCTCTGATTTTGGGACAGGCTTGGGAGCAGGGGCTACAGGCACCGGGTCAGATTCCGCCTCAGGTTCCTCGACCTCGTCCGTCTCATCAACCTTACCTGTTTCAGCAGGCAGGCCTCCTGTGTCCATGCCACCAGCGTCCTCTACCATGCCAAGAAGCACAGGCACACCATCCTCTTTTTCCTTGTCAATCTCTGCAACACTTAGCGTGAGAAAAGTCAACAGGACAACGAGAAGGACATGAAGCACAAAAGTCACTACACCAGCCGTTATTTTATCTTTTTTATCTTTCATTGCTTGACGGTGGACGGGTAGCCAAGACCATCTTGAAGTGATTGTCATTGGCTATGTTCAGTATTTCTACAATATTCCTATATGGCACTGCCTCGTCAGCATAGAGCGACACAAACAGTTCTGTAGAGTCATTAACCTGCGCTCTCAACACAGAGGGCAGTTCCTCCAATGCTACAGGCACTTCATCCTCACTGCCGGCAGCAGCATAAATATTCAGTTCCTTATCAATAACAACTCTGGCCGTCGCCTTGACCGTTGTCTGTTTCTTCCCTTGAGGCAGGAGCACCTTGATGGCATTGGGCGACACCATTGTGCTGGTTATCATAAAGAAGATAAGCAGCAAGAATATGATGTCCGTCATCGAGGCCATGTTGAACGTCGGTGACACCTTTATACGTCTCTTAAACATATCTGGAGTATAATAATATCAATGTTTTTAATAAATAAGTCTTCATCCAGTGGTAGACAATAGACTCCACCACAACACAAGCAGGCATTCGAAGCTAATTCCGAACACCTACTTATCGACTATTCCTCTTCACTTATGATATCCATAAATGTGAGCGACTTGGCTTCTATCTCATTGACGACACTGTCAACCTTGGCTACAAGATAGTTGTAGGCGAAGAGTGAGATGATACCAACTACAAGGCCTCCCACTGTGGTAATCATCGCCTGATAAATACCACTTGACAGCAGGCTGATATCAATGTTGCCGCCAGCATTGCTCATCTGCCAGAAGGCCTCCACCATACCAATCACCGTGCCGAGGAATCCAATCATAGGAGCCCCGCCAGCTATAGTGGCCAGAACAGGCAGGCGACGTTCCATGATAGCAATCTCCAAATCACCAGTATTCTCAATGGCGGCCTGTATCTCTGGCGCAGGCTTGCCCATACGGCTTATGCCTCTCTCTATAATGCGCGCGGCAGCTGTATTCGTCACCCTGCAGAAATTGACAGCCGACTTGACATCATTATTCTTGATGTAGTCTCGAATGCGATCCATAAACAACTTGTCATCCTTGCCCGCATTGCGGATTGCAAGAAAACGCTCTACAAAAATATACACTGCCACAACAGACATGAGTGCAAGCACAATCATTATCCATCCACCCTTTGACGCGAGCTCAAGAATGCTGAGTTCTTCCATACTGATTTAAGTTTTTTATTCTATTATTTAATTAACAATTATCTTTTGCCATTGCTACACAACAAATTGACGACAACAATCCGTCAATGTCAATTATATTATGTATCTTTGCATCTACAATCACATGCAAAAGTACGTTTTTTTCACGCACAAGACAAATAATTATTATTAAATATGACTAAAAGCCTCAAGTTTGCCTTGTTTGGCAACGCATATCAAGAACATAAGAGCATAGCGGCACAAAAGTTCATCAGAATGGCTCAACAACGAGGACTCTCCATAGCCATCCATGAACCATTCTACAATTTCCTGCGCAACATGCCTAATACGCACACACCCGAA
>JAXJBE010000173.1:0-1620 GCA_036303125.1 Bacteroidaceae bacterium
ATATATGCCTCTGGCTGACGTTACCGACTACCAACCGCAGTTCTTCCTCGATAATGTCAGAATGAGCATGAAGGCACAGAAGGAGATGGCATGGGGAAAGAATGTTCCAGAACTGCTGTTCCGACATTTCGTTTTGCCTATACGTGTAAATAATGAGAATCTCGACAATTCTCGCACTGTATTCTACAACGAACTGAAAGAGAGAATCAAGGGGCTCTCCATGAAAGACGCTATACTGGAGGTAAACCATTGGTGTCATGAGAAAGTGACTTACCGTCCTTCCGACGCAAGGACTTCTGCACCTCTCGCTACGGTGAAGTCCGCTTTCGGCAGATGTGGCGAACAGAGCACATTTATGGTGGCTGCGCTCCGCTCGGTTGGCATACCTGCCCGACAGGTCTATACCCCTCGTTGGGCACACACAGATGATAATCACGCGTGGGTGGAGGCATGGGCTGACGGCACTTGGTATTTCCTTGGCGCTTGCGAGCCAGAGCCTGTACTCAATCTTGGATGGTTTAATGCTCCTGCCTCACGAGCACTACTGATGCACACCAAGGCATTCGGTGATTATCGTGGTCCAGAGGAAGTACTGCTGAGAACTTCCAATTACACTGAGATAAATCTCATAGGCAACTACGGAGAGACTGCCCGCATCGACTTCGCTATCGTGGATCCTGACGACAAACCAGTGAAAGGGGCGAAAGTGGATTTCAAGATTTATAATTATGCTGAATTCTGCTCTGTAGTGACAAAATACACTGATGCCACAGGTAAGACATTCCTCACAGCTGGCAAAGGCGATATGATGGCATGGGCTTCTTATGATGGTATGTATGGATTCAAGAAGGTATCATTTGGCAAAGACAGCGACGTGACTATCCGTCTTGACCATAAGGCTTCCGTGGCTCAGGGTAATGCTGTGGTCTATCGCGACTCCTTCGATATAGTGCCTCCACCGGAAAAACCTAATCTGCCTTTCGTCTCCAAGCGACAGCGAGAGGAGAATAATGCTCGCTTCGCTAAGGAAGACTCTATCCGTCACGCTTATCTCGCCACATTCTATGACATGGAGAGAGCCAGGCAGGTGGTCAGGGACAATGGTCTTGACGGCTACATGGATGCCTTGACAGAGAGTATCGCCCAACTGATAGTGAAGGCGCAGGGCAATCATGAGGTCATCATTCAGTTTCTCGTCAATCATAAAGACAACCTGATGCGTGCTGTCAGTTTGCTTTCCAGCCTAAGCGACAAGGACTTACGCGATATGCCGATGGAGATACTGGAAGACAGTTTCCTGGCAGACAGTAGTCAGTTGTGCCCACGTGTAGAGAATGAGATGATTATCCATCCTTTCAAGCGTTATTTCGAGAAAGCATTCAGTCAAAGTGAGGCAGATACCTTCCGTCGTGATCCTGCTAAGCTGGTGACTTGGGTGAAGCAGAATATCCGTCTCAATCCTGACAGCAAGGCGCTGATGATAGCCCAGACACCAGTGGGAGTATGGGAGAGCAGACTGACAGATTATCGCTCTCGCAAGATATTCTTCGTCGATGTGGCACGCAGTCTCGGCATAGAGGCTCGTGTGGATGCAGTGACGCAGAAGGCACAGTATAGAGA
>JAXJBE010000174.1:0-4317 GCA_036303125.1 Bacteroidaceae bacterium
ATGTAGTAGCCTTCTTCCGACTCGTCGATTTTCTCCTTGATGCGGCACTCCAAGGTCATGGGAAAGTCTGTAAAGACGGGAGCGTTGACATTCTCCGACTTCTCGTATTTCCAGCCTGTCTTAGCCATTTTATCCGCATCGTTCTTGGCAGATACGATGCCTACGAAATCTGCTGCCACCATGGTCTGCTTTGTAGCAAATGCCACGGTGAAGTCGGGGCAGTTGTTCAGGTTCTCCGTAGTGGCATGTGCGCCCATGGCAATCATTATCTCCTTAGCGTCCCATTGACCGCCCCAAGCTGCGTTCATAGCATTGGGCTTGCCGTTCTTGTCGTATGTGCCGATAATCAGCACTGGCTGTGGAAGCATCCACGATTTTTGTCCAAATGATTTCATAATTTGTATATTCTATCTGTTGTTTCTTATTTCCAGTGTTATATCCATATAAGACCGCTTGCCGTCAATATAGTCAGCATAGAGTTGCTCTTCGCTTCTGCCTTTCAGAACGTGACATTTTCCGCACAACTCGCAGTTGTGCAGACATCTCCATTCATTCAGAACATAATCCAATCGTTCTTCTCGTGTCGATGAATCAACATTCGGTGCGGTCATAATAATCCAAATCAGAAAGTTGTCTCTACTTATGCAATTCTAAGAAGTTCTATCTCGAAAATGAGTGAGGAACCTCCGGGAATGCCTGGCTGAGAGAACTTACCATAACCCATTTCGGCAGGGATATAGACCTCCCATTTGTCTCCCACACACATCTGCTGCATAGCGATGATCCATCCTTCAATGAGGTCGCATAGACGGATTGCCAAAGGTGCACCTCCACGGCTGCTGTCAAACTGCTTGCCGTCGATGGTACGTCCTGAGTAATGTGCAGTGACGATGCTTCGGGGCGTAGGATGCTTTCCGTCAGCCTTGCCCTCTGCCAACACCTTATAATATATACCTTTGGGGAGCGGTTTTACTCCCTCTTCCTGTGCTTTTGCGGTAAGCCATTCCTTATTGGCTTGTGCGTATTCTCTTTTATTCATTGTTCAAACAATTTTATTTGTATGCAGATAAACCATTAAAGCGACCTGCATGATGATTATTGCGGGTATGCCATACTTGAACTTCTTGTGCATTGTTTTGTGATGCCAAAGCCGCATACCTGCCCATGCTCCGATACTGCCGCCAATGACTGCCATCAGCAGAAGTGTAGCCTCTGATATGCGTCATCTTCCTTTCTTTGCCTTGTACTTGTCAATGCCGTACAAGAGTGGCTATGTTGACGGCAAGTAGATAACCAAGAATTATTTTCATCATCTCAATGCCCTTTCCGCTTCCTGTATTATCCTTTATCCGATATATTCAAGGAAAGCATCCACCTGCAATCTCAGATTCTCCTTCTGTGCGTCGGTCAGCATCATGCGCCCTTCCGTCCATGCCTCCATGTTCAGTTGGATGCCCGTCTGAGGTTCCGTCATCACGTCTGCATGGATAAACGGCAGCGTGAGCAGTTCAGTCAGCTTCTCACGGCACTTGGCTGTTGCAGCCGCACCTCCCGCACCACTCAGGGCCACTTTCTTGCCGTTGATGGCAAGCGGAGTCTGACGGTCGCCAGCCACAAGCGGACGTGACAGCCAGTCGATGAGATTCTTCAAATGACCGGGGTAACTGTAATTGTATTCAGGCGAGAATATCCAAAGCGCATCTGCCTCTGCCACTTTTCCCCTCACCCTCTTGACTGCTTCGGGCGCAGGAAACTCGATGTCCTGATTCATCAGTGGCACATCCGAATAGTCGAGATATTCCACCGTCGCACGCCCCGTGAGCATCTGCTCCACCTCTTCAGCGAGCTTCTTGTTGAACGATTCCTTGCGCAAGGAACCGATGATAAACAGTATCTTCTTCATTGTCTTCGTATATTTTGATTTTTATTATTGCATATTACTTGCCGTCTCCGGCACATCAAACTCGCCTATGCGGTAATTGATGTTTGCTTTGCGAGCCTGACTGTGCTGATAGTAGCGCGGTATATGGAATGTCTTCCCGTCCTTGATGAGCCGTGCTCCCGTCTGATGGAAATGGAATGGAACATCCGCCTTGACACACTGCTCCCGAATGGAGAGAATCCACGCATAGTCGCATGGCCGTGCATTTTGCCCCGATTCGCCTCCCACGCTCACTTCCTCGATGCTTCCGTCAAGATAGGCAGATAGGTCAACAGCTCCAATCAACGGCGCAACGATGATGCTCTTGTGCTTGATGGGCAGCGACTTGAAGATAGGCAGACGGTAATCTGCCATCTCCTGATTCTCTATCGTGCAGCCAACTAACACATTGTCATAGCCATCTCCCCAATCATCGGGCAGGCACTCCATGAAACGGTCAATGCGCTTGGTGAAGAAATAAAACCAGAGGTCGCTCCTCCGCTTCATCATCAGCCAGCACTCCTCACGCCACTCGTCGGCATCAGAGAGCAGAAAGTCGGAAGTGAAACATGTGAACACCACCTTGCCGCTCTCAATCTTCCACGACTTGTCACGCTTGCGCTTAATGGGAAGATAAAAACTACCTGTCTTACGGCATTCGCTACTCGACACCTCACTGCCGTACATTTCGTCCTGCCGATAAACATAGCAGTACTTGCACCCAGGACTGACCTTGGTGCATCCGTGCCACGGATTCCAGTTTTCATAGATGTCTGTACGCTCTGCCATAACCTTGTCTTGGTGATTATTCCTTCAACGTCCAACCGTGGTCACCATGGTAAATCATCTGCCGGGTCATGCCACCGTCGATGCAGATATTCTCGCCTGTAATGAATCCTGCATTGCCTGAGCAAAGGAACAGCACCATATTGGCGATGTCCATCGGGTTGCCCACACGTCCTGCCGGCTGTTGCCTAGCATCTGCACCCTCGTATTCCTTGTATTCAGTGTCAATCCATCCCGGAGAGATAGAGTTGACCCTTGCCTTGCCCCGCAGTGTGACGGCAAGGGCATGAGTGAGGGCGGCAATGCCTCCCTTGGCTGCCGTGTAGCTCTCTGTCTGCGGCTGACTCATGCGGTCGCGCGAGGACGAGATGTTTACTATCGATGCTCCTTCGGCAAGATACGGAGCAAGCAGCTTTACAAGATAGAAAGGTGCAGTAACCCCGACTGCCAAGGCATACTGAAATTCTTCCCAAGTACATTCATCCAACCCCTTCATCAGAGGCATGGCATTGTTGACGATGAAATCCACCTTGCCATACTTCCCGATTACTTCATCTGCAAAGGCTTCCAGCACCTCCTTATTGGAGATGTCCCCAACGAAATGGTCGCCCTCACGCACATCAATGACCGCAACAGAAGCCCCTCTCTTTTGGAACTCCTCTGCGATACATTTGCCGATGCCGTGCGCACCGCCTGTCACTACTGCTACCTTGTTCTTATATTCCATAGCGGTTATCTTAAAAACGGGTCAATCGTTGCCAACAACTCTGATTTCTGCATCACACCGCTCGTCCTCCACAGCACCTCGCCGCATCGGAACAGCATGAGTGTGGGCACTGACTGTATGCCATACTGGCTTGCAGTCACACCATATTTGTCCACATCCACCTTGATGATGCGGATTCTGTCACCCAACACTTCCTTCACCTGCTCCAAGATGGGGTGCATCATCTTGCATGGCTGGCACCACGTGGCGAAGAAATCGACCAAGACCAGTTGGTCGCCTGATATAACGTCATTGAATGTTTCCATTGTCCTTTATATATGTAGTTCTACGTCCTTTCCGAATGGCGCGAGCGACAGCCCTGCCATCTTGAAATGCTGTTTGGCAAAGGGAATGCCTATGATGGTGATGAACAGCAGCACACCGAAGAAGACGTGCATTAGCCATGCCCACAGACCGCCAAAGACAATCCATAGGATGTTCAGCGGTATGCGGATGCAGCCGGTGGGACTCTTTGTGTCCTTCACCTCTGCTCCGAAGGGCCACAGGCACAGCAACCCAATCTTGAATGTCTGCAGTGCCACAGGGATGCCGATGATGGTGATGGCCATTGCCAGGCTTCCCGTAAAATAACCGATGGCCGCTTCCAGTCCACCGAAGAGCCACCACAAAAGATTTCCTATTATACGCATATTCTTATTCCTCTCTTTTATTCCTTTTCTTCAATGGTCCACTATGCGGCCCACGATTCAACGTCACACCATGCTTGTTGAGTATGCGGAACACGGAACTTCGGCTTGTGAAACCACTGATGGCGAAGATGTCATCAATGCTGTGCCCCTCGTTGTACATGTTCACTATGTTCTTCTCACGCTCCAGCTTCGAC
>JAXJBE010000175.1:0-4875 GCA_036303125.1 Bacteroidaceae bacterium
GCTGCCGACAGCTCATGATGTCTCCAACAGTTCGTGATGCTGCTGCACAACGCTTCACAATGTTGAGCAATCATAAACAAGCGATTTTTTTATTTTAAGAAAAGAACAAGAAGCAATGATACAAAGAACTGAAAGAAACCAAGGAGTGCTCCGTTCTATCGACTGGGTGACGATTGTCATCTACATGGCCTTGCTCGTCTTTGGATGGTTAAGCGTGTGCGGAGCGAGCTATTCGTTCGGCGACAACGACATCTTCAGTATGGGAACACGCTCCGGCATGCAGATCGTGTGGATAGGTACGTCGCTGTGTCTGGGCTTTGTCATAATGATGCTCGACACCAAGTTTCTCGACACCTTCTCCTATTTCATATTTGGCATCTTGCTGCTCTTGCTCTTTGCCACCATCTTCAATCCGCACGACATTAAAGGCTCCCACTCGTGGCTGGTCATCGGACCGCTGCGTCTGCAGCCCGCCGAGTTTGGAAAGTTTGCCACGGCTCTGGCTCTGGCAAAGCTCATGAGCACCTACGGCTACAACATACACAACTGGAAACATTTTGCTGCTGCCTGCGGCATAATCTTGCTGCCCATGATCTGCATTGTTGGCCAACGCGAGACGGGTTCGGCCCTTGTCTATCTGGCGTTCTCGTTAATGCTCTATCGTGAGGGCATGCCTGGCAGTGTGCTCTTCACGGGTGTGGCCATGGTTGTCTATTTTGTTGTCGGTGTGAAATATGAACAGATTTTTATGTGTGACACGCCCACATCGGTAGGCGAGTTCTCCGTGCTGCTCCTTGTTCAGGTGTTCACGGCGGGCATGGTTTATGTCTATTGTCAAAACCGAAAGCAGACAATCCTCATACTCTCTTACTCGCTCGGAATAACCCTCTTGGCGTTCCTCTTCTCGGTCTATGTCATACCCTTCGACGTGGCCATCGTGCAGCTTGTGGTGTGTGTGTTGCTCGCCCTTTATCTGCTCATACAAGCCCTTGGCACCCGCCTGAAGAGCTATTTCTTCATCATGGCGTTCACCGTAGGCTCGTTGGTGTTCTTCTATTCTGCCGACTATGTGCTCAACAACGTTATGGAGCCTCACCAGCGTGTGCGCATAAACGTGTTGCTTGGCCTTGACGAGGACCTTGCAGGAGCGGGCTATAATGTTCATCAGAGCGAGATTGCCATCGGTTCGGGTGGTCTTAAAGGCAAAGGTTTTCTTAACGGCACGCAGACCAAACTGAAGTTTGTGCCTGAGCAAGACACCGACTTCATTTTCTGTACTGTTGGTGAGGAGGAGGGTTTCCTGGGTTCTGCCAGCGTGCTCCTTTTGTTTCTTGCCCTCATCCTTAGGCTCATACATCTTGCTGAGCGACAACCGTTTGCCTTCGGGCGCATTTACGGCTATTGTGTGCTTAGCGTGTTCCTCTTCCATGTGTTCATCAACGTGGGCATGGTGCTTGGTCTCACGCCTGTAATCGGCATCCCGCTGCCGTTCTTCAGTTATGGCGGCTCGTCGTTGTGGGGATTCACCATCCTGTTGTTCATCTTCCTGAGGATCGATGCAGGCCGCAATTTGGCGCAGAAATAATGAGGTCCTCATTGTCGCTTGCCGTACAATCATACTGAACACCAACAACATATCAGAATATGAAAACAATACAAAACAAACTTCTTTCTGCAGTTATTCTCCTTATACTGGCAACCATTAACTGCACTGCACAGAACCGTTTTCCTGACGGCGAAACGCGATATTATGCCACCGCAGACAAAAGCATCATTTTCAACCTGCAATTCTATTACGACAAAGGCGACCGCTGCGCTATATACAAGAACAATGCGTGGCGCGGAGGAATAAAACTGAAGGATTTCGGCATGAAAAACGGCAAGGCTGACTATGGACAATTCAAAGACATGCCACGCATCGGTGCCAACTACACAGTGTACTACGAACGTATTCGCAACTACTTGCATAGCTGGTTGGAATCCATGCTCGTATCGCCGGACTTTTCACACATAACCATCAAGGGAGCATACAACTACTCAGCTTCATTCAGCCGAATAAGCAAGGCTGAATACGACCGTCTGTACTCCAAATTCACAAAGGGAAACAGTGGCGGAAGTTATTCTTCCGGCAAAAGCACATATGTTGCACCTCCACGCGGCACGAAGAAGCCGTCGGCAAGAATCGTGAAAGTCGCATGCTATGCGTGCAAGGGAACACGCCGATGCGCCATCTGCGGCGGCACAGGCGACATGGGAGACTCACACAACTTCCACAAGGAAAAGGTGGTGATGCGTTGCAGCACATGCAGTGGCACAGGAACCTGCCAGAGCTGCCACGGCAAAGGATACACGACACAAGTAGTATCCGACTAAGCGCCCCAAGGCATTTACCAGACTTATTATCCGGAATTTTGTGATAAACCCACTCGAAAAACCTCGGAATTTTGTGATAAACTCACTGTCTTACCCTGAAAAACGTTGAATAAAAAACAACGTTTAAAATGAATATAGAAAGCAACATTGTTGACCAAGATTTGGAGTCTTTGGCAAGAACTTTCAAGCTTAAAGGCAGTCGTCGTTCTCGCTACAACGATGAGTTCAAGCGAAAGGTAGTTTACAAGGTCTTAATAGAAGGCTTTGCAGTTCTTCCACTAAGCAAGTCTATCGGCGTACCTCGTCAGTTAATATATCGCTGGATTAGTAACTTTTCCGACTCAAAATCGTCTATAAAGACGACGAGAATTTCAAAAGAAGTAAATCAAGATTCCAATATTATGCCACAAAAGAAAGTAAATCCTGTAGAAACCCCAGACCAGGAGTTGGTCCGCCTCAGAGAGGAAAACAAAAAGCTCCAGGAAGCATTGAAGATGGCAGAATGGTCTAATCATGCTAAGGATGTGATGATAGACATTGCCGAAAAAACCTTCAATATCCCAATAAGAAAAAAATCTGGTGCCAAACAGTAAAAGAGCTTGCCGCAGAGAAGGTAAAGGGTCAGACCATGGGCCTTCTCTGTCGGCTGTTTGGCAAGAGTTGGCAGGCTTATTATCAGCATAGAGACACGTTAAGTAAACAACTCCTTACGGAAGAGATGGTTTTGCAGTTCATTCGCGAGATGCGCGAGCACGACCCAGGTATCGGCGGCGAAAAGCTACATGCGATGTATCTAGGGCGTTTTGGCCGTGATTATGAGTATATGGTTGGCAGGGATAAGATGGAGATGATTATTGCCGAAAACAATCTGAATGTCAGAAAACCAAGGCGTAAGCCTCGTACAACGGATTCAAGTCATGGTCTCCCTACATATCCTAATCTCATAAAAGAACTCATCCCCACACGTAAGAATCAGGTATGGGTTACAGATATTACTTACATTCCTATATGGATTAGTGAAGACGAGTACATCTTCTGCTATTTGTCCATTATATCCGACTACTATACCAAAGAAATAATCTGTTTTCCTCATAGTGCCATCGTTACCTCTTTGAATAGTCGTTCTGACAAATTTTCGAAGGTCGTTCTTTCTGGTATCTTTCCACCTGCCAACTCATTGGCTACCTTTGACATGCATACCGCTCCGACAGCAGCCATAGTCGACAAATGTAGCTTATTGGCAATGTAAGTTGTAAGCCTTGTCAGCAATCTCTCTATTTCAAGTTTATCTGTTATTGTTTGCATCTGAAGTAGATAAATCCATCAAATCAAAATACATCAGTCTCGTATCTAACTCGACGCGCTCGCCCTTCTTACCGCCAGTATAGATAAATTCCTGCTCCTCCGACGTGAACAGGAATACAAATCCATTCTTTTGATAGAATTGGAGGACATCTGGATCATTTACTGCATCGACAACGACAAACCGACATCCAGTTTTGTTGTCAGGAGATAAGAACCATTGTTTGATAAACAGAAGAGACTCGCTTCCTATACCTTTATGTGAGTAGTCTTGGTTAACCGCCAACCGTCCGACCAGTACTCCCGGGTATCTGCGCATATGCTTGTGCGTCATATGCTTCATGTAGTCGCGCCTGCTACGAGGAAGGTCATAAACACGTATGCTGTCGTTTGATACCGTGAAAGCACAGACGATGATAGATGGATCATTCTCCAAGACAAAGCAATAACTCTTGCCCATGAGATTGTAACTGAATTTTGTTACATCCTCATGGAAAAAATCATCCAAATCGTTATTCCCGCAATAAAATGGCTTACTGGCAGTAATTTTCTCGTCATTAAGCTCATGAAACAAACAGTGCTCGTCAAGAAATCCCATTATTTTGTCATTCCTGATTTACGCAGAATGCTCTGCATTGCCTTAAATGCTGGTGTGTTCTCTATGCCGTCAAAGCCCTTGAACTTGCGTTCTGCTTCATCAGCACGCTCTATGAATCTTTCTGCATCCTTACCTTCCAATGTAGGTATTGCCTTAATTTCTATTGCCATAATCTTCCTTTCTTTTTTGCAAAACTTTTGCCAACAGGAGCAACGAAAGCTTGCTTTCAAATGGCCGGGTGCAGCTAAAGTTTATGCAAAGGTAACTATTTGTTTTGAAATGGCAAGTATAAAGGGTCATTTTCTTGATTATTGGAAGCGAATCCGGCATAAAATAATATTTAAAATTCAAACTATATGAATTTTTTTCTTCAAAATAATTCATATAGTTTGAATTTTAAATACTGAGCCTTGGGTTGGTGTTAAATCTGAACACATTGCCTGACGAGGACTTGTATTCCAGATCTTCATGGGAGAGTCCCTTTAAGGCACGCCCGACTGTGTGGCTCGTCGGTATCCGGACTTCGGGTGATTCTCGCAGGTGGCACTCGCTTCTGTTGACATCTTCCACGCAGTCACCGCCACAGAGGAACACGTCTGACA
>JAXJBE010000176.1:0-3875 GCA_036303125.1 Bacteroidaceae bacterium
CAGAATCTCTCAACTCAAAGATGAAGGGATTTCGGGCGCAGGTGAGAGGAGTAGCAGACTTGCCTTTCTTCATGTACCGTATGATGATGATCTTCGGTTAACATGCCTGGTGGGCTATCCACGGACTTCCGCACCTGAGCCAGTTTTATCCTATGTTGCTCATAGCAGCCTTGAGCTTGTCGGCATGTACGGACGTAACTGAACCTACTGTCGATTATGGTGGAAACACATTTATCAATGACTACTCAGCACTGGTAGATGCAGTCAATAACTTAAACAAGACGCTGAAAGAGCGATTTGATGCCCTCAATACATTGTTGAGAGACGGCATGGCAGACATTAAGGTAGCAGTAGACGCCAATACAGGTGCCATCACCATATTGAGCGAGAACACCAAGAACGGTCTGAAAGACATCAACACATCTCTATTTAATGGTTTCGAAGCCTTAACCGCACAGTTGACCACACTCACAGGTCAGGTAACCGCACAAGGCGAAGCCATCGTATATGCCATGAATCAGAATGGCGATATACTGCGCCTGCAGATTGATACCACCGGTAAGCTTATCTCAGCACAGATCTTGGCTTCTGGCAATGCCCTTGTAGATGTGATCAACAACCAGGGCAACACCATGGCTGAGCGCATAGCAGCCTTGACAGCTGCCGTGAAGGGTGGATTTGCCGACATCAAGGTGGAAATTGACAAGAACACGGGTGCTATCACCGCACAGGGCGAAAGCCTGAAGGCTGGTCTTAACACCATCAACACCACACTGCTCAACGGCTTCACAGCCATCAAGACTACGATAGACGATAATGGCAATAAGATGGTGACCGCATTGAACGAAAATGCTGAGGTTCTGCGCCTGCAGATTGACACCACTGGCAAGCTCCTCAATGCTGCCTTAATCGCCAAGGCTGATGCTATCATCAAGGCTATCAACGACCAGACAGCAAGTTTGGAGTCTCGCTTCAATGCACTGACCACAGCTATAGAGACAGGTTTGGCCAACATCAAGGTGGAAATCAACAAGAACACAGGTGCCATCAAGCTCCTCGATGACAACACTCAGGGCAGCTTAGGCAATATCAACACCAGCTTGCTCAAGATAGACGAAACACTCATCAACGGCTTCACAGCCATCAAGACCACAATAGACGAAAATGGCAATAAGATTGTGACCGCAATGGACAGAAATGGTGAGGTTCTGCGCCTGCAGATTGACACCACTGGCAAGCTCCTCAATGCTACCATCGTGGCTAAGGCTGATGCCATCATCAAGGCTATCAACGACCAAACAAAGAGTCTGGATGCACGTCTCAATGCACTCACATTAGCTGTACAGACTGGTCTCGCTGACATCAAGGTAGAAATAGACAAGAACACGGGTGCCATCAAGCTTCTTGAGAAGACCACCCAGGCAGGTCTTGCTCAGATCAACACTACGCTTGTTAATGGTTTCACCGAGCTGAATACCAAGATTGACAATCATGGCAAAAAGATCGTGACTGCTATTGGTCAAATGAGTGATACGTTCGAAGCACAGAGCAGACTGCTCCGCCTCACCATCGACACCAACGGCTCACTCATCGTAGCACAGCTCAAGAGTAGCGTCCTCAACCTCACAACAGAATTGAAGAACCAGACTCTTACTCTGGGTAGCAAGATTGAAGCCATCAACACCACCGTTGGTGCAGGACTCGCAAAGATTGAGGTTGTCAACGACAAGATCAACACCACGCTCGACCTCCGTCTCACAGCTGTGGAGAACAAACTTGGTAGCAACAACACTTCACTTGGCGAGATCAAGACAGAACTCAGCAACTTGAAGACCGCCATCGACAACGTGAACACCAACATCACCGCGGGCTACACAGCAGTAAAGGGTAGCATCGATGACATGACTGGACAACTCACCGTTAAGTTGAGTGATAACACAACAGCCATCGTCAACATGGAGAACGGCATGAAGGATCAGCTCATCGCTCTGAAGCAAATGATTGAGCAGCAAGGCGGCAAGATCGTTACAGCCATCGGTAAGAATGGTGACGTCATCGTAGCAGCAGTCAACGCTCAGGGCACAGTTCTCGGAACAGCCATCACCACACAGAGTGGAGAGATCAAGGGCTCTATCACAGGTTTGGAGAACGGCATCAAGAATGCCATCACCCAGCAGACTACCGACATGAATCTCAAAATCGCAGGAGTGGTTGATGCCATCACAGCACAGACCGCCGCTCTCAACACTGCTATCGCTAATGGAGTTAGCAAGGTTGTAAAATCTAACACCAAGTTGCAGAATGCCCTTACCACAGCCATTAATGAGCTGAAGGACAAGCAGGATGCCAACTCACAGGCCATGCTGAAGCAACTGGAAAAGATGGCTGCCGACAACGGCATCTATCAAGATCCAGCCGACAAGACCTCTGTATACATGGAACCAGCTATGTGGACAGCAGTCAATGCAAATCCAGAACTGAAGAAAATCATCTCTGACATGCTTGAGGTACAGAAGCCTACCATCCTGTGCAACGCCTACTATCTGGCAGAAACTGGAATGATACAGAACAACGACTACGTCACGGTAGAAAAAGAGAAAGTATTGTCTACAACTGACGTTGTGGCAGGCACACTCCAGCCTCTGGAACTCGCCAACGGCAAAAAGGTTATCAGAATAGCCAAAGTGCCAGAGCAGATAAAATATAACGTTTCCTCTACTACCGAGAAGCGCATCACACACATCTATTTCGTGGATGCCAACGGAAAGTCGTACACCCACCCAGCAGGAGTCACCAACAAATGGCTTGCCTTGACTACCTATAAGGATGGCGTCATCATGTCGGTTGTGAAGTGCAACGTTTACTTGCAAAATGATGCAGGTGTGACAGGAACTCCAACTTTCGAGTATCCCGAATAAGTAAGAATCTGCAGAAAGAGCATGAACATCTCATGCCGATATGCTACCGCATTACAAATTCAAAGCAGTTACAATTATGAGAATAAAACGTTTAACCATGGCAGTCGCCGTCTTAGCGACGGCTGCCACACTCCAAGCACAAACCTACAATGATACGGTGCGTACTCACACTTGGTCGGTTTACATCCAGGGAGGAGGAACTCTGTATCATGGCATGAGGGGTATGGACGAGATAGCTAAAAGAAAGCACATCATGCCCTTCGGAGGTGTCGGAGTGAAATACAATATCAAGCCCTGGGTAAGACTGGGTTTGAATTTAGAGTACGACATGCTCAGGTCGACAGACAAGGGCATGCTCTCTACCACAACGAACAAGGATTATGAGATAAAAGATCCTTCTACAGGAAAGACCTATCCTACGACCTTGGAGACCAAGATGGACAGATTCCAGAACCGCTATACCATGCAGTACGCCATGGCCGACCTGAATGTAGACTTCAACATCATGGAGTTCTGGCACAACCGCAAGGCTCAGCAGCTCAACCTCTGGTTGGGAGTCGGTGTCGGTTATCTGCGTGGATGGAGCCGCAACTCCACTACCTTCTCTTTCAGAGAGATGGCTGTTGCCAAGGGTGAAGGATACTACAACGTCTACACCCACAACTACATGAAGAGTCATGCTTTCAACGAACATGTTGACGCAATGTATATCCCGGCAACCCTGTCGTTGGAATACGACCTTTCCTCTCGCTGGACAGCAGGTGTATTCGGCAGATACAGCTATCTGCCTCTCAACAAGGACTTGACTCCTAAGGGAATGTACAGTGCAGGAGTGGTTCTTCGCTTCAACTTCGTCAGCAAGGTGATGCCAAGCAACAAGGCCCGCTACTACAAGGCTCTGAGAGATCAGGCCGAAATGAAGGAAGCCTACGAAAAGCAATTGGCTGAAAAGCAGCG
>JAXJBE010000177.1:0-6296 GCA_036303125.1 Bacteroidaceae bacterium
ACAATCTTGTATAGAGCCTTGCGGACTTCATAGTTGGGAATGCCGAGCAAATAAATGCCATCAAGATAATCCTTTATCGTAAGATATCCCGACTGATAGAGAAACAGTTCTGCTCCACCCCCTGTTACGTCAGAGGTCTCAAGGGTGTCGCGGTCTATCGGACAGTTCTCAAAATTTTTCAGTCTTATTTCCATATCATCAACAAACTTAGGAAGCAATGATGTTGCACCAGACGAAGCCCAATAGTTTCTCAACTTTGAATCAGCGAGAGAATTGATAAGACTAAACGGGTTGAAAACATCCACCATGTTGTCATGACTGAAATGGTAGCCATCATAATGAGCCGTCAACAGCGCTACAGCTTCATCGAAGGTGCAGCCCTCATATTCTGCCAGTTTGTTTATCTCGGGTCTGAAATCGCGCAGCATCTCGTCCTTGGTAATGCCGCAGAGGGCAGCATATTCTGGATCAAAACTGATGTTGCTCAGATTGTTGAGCACAGAGAAGAGCGAGATTTGAGTAAACTTGGTGATGCCTGTGATGAAGACAAACTTTTCGTATTTGTCGTCAGCTTTTAAGATAGCAAACACCTCCCTGTAGATGCTTGTGCATGCTTCGTGTTGAGGAGTTTTCCAGGAATGCTGCAATGGAGAGTCGTACTCATCGATGAGAATTGCCACTTGCTGTCCGGTCTGCTCATACGAACCAACTATTATGGCATTAAAGCGGTCGGCAAGACTGTCTGTTGGATTAGGAACCAATGAATATTCTTTTTCATATTGTCTGAAAATATTATTGAGATAAGAGCGCAAAGTGTCAGGTACTGCTCCTGCACGGCTCATATCGAGACGGATGACAGGTCGCTTCACCCATTCCGTCTCCAGTTCCATGATCTTCAACCCCTCGAAGAGTTCCTTCTTTCCTGTGAAGTAGGCTTCGAGTGTATCTACAAGCACCGACTTGCCAAAGCGGCGTGGGCGGCTCAGGTAATTATACTTTTTCCCCCTGTTGGCAAGTTGCCAGATAATGTCTGTCTTGTCAACATAAAGGAATCCTTCCTTTCTTATTTCCTCAAAAGACTGGATGCCAACTGGCAATCGTCTGTTATTCGTCTCCATCATAGTTCCGGATTTTTTGTTTCCCCTTGCAATCTTTGCCGAGGTGCAGCTTATCTTCTGCAAAGATAATGCAAACCGAGAGCAGAATATTAAGCTTGCTTGAATATTATGCCGAGGTGCAGCTTATCTTCTGCAAAGATAATGCAAACCGAGAGCAGAATATCAAGCTTGCTTGAATATTATGCCGAGGTGCAGCTTATCTTCTGCAAATATACAACAGTTTTCCCAATTTTCCATGCTTTTTGCTCCTTTCTTTGAACATAATTATGCTATAATGTTTTTATATAGCAATAATTATTGCTTGTAACAATTCTAAGAATCGTGCTGCATGACTGCCATCCATATGAACATGATGAAAACTGGAAGGGAATGGGGAGCGTGGTACGGGAGAAGCCACGGCGATAACTCCCCCACATCAGCATGGGATTGCAAAACAGATCTGTGTATTGATTCACGATGCAATCAAGTTCTGTTCCTATCATCGCCGACGTTCTAACCACCATTGCATCCTCTAGAGAAGAAAATTTACCTTCAGCAGTAGCCTCAGAAGTCAGGCGAAGATAATCATTATTAAAATTCTGAATATCATCAGAATAAGGAATATCACAGGAATTGATACCACCCTTCTTATTTTCCACGATTACGTTTATGGCGATAGAATTGTATTGCATCAATCGCCAGGAAGAGCCAAAGTCTTTTTCCGGAAGAATATAAACTCTCTGGTTCTCGATGCAGCACAGCCTATCGCCCACACAAAATCATGTTGAATTTCCATTCCCTCTTCCTGCTTATTTTTTTTTATTGTGGAGTTGCCGCATGTGTGATGCAAAAGTTTTATTTTCTCGTTTATTATTTGTACATTTGCAATATATAATAAAATGGGATAATTATGAAGATACTTCCATACATCGGTTTCTGCTTTCTCTTGCTTTGTGCATTGTGCACAGGCGTTAACAGCTATCACAGAACTAAAAGGATTATAGCGCAGGACGTTAATCGGGCATTGGAGCAAGTGCTTGCGAAGATGCCTGATAATGTGGTCACTACAGATACTATTCGTTGCTATCGCAATTGCCTGACCATTGCTGAACTGAAAGATACGGCAGGCATAGCTATGCGCATTGTGCGTAGGGATGGACGCTTGGAGACTAAGCTTGTGGCTGAGGCTAACTGTAGCTTTGCCACTACATTCATGTTGTCCGACCAGAAGGCTTCAGGTTCTCTTCTCATGGTTGGAATGTTGTGGCTGTTGGGCAGTTTGTGGTACGTCAGGAGGAATAGGCCAGCGTTGATAGTGCAAGGTCTGTCGTATGGAGGTATTGTGTTCAATAATGATAAGTTTATGACGCTTTCGGGCGAGCAGATTCATCTTACGCCTATGCAGCATTCCCTGCTCGAAATGTTTATGACAGCAGACACTCATACACTATCCAAACAGGAGATTTGCGACCGGTTATGGCCTAAGAAGCCAGATGCCAATGACACGCTCTACACTCTGATAAGACGCATTAAACCAATCATAGAAACCAACAGCGATTTGAAAATCGAATCAGACAGGGGCAAGAGTTATAGCTTGAAACACAGATAGATAGGTCGTTGTCAGACAATTGTCAGGGAAATGTCAGACAGATAAATTGGCATTCTTTTAAGGAGAGCATAAATTTGCGCCAAGTTTAACCCACAAACGGTCATAAGGCCGTTGGATGAAAAAATGGCGCAAAATGAAACGATTGATTACACTTTCCATTATTCTCTCTTCCGCATACTGCGTTTATGCACAGGATTTGGAGAAAAACATCACACTCGGCGAGGTTACGGTGAAGGCAGCCAAGGTGGTGAACAAGTCAGACGGTATGATTATCTATCCGACGGATGCCCAGAAGCAGGCGTCAAACAATGGCTACAGCATACTTGAGAAACTCACACTTGCCAATCTGCGCATCGACAACATCAACCACACAGTCACAGCCATCGACAATAGGGGAGGAGTACAACTCCGGGTCAATGGCATCGTAGCGGGCAAACAGGAGATGCTGGCTCTCAATCCCAAGGATATCGCAAAAATAAACTTCATAAACAATCCTGGCGTACGTTATGGCGACGGCATAGCCTATGTGATAGACATCGTTACACGCAGGGCCGAGAGCGGCTATACTGTTGGCACAGACCTGACCACGGCACTCACCACATTGCAGGGCGATGGTATGGTTTATGGGAAATGGAACAAGGGCAGGAGTGAATGGTCTCTTACGTATGATGTGAACGGATATAAATCCAAGGGGGCAAAGAGCAGCCAACTGGCAGAATATACCTTGACAGACGGCAGTATCTATACTATAGAACGAAACGATGTGGAGTCGCTTCGAAAATCCATAGCCCATGATGCGAAACTGACCTATAACTGGGCAGACACAACAGCCACTGTCTTTCAGGCATCATTGAGCGGAGCGTTCAACGATGCCCCAGACGACTATAATATAAAGGAAATAGCAGACGGCGCCCGCCGATATAGAGCCACGAGCCGGGATGCAGACAAAAGCTATTCGCCGGTATTGGATATCTACTTCTTCCGTCAGATCACTCCACGGCAGTCAGTTACCGCCAATGCCGTGGGTACCTATATCTCCACTCAGACCAGCAATTATTATGATGAGGGGAATCCATACCGGTATGATGTGGATGGCAAGACGGCTTCTCTGCTCGCTGAAATAATTTATGAGAACAGACTGAAGCCCTTCACGCTCTCGGCGGGAGGAAACTATAGTTACAAACACATCAAGAACGACTATTCCGGCGACGCTTCCTCTTTGACCAAGACGAGCAACAACCGCTTGTATGCCTTTGCTGAAATCAAGGGGACGATGCGGAAATTGCGCTACACGTTGGGAGCAGGAGCAAGCTATATCCATTACACTCAGAACGGTCATAGATATGACTTCCAGACATTCCATCCCAAGGTGTCGCTGACTTATGATATCAATAACAGCATGCAGCTGAGTTATACCTGTCAGATGCAAGACAAAGTGTCTCGCATCGCCATGACGAGCGATGTTATGGTCCGCACCAACAGTATGGAATGGACAGCAGGCAATCCCGACTTGAAGCCATCACACGATATGGACCACCGGTTGCAGTTCTCGTATAACACAAGCCGCTTGCAAACATTTGTAGAAGGCTACTACAAGCAATGCCTCAAACCGAATATGGCACATTATGAACGCACCGCCGACAACCAATTCATATATACCCAGAAAAACCAGAAGGAGATAGACGTTTTGAATGTCATGGCATACGCAGGCTATTGGATATTGCCCGAAAAACTACAGGTTGCCGCCAATGGAGGTGTGTCCAGATGCTTCAATTTCGGCAACGACTATACACATTGCTACACCTCGTGGTTTTATGCTTGCAGCATCACTGCTTACCTCGGCAACATCACTTTGCAGGGATATGCAGATAACGGCAACCGCTTTCTGGAGGGCGAGTCGAAAGGCTACAACGCTGCCTATTCGGTTCTGAAAGCATCATACACATGGCGCAACTGGCAATTCTCGTTGTCGTGGGCGAATCCCTTGAACAACAACTACAAGGCATACGAAAACGAGTTGCTCAACCGCAATCTCTATAAGCATACAGTAGGCTATTCAAAGGGCAACGGCAATCAGGTGTCTCTGAATGTGTCTTGGCGACTGAGCAGGGGCAGCAAGCATAATTCGGCAGAGAAGAGAATAAGTCTGAGTGATGCGGATAATGGTATACTGTGATTGACAAAGTGATATTATTCTGACCGATTGGGGCTGCAGCCAGAAATGAATTGCGAACCTATGCGCCGGATATGCTCAGGCGAACTCCAGATTGAGCAGTTCGCCGAGTTTCCCGACGGCATCATTCTCTTTGCAGAGCTTCAGGTAAAACTCCTTGGGGGAGAGAATACGCTTTATCTCCTCGGGACGAGCCAGACGCAGCGACAGTTCTATATCATCGTTGCGGAGCTTCTGCACGAGAGTGTTGCGAACGCGGTTCTTTATTTTCTGCACGTCCTCCAGCAGCATCTTGTTGTCTATCACCACTTCAACCTTGGGGAACTCCGTGATTACAGGCGTGAGGTTCTTCATTCGCTTCGACGTGCCCAGCATGTTGGGAGGCATACGGTTGCACATCAGCAGCCATTGCTGCAAGAGCATGTCGTCGTCGAAAGTCTCGTGCAGTCCGGTGGTAGCCTTCTGCTCCGGTTCCATTTCGTAAGTCGGTTTTTCCGGTCCTTTCATCAGATTGCCGAAAGACTTTCCTATCGACCCTAATTTCAGTGCCGGTCTGTGTTGAGGCTGTGTTACCGGCTGTGTGGCAGATACCGTAGAAGCGTTGCCCGGCGTTGCCGTGACTTGTGAAGATGCTGACGGAGCATTGTCTGGTGAGGACACAGCCACTCCCTGCACAGCTTTGTTCTCACCAGGCTGTGCTTGCGACGCAGCGGCAGCCACCTGCTGGACTGCTGTGTGGCGCTGCGCCGAGGCTATGAGTTTCTTGAACAGGCTTTTCAGTCGCTTGGGGCTGCGCCCCGCGACGCCGTCTTCGTCGGGCTGTGTTATCTGTGCCACGCGGATGAGCGTTATCTCCACGAGCAGTCGCTTGTTGCTGCTCTGGCGATAGTTGATGTCGCATTCGTTGAGGATCTTCAGTGCCGAATACAAGAACTTGGTAGGACATTTCTGTGCCTGCTCCTTGTATTTCTGAGCCTGTGCCTCGCTTGTCTGCAGCAGCGGCAATGTCTGCGTGTCCTTCGCCATCAGCACGTTGCGCACGTGGCTCGCCAGTCCGCCGATGATGTTGCCACCGTCGAAGCCTCTGGCGATGACGTTGTTGAGCAACACCATCAATTCAGCAGCCTTGTTCTCCATACATAAGTCTATAATGCGGAAATAATTGTCAGAGTCGAGCACGTTGAGGTCTTCAATCACCTTGGCGTAAGTGATGTCGCCCTGACAGAAGCTCGCTGCCTGGTCGAACACCGAGAGGGCGTCTCTCATTCCGCCGTCAGCCTTTTCGGCTATCACGTTGAGAGCCTCTTCCTCATATTTTATCCCCTCCTTCTCAGCCACCATCTTCAGATGGTTCACGATGCCCGGCACCGTCATGCGCTCGAAGTCGTAAATCTGGCAGCGCGACAGGATGGTGGGC
>JAXJBE010000178.1:0-12673 GCA_036303125.1 Bacteroidaceae bacterium
GCAATACACACAATAAATTACAAAAAATGGCAACATGACAACATTTTCTTATGAATTTGTTTGGTTATTTCCATAGGAAGCAGGGTTAGCCATCCGGGAGGACATCTTGCCATCTTTAATGGGGCTGACCATCCGGAATGTATATCTTGCCATCCGGAATGCACTTGATTATTCATGTATCACCAACCGAAAATATCCGCTGCCCTCATATAGTCGTTATATATTTGCGTTCAGCCAAGGCTGAACGGTCGTTGAAGATAATAGAATTGCTTCATAATGTTACCTTCTTTGGCCGTTCAGCCTTGGCTGAACGAATAATCAAGGTCGCTTCCCAAACAAGTTTAATCATTAAACCACATGAATATGGGTATAAGCGTAGAATGTCTGGTAAAGCCCCCCCTGTAAAAATGAAGAGAAATATTTGACTCTGTTATGCTATCTCAACCCCATACTTATTGGCAAGTTGTCGGAGATTGAGTATAGCGTATCTCATACGCCCCAGAGCCGTATTGATGCTGCAGTTTGTCTTCTTTGCTATCTCTTTGAATGATAGCTCTTCGTAAACTCGCATTTTGAGCACCTCTCGTTGTGCATCTGGCAATAATTTGATGAGTTCTTTGACTTCGCTGAGAGTCTGTTGGTCAATTATCTCCTTCTCGCGAGTTGCATCGGATGATATAAAAATGCTGTTCTGCAGATCAAGGCCATTTTCCTCGTCTGAGACTATAATACCCTCAAGAGAGGTGCGGTAATGATCAACGAGATGATTGTGGGCTATACGCATAATCCATGAAGCGAACTTGCCTGTCTCTTCATATTGCCTGTTCTTTAGTCGCACAACTATCTTTATAAAGATGTCCTGAAAGAAATCTTCCGCCTGTTCTTGGTTTCTGAGTGTTGACATAAGGTATGAGAAGACTCTGCTCTCATAGCGTCTCAGTAATATGTCAAAGGCTGTATTATTGCCCTGTATGTACAGTTCCACCAACTGCTCATCTGGCAGTGTGTTGATATGTTTCATTATGCTTTATTATTTGTTAGCGTAATGTTTTATCGATAGGCAGAGATGGTTTTAGTAGTTTGTAATTATATTTGTCGATGCAAATTAAGGTGTTTTTATTGAGAACACCAAATCTTTTAACAGAAAAATGCGTTTTCATCCAGTTTTAGTCCTCTCAGTATGTCTGAAACGGGCATTCGTTTCTTACCTTCCATTTGCATCATCTTGATATTGAGGGCACCGTCGGCTGTGAGAACTTTGAACAGGGTTTTGTTGTCTGTGATGATGGTTCCTGGCTTATTTGCAGTGATTGGGTTTGATGCGGCCATGTCAAGAGATGTTTCGTATATCTTGACAGACTTGCCGTTGAGCGTTGTCCATGCTGCAGGATAGGGGCTAAGGCCTCTGATGAAGTCATATACATTTTTTGATGGCTGATTCCAATTGATGCGGCATGTGTCGCGGAATATTTTGGGTGCTGGTGTTGGTTCCACATCCTTGATGTCGTCCTGTGGTACGGAAGTTACTGTGCCAGCAATGATGTTGTCTACTGTTTCTGTGACAAGTTGGCCGCTGAGCAGCATGAGCTTGTCGTGGATGACCTCCGCGTTGTCTGTCTCATGGATAGGTATTTTTACTTGCTGTATGATGTCGCCTGTGTCTATCTCATGTTTGAGAAAGAAGGTTGTGATGCCTGTCTCTGTTTCACCGTTGATGATAGCCCAGTTGATGGGGGCTGCTCCACGATACTTTGGCAGGAGGGCGGCGTGAGCGTTGAATGTGCCGAGTGGTGGCATCTGCCACACTGCTTCTGGTAGCATGCGGAATGCTACAACTATCTGGAGGTCTGCTTTCAGCGTGCGCAGTTCTTCGATAAATTCAGGGGCTTTGAGGTTGACAGGCTGCAATACTCTAAGGCCATGCTCTACGGCATACTGTTTGACAGGGCTTGGTTGGAGCTTGCTGCCGTGTCGTCCTATGGGTTTGTCTGGCATGGTGATTACAGCGACTACATTGTAGCCACCTTCTACGAGGGCGCGTAGACTTTCTACAGCGAAGTCGGGTGTACCCATATATACTATTCTGAGTGATTCTTTTGTCATGGTCAGATGTGTTTTTTGTGTGATGAGGAGGGGCAGGCTTTCATTCCTGGCTGAACTTGAGCAACGTTTCTCTGTAGCTGGTGAAGAGTCCCGATCGCGATACGAATCCGAGGTAGCGTTTCTCGTTGTCAACTACTGGTAGATTCCATGCTTTGGTGTCTTCAAACTTTTTTGCTACGACTTTCAGAGAGTCTGACGAAGAAAGGATTGCTGGAGGTTCTTTCATGAATGATTCCACGGTGTACTGATTATACAGTTCCGGGCGGAACATGTACAGGCGAACGGAATCTAAGGAGACAACCCCTTTGAAGTGGTCTCCTCCATCAACCACGGGGAAGATGTTTCGGTGGGATTTTGATATTGTTATGACAAACTTTTCGAGCGGCATATCTGCAGTTACAGGTTTATAGTCTTTCTCCAGCAGCGACTCGAGGTTTAGGACGGTTAAGATGGCATTGTCTTTGTCGTGAGTCAGAAGTTGGCCACGACGGGCAAGGCGCATGGCGTAGATGCTGTGGGGTTCAAAGGCATTGATAGTCAGATATGATACCACAGACACTATCATTAGCGGGACGAAGAGATCATAGCCGCCTGTGAGTTCGGCGATGAGGAATATTCCTGTCAGGGGGGCGTGCATCACTCCCGACATTAAGCCTGCCATGCCGTAGAGGCCGCAGTTCTTGGATGATAGATAGCCCGTCTGCCCCATGCTGAGATTGAGTGTGGAGTCCCATAGGTTGGCGAAGACGAATCCTGCTATGCAACCTAAGAAGAGGCTGGGAGCGAACGTACCGCCACATCCTCCGCCACCGTTTGTTGCTGTGGTGGCAAATACTTTGAAGAGAAGGACGAGAGAGAGGTAGATGAGTAGGTTGCTTTCATCGCCGAAGAAAAACGTATTGTGCATGATTTCACCAGGAGGGGCATTGTTGATGAGTTGGTTGATGACATCATACCCTTCACCGTACATGACAGGGAAGAAGAATATCAGCACACCAAGCACTAACGCACCTAAGAGAAACTTATACATCCTTTTTCTTATGCAGGCGAAAATGCCCTCAAACCAGTTCATGGCTCGGGTGAAGTATAGGCTTATCAAACCACATGCTACCCCGAGTATGATGCACCCAGGGATGATGTCTATGGTGAAGGCCTTGCTCAGGTTGAAGTCAAACTGTGGAGCTGTGCCATAGAAGGCATAGGAGACACAGACCGATGTGATGCTGGTCACGAGAAGAGGTAGGAGAGAGGAAAAGCTCAAATCGAGCATCAGAACCTCCAGCACGAAGACGAGTCCTGCTATAGGTGCTTTGAATACTCCTGATACGGCTCCTGCCGCACCGCAGCCCACAAGCAGCATCAGTGTCTTGGGAGGTAGGTGGAAGCGTTTGCCAAAGTCTGAGCCCCATGCCGCTCCTGTCAGTACTATTGGTGCCTCTGCTCCGACTGAACCACCAAAGCCGATAGTGATGGCACTGGCGATGACGCTTGACCAGCGGTTGTGCGATTTGATGCGGCTGCGCCCTCTCGACATAGCGTAGAGTATTTTAGTCACTCCGTGGCTGATGTCACCACGCACGATGTATCGTACGAAGAGCATGGTAATCAAGATGCCCACAGCAGGGAAGACGAGGTAGAGCAGGTTGGCGTCCTCAATGCCGAAGTCTGATGTAAGCAGATGCTTTATCTCTTCAATCAATGACTTCAGGACGAAGGCGGTGAGTCCTGTGCACAGGCCTACGAATAGGCTCAGCATCAGAACAACCTGTCTTTCTGTGTGGTTGCCCTTGATCCAGTCGGTGATGATTTGGAAGATGTGTATCTCTTTGCGTCTTAACTTGATGAGGTCCATGTTGGCGAGATGTTGTTGTGTGGCTGTTTGGAAAATCAGGCTGTATTGTTCTTCTGTGATGAATTATTCTCTAATGATAATGAACTGCCCGTTGGCCTGCATCTTGATGATGCTGCTGGGCTTATGCTTTTCTTTGCACTGGCGGTTATACTTCACCACATAGTCAACGGCTTCTTTGATTTCATCACTTATCTCAGCGAATGTTCTCGGTGTTGGTTCACCGCTGATGTTGGCGCTGGTGCTGACGATGGGTTTCTGGAAGCGGAAGCACAACTCCCTGCTGAACTCTTCTTTTGTGATGCGTATGCCTGCACTGCCATCTTCTGCTATGAGATTGGGTGCTAAGCCTGTTACATTGTCAAAGATGATTGTTAGAGGTTTCTCGGACAGCTCTATCATGTTCCATGTCACATCAGCCACATTGCGCACATATCGCTGCAGGCGCACGTCGCTGTCTACGAGGCTGATGAGTGCTTTGCTGTCATTGCGGCGTTTGATTTCGTACACTTTCTTGACGGCTTCTGGATTTGTGGCATCACAGCCTATGCCCCATACTGTATCTGTAGGGTACAGAATGATACCGCCTGCCCGCATTACTTCCACCGCCTTTTTTACTTCGTCTATAAGCATTTGTTATTGGGGTTTATAACTTATTGATACTGTTGTTTATGGTCAGATCTTCAAAATTCGCTCGAAAAATGGAACCTGATATGTTTGAAGTCTTGTTGAGCCATCTGGAGCACATAGTTGGAGTCTGCAAGAAAGACATCGCGTCCTTCCTTGTCTTTGGCCATGTACTGGTATTTGCGCTTCTTGAAGGCTTCAAGTTCAGTCTCGTCATCGCTCTCCACCCAACACGCTTTGTATAGGCTGATAGGTTCCCAGCGACATTTTGCGTTGTATTCGTTTTCAAGACGGTATTGGATGACCTCAAACTGAAGTTGGCCAACTGTACCGATGATTTTGCGTCCATTGAACTGGTTGACAAAGAGCTGTGCCACACCTTCGTCCATCAGTTGGTTGATACCCTTCTCCAGTTGCTTTGTCTTCATGGGGTCTGCATTCTCAATATACTTGAACATCTCTGGTGAGAAGCTGGGTAATCCCTTGAAGTGGAGCTGTTCCCCCTCCGTGAGTGTGTCGCCGATTTTGAAGATACCGTTGTCGGGCAGACCCACGATGTCGCCTGGATAGGCTTCGTCGATGGTGCTCTTCTTTTGTGCCATAAACTGAGTGGGGCTGGAGAAGCGTACAGTTTTGCCATTGCGCACGTGGAGGTAAGGGGCATTGCGCACAAACTTGCCAGAGCATATTTTGCAGAAGGCTGTGCACGAACGATGGTTAGGGTCAATATTAGCTGTTATCTTGAAAATGAAACCTGTGAATTTGGACTCTTCTGGCTGTACCATGCGCTCCTCTGCCTGAGTAGGGCGTGGACGCGGCGCTATCTCCACAAAGCAGTCGAGCAGTTCCTGTACGCCGAAGTTGTTCAGTGCAGAACCAAAGAATACTGGGGCGACCTCAGCGTCGAGGTAGCGATTGACATCGAAGTCATCATACACTCCTGAAATCATCTCCAGGTCTTCACGCAGTTTGTCAGCATCCTGCTGGCCAACACGCTTGTCCAGTTCTTCTGAGTCGATGTCAACTTTAACTTTCTCTGTCACAACTTGCTTGTTGGGTGTGAAGAGGTTGAGGTTCTGCTCATAGATGTTGTATACTCCTTTGAACCTGGCACCTTGGTTTATAGGCCAAGAGAGAGGTCTGACCTTAATCTGCAATTCGCTCTCCACCTCATCGAGGAGGTCGAAAGGATCTTTTCCCTCTCGGTCCATCTTGTTGATATATACGATGACAGGTGTTTTGCGCATGCGGCAAACGGTCATCAGCTTGCGTGTTTGTGTCTCTACTCCCTTAGCACCGTCAATGACTATAATGGCAGAGTCTACAGCCGTGAGTGTGCGGAACGTGTCTTCTGCGAAGTCTTGGTGGCCTGGAGTGTCGAGTATGTTGACCTTATATGGGGGCAGGTTCTGGTCGAGATGTGGAGGCAGGTAGTCAAACTCCATTACAGAGGTGCTGACTGAGATACCGCGTTGTTTCTCTATCTCCATCCAGTCTGATGTGGCTGTTTTCTTTATCTTGTTGTTCTTGACAGCCCCCGCCACTTGTATCTGCCCTCCAAAGAGGAGAAGCTTCTCTGTCAGTGTTGTCTTGCCAGCGTCAGGGTGTGAGATGATGGCGAATGTTCGTCTTCTTTCTATTTCGTTCATGTTATATGTCTGCTACTTGTCTGTATGATGCGTATGACTTATTCTTACAGTTTTTCTATACACTCTCTCAGGCTGTCTTCCCAGTAAGGTATCTCTATGTGATATGTCTCTTTAAACTTTGTCTTGTCTAATACGGAGTAGTGTGGACGGGCTGCAGGAGCGGGGTATTCGGCAGTGTGGAGCGGACGCACATTGCATGTTTTGATGCCTGCGATGCGGTGGATGGCTTTGGTGAAGTCATACCATGAGGTCACGCCCTCATTGGAGAAATGATAGATGCCAGGCACTATACCTTGCTCGATGGCAGCGAAAATGGCTACAGCGAGGTCGCGTGCATAGGTTGGAGTACCTACTTGATCGAAGATGACTCCAAGTTCTTGTTTTTCTCTGCCGAGGCGTATCATCGTCTTGACGAAGTTGTTGCCGAAGGTTGAGTAGAGCCATGCAGTGCGTATGATGAGGCTGTTGGGGCATGCCGCTATGACAGCATGTTCGCCAGCGAGCTTGGTGCGGCCATATACAGAGTTGGGGCATGTAGGCATATCTTCTGTCATGGGACGGTAGCTCGTTCCGTCAAATACATAGTCCGTGCTCACCTGCACCATGAATCCTCCTCTCTTGCCAACGGCTGCAGCAAGATAGCCTGGAGCCTTGTGGTTGAGGAGATCACAGAAAGATTCCTCGCTCTCTGCTTTGTCCACAGCGGTGAAGGCGGCACAGTTGATGATGCCGTCAATGGAGTTGTCGGCAATGAAAGCTTCAACCTCAGCCTCGTTGGTGATGTCGAGCTTTTTCACGCTTGAACCTTCTGGGATAATCACGTCGGTGAAAATGTAGTTATGCTGTGTGTTGGTCTTTGCAAGTATCTGAACCTCGTTGCCGAGTTGTCCGTTGCAACCTGTTACTAAAATATTCATATTATTGTGTTCTTTTATATTATTGTATTCGTTTATAATTCTAATTCTCCAGCCTTCTCCTTCTTATAGTAGTTGCTTAAGAGTCCGATGAGGTGAGCTATATGATCAATGGCTGCAGCTGTCTCTGCTGATATTTCCTTTTTCTGCATCCGCAGCAACATCATGCCATAGAGAGCATCGAAGCAGTTCTCAATTTCATTCTTCTTCCGGCTTTCTTCCCCCTTGAGTCTTAGTTCAACTATGAATGGCAAAGCCTTATAGTATGCGGCAGAATAAAATGGATGTTTAGGCGATTTGAGCAGTTGGGAGTGAAGGTCAGAGAGGTAAATAATAATGCTCTTGTTTACCTGCAAATGGCCATGTTCCTCAACTCCTTCCTCGTGCATCATGCCGATGAGGCTCTCGTACCAATCTTTGAGTTTCGCTTTTTGGTCATCGTCTAATTGGAATAGAGGTATGTATTCCTTCTCCATGCGGTCTGCATCGAGGTTATAGGCTCTGATGGTGTCCTCCACTTGCCATAAGTATAGGAGGTATTCTGATATGCTCTGTTTTTTCAGTTCTTCTGCTATGTACATAGGATATGTTTTATTTAAAATGCTTGCCTGTCTGTCTTCCAGAATTACTGGAAGAGGTCAAATGATGGGTCATCGCCGAATGGAATGAAATGGAATGTGTGGCCAGTCAGTGCATATACAATCATTAGGGCGCTGACAATCATCACTGCAATGCCGATGATGCGGTTAATCCACCAAATGACCTTATGGTTGAACTTTGCCCTTGCCTTATCTACCATCCATGTAAGGATGTACCACCAAAAAAGGGCTCCAAGGACTATTGATACGTATCCCATCAGTTGTACAAACCAATTGCCTGCCAAGATAAATGTGAACTGCCCGAAAAGTGCAACGAACAGGAGGATGATTAGAGGATTGGATACTGTTATGGCAAAACCTGTAATGACGAACCCTGTTAGCTTGTTCTTTGTTTCTACAGGAGCTTCCTCGTCCACAATCTTGTGCTTAGGTATGCTTTTGAATGTGTATACGCCAAAGACAAAGAGCAACAGGCTGCCTATAACTTTTATCCACAGGGCAATGATGGGATTTTCTATGATGTCCACAACGAGATACATGAAGTACCCCGTGATGACAGCATAGATGATGTCACTGATGCTCGCTCCGATGCCAGTAGCGAATCCCTCCCAGCGACCTTTGTTGAGCGTGCGCTGCACTGTAAGTATGCCTACTGGCCCCATGGGCGCAGATGCCAACACTCCAATAATAAAACCTTTGATGATTTCTTCCAGCAGACCCACATTCTGCATCCAGTCTTGGAAGTTTAATGTGGGCATCTGAGGCATGGTTTGTAATATCATGATGCTATATGTTTTTTCAGCTGTTTTATAACAGATGATTGTTAGAATTGGCAAAGGTACGAAAAAATCCTGACGTGGATGGGCACTGCACGCATAAAATGATGGTAGTCCATTGTCTTTGCTTTTGTATGCAGAGGAAAGAACTCATTTAGCAATGTGGAATGTTCACAGGCCTGGAAAAGAATAGGTGGATAATAATTGCTGAGCAACAAGCAGGTGCTCAGCAATTAGCTTTATTAATTTTGTTAAAATTTGAGCACCTAATTAAGCTAATGGATTGACTCAATCCATGCACTGAGGTCGGCGAGCATTTCATTATGATATTTGAAGTTGGAACGGCAGCCCCAGCCATGTCCGCCAGATGGGTATATATGCATGGTGGCCTTAATGCCGCACCTCTTGAGGGCGAGGTAGTAATTGACACTGTTCGGAGAAGGCACTGCAGAGTCGTCATCGCTGAGGAGAAGGATAGCAGGGGAAGTGGTGGATGTCACTTGCTGCTCGTTGCTGTAAAGGTTGACGACGGTTGCGTCTGCTTCTTTTCCAATGAGATTGTGTCGTGACCCTTTGTGAGTGTATCTGTAGTCGAAGGTGACAACGGGGTAGAAAAGTATCTGGAAGGCTGGTGCTATGGACGGATTGCAATGAGTGGCTATTGTCGTGGCAAGATGGCCACCAGCTGACGACCCCATTATACCAACCTTTTTAGGGTCAATATTCCATTTGGCAGCATTTTCCCTGACTATACGCAGCGCTTCCTTTGCATCGCTGATAGGTACATCAGGATTGCCGTGAGGCATACGGTACTTCAGTACGATGAGGGCTATCCCTCGCTCGTTGAAAAATTGAGCCCAATCATATCCTTCGTGGCTTGTGGCCAGATGACTGTATCCTCCTCCGGGCAGGCAGACTACGGCTTTCCCGTTGGCCTTCTCTGCGTTGGGAAGGAAAATGCGGATGGAAGGTTTGAAGTTTTGTTTGGAATCATCGAAAGGTTGAGATTGGTCGATGCTGTTTGTGTTGGGCAAGCCAGATGGCCATAGGTCAATGTCGAATGGTGATTGTTGTGCGTAAGAGCATAATGTGCTTGCGAGGCCAAGGATGAATGTGAAGATTTTTTTCATGCGTAGAGCTTTTTTGGCTGATTTGTGAAATAGATGTTGGTATAATCTTGTTTATGCCATTTGCTATATGCAAAAATACTCTTTTTCCACCATACGTGATATGGGTTACATGAAATTTTTGTACTTTTGCCGTGAAAATCTATTAGATGTGAGTTAATAGAGTGAGATAATAACTCTTAAATGGCACGCCTTGATAAAAACAAAAATACTAATTTATAAAACATTCCTAAAACCAAACTTACTAATATGGATTTACAGAAACCGTACGTGATAGGTGTTGACCTTGGTGGAACAAACACCGTCTTCGGCATTGTTGACGCTCGTGGTCAGATTATGGCTGAGAATTCTGTCAAGACTCAGGCATATACCACAGCTCAGGACTTCTTTGACGCATGCATGATGTGTCTCACTCCCCTTGTGGCTCAGGTGGGTGGCCTTGGCCGCATTGCAGGCATGGGTATTGGGGCTCCCAATGCAAACTACTATGCAGGCACCATAGAGGCTGCTCCCAATATTTGTTGGGCCCATAACACCAATGTGCCATTGGCTCGGATGTTTTCTGATGCTCTTGACGGCATGCCTGTCAGGATGACCAACGATGCCAATGCTGCTGCTATGGGAGAAATGGCTTACGGGGCGGCTCGCGGCATGAAGAATTTCATCGTGATAACTCTTGGTACAGGTGTCGGCTCTGGCATTGTCATCAATGGGCAAGTTGTATATGGCCACGATGGCTTTGCTGGCGAACTGGGACATGTCATCATGGTGCGAGGAGAGAATGGGCGCCAGTGTGGCTGCGGACGTAAAGGTTGCCTTGAAGCATATTGCTCGGCTACAGGTGTGGCTCGGACAGCACGAGAGATTCTCGCTACCACAGATCGTCCCTCGCTTCTTCGCAACAAGCCAGCAGAGCTGATAGAGTCGCTTGATGTGTCAATCGCTGCAAGTAAGGGAGATGAAGTGGCTAACGAGATATTCCAGTTCACTGGCAAGATGCTTGGCGAGGCTTGCGCGGACTTTGCAGCCTTTTCTTCCCCGGAGGCATTCATCTTCTTTGGTGGCTTGTGCAAAGCAGGTGACCTCATTATGAAACCTATCGAGGAATCTTACAACCAGTGTGTCATGCCAGTCTTCAGGGGCAAGGCCAAGTTTCTTGTCAGCAGCTTGATGAATGCCAATGCCGCAGTGCTCGGTGCTTCTGCTCTTGGATGGGGAGAATAAGCACAATAGGTTCACATTAGTATGGCCTATATTTAAATTTAAAGGGGTGTTCTGTAAACCGTTTCAAGACGATTTACAGAACACCCATTAGGTTCAAACACGGATTTTTTTAGGGGTGTTCTATAAATTAGCTTGAGACGATTTTGAGACTATCACGCAGCAGATGTCTGTTTCGAATGAAGGAGCGATGCGGGCATCGTGACTAAATGAGAAATAGACAGATGCAAGTGAGAGGCCAAAATCGGCCAAGCGAAAGTATACACCATGGCAAAACAAAAATGCTAATTTATAGAACACCCCTTTATCACTTCATTGAATAGACGATGTCCATGATGGTTTTGCCTATCTCGTCAGCGGCTTCAATAGTAGCAGCCTCTGAGTATACGCGGATGATTGGTTCGGTGTTGGATTTGCGCAGGTGAACCCACTTGTCTGGGAAGTCTATCTTTATGCCATCGATGGCGTTTACCTCTGTGTCTGGTTGGGATGAGTACATGTCCTTAATCTTTGCGAGTATAGCGTCCACATTTGTAGAAGGGTCGAGGTCAATGCGGTTCTTTGCTATAGCATATTCTGGATAGGTGGCTCTGAGCTGGCTGACCGTGAGAGATGGATTGTTCTCACGTTCATGAGCCAGATGGCTGAGGAATAGCGCAATGCCTACGAGGGCATCGCGTCCGTAGTGGGCAGCAGGATAGATGACTCCACCGTTGCCTTCACCGCCAATGACAGTGTTGGTCTCCTTCATCTTTGTGACAACATTGACTTCGCCA
This sequence comes from Bacteroidaceae bacterium, assembly GCA_036303125.1. Taxonomy (GTDB): domain Bacteria; phylum Bacteroidota; class Bacteroidia; order Bacteroidales; family Bacteroidaceae; genus Minthosoma. Next base: position 11,642 of record JAXJBE010000178.1, read on the forward strand.
ACGGCTGCTGCATTGTATTCCATGCCGTATTTTCGTGTGACATCTCTAAGGGCGCGCGTGGAGGATAGGTTGCTTACAGTGTTGCCGGGTGTGTGCTTGAGGATATAGTCTGCAACAGTGACAAGTGTATATTCCTCACCATACATAGTGCCATCCTCGCAGATGAAGGCGAGGCGGTCGACATCGGGGTCAACGACAAACCCCACATCCTTGCCACCTTTGGCCATTAAAAACATGATGTCCGATAGGTTCTTTTCAAGAGGCTCGGGGTTGTGCTGGAAGTCGCCCGTAGGTTTGTTGTAGAGCGCTGTGATGTCTTCCACTCCGAGAGCGCGCAAAAGTCGTGGCAGTATGATGCCTCCAACAGAGTTGATACTGTCGAAAGCAACCTTGAAGTGTTGGCGGCGGATGGCCTCGGCGTCAACGAGGTCAAGGTTGAGAACCATGTCTACATGTTTCTGGTCGTAAGTGCTGTCCTCTGTGTACGACCCGATATGATCTACATCTGCATAGTCAAAGTCTTCAGCTTCAGCTATGCTTAGCACTTCGTTGCCTTCTTCCGCATTGAGAAACTCACCCTTCTCGTTGAGCAGCTTGAGGGCGTTCCAATGGCGGGGGTTATGGCTGGCTGTAATTATGATGCCACCGCAGGCACCTTCCATAGTGACAGCAATTTCTGTGGTGGGAGTGGAGGCGAGGCCAATGTTGACCACGTCAAAGCCCATGCCCATGAGTGTGCCACAGACTATGTTTTTGACCATCTCGCCTGAGATGCGAGCATCCCGTCCTACGACTATCTTGTTGGAACTGATATTGGTGGTGCGGCGGATAAGAGTTGCATAAGCACTGGTGAACTTGACGATGTCGAGAGGGTTGAGACCCTCACCGGCGCGTCCACCAATCGTGCCTCGGATGCCTGATATGGATTTGATGAGACTCATAAGTATCAATTATTAATTATTCATTTCAGAATACATTATTCATTAATCATTTCATACCCCCGTATGGCCAGCCCTGAAAGGGCTATTTACA
>JAXJBE010000179.1:0-12754 GCA_036303125.1 Bacteroidaceae bacterium
GCTAATTTATAGAACACCCCCTTTATTCAGGAATGGAGGCCTTCTCCATGAATGTCTTACAGTATCATCTTTTCTATAGGAGTGACAAGGATGCCTTCCGCTCCGAGAGCCTTTAACTGTCCGACAATTTCCCAGAAATGCTTCTCGTCAAGCACTGCATGCACAGAGCACCAGTCAGGATCGGCGAGTGGGATGATGGTAGGGCTCTTGAGTCCTGGAAGCACTTTGACAATCTCGTCGAGGTTGGCCTTTGGCGCATTCATGCGCACATACTTCTTGTCATCTGCTATGAGCACTGATTCAACACGGAAGAGGAGGTCGTCAAGGATGGCTTTTTTCTCTGCTGACAGATTCTTGTTGCCGATGAGAAGCGCTTCGCTCTTCATGACGACCTCCACCTCCTTGAGATTGTTGCTCACGAGGGTGGAGCCAGAGCTGACAATGTCGAAGATGCCATCAGCAAGACCTATGCCTGGAGCTATCTCTACAGAGCCTTGGATGACATGAATGTCAGTCTTGACACTGTTGTCCGCAAGGAAACGGCGAAGGATATTGGGATAGGATGTGGCTATTTTCTTGCCGTTAAACCATTCCACTCCCGGATAATCGACTGCCTTTGGAATGGCGAGAGAAATGCGGCACTTGCTAAAGCCCAACCGCTTGACTATATCGGCATTCTCATTGCGCTCAACAAACTCGTTTTCGCCTACAATGCCTACATCCGCCACTCCGTCAGCGACAGTCTGAGGAATGTCATCGTCACGGAGGAAGAGGACTTCAAGGGGGAAATTGGATGACTGCACGAGAAGGGTGCGCTTGCTGGAACCGATTTTGATGCCTGTCTCCTTGAGGAGATTCATCGTGTCCTCAAAGAGGCGGCCTTTGGATTGTACTGCTACTCTTAACATATATATAATATTATTATTTATTGCTGATGATTGGTGAAAAAAATAGAAACAAGAATTATTGACATGTCATGCTGCCACATCAAGCAGGATAAAGACTCGCACCTTCTTCAGTTGAGAGCACCGTGGAATGTCATGATAGACCGGCAGGATGGAAGATAGGTGGCAATGAGTGGACGCTTGCGCGAAGGGTCATCATGTCGGAAAAACTCAAGTATGGAGCTGTAGGGGTATCGGCTGGTATCGAATACTATATAGTCGTAATCGCGATAGAGCACATCTGTGCTTGGCATATCGCCCAGCCGAGAATGGAAGATGTCATATCTGAAATTATGCTTCTCTGCTATTTTCCTCATGTCATCAAGATTCTGCCCGTCGCTGACAATAAGGAATTTCATGCGATGCACTTTCACATTGCCAGCTCTGCATGTCCGGGCTTTTTGTACAAAGTACGCCATCAGTCCTTTCATGATGATGACAAGCGTGATGATAGACGAATACAGGAAACTGTAATGTCGGAAGTGCTTCTTGAAGAAGATGACCATCGCCTTGTGGAAGGCATTGATATATCGGATGGAGTCCTTCTTGGTGCTCTCACCCTTGTAGTGAAGTATATACGTAGGGAGATAATAATTTTGGTACCCCGCCTTTAGGACGCGATAGCTAAGGTCTATGTCCTCACCATACATGAAAAAGGTCTCATCGAGCAAGCCCACCTCGTCGAGAGCCTTGCGGCGTATGAACATGAAAGCTCCGCTGACAATCTCTATGGGATTGATGGCATATCTGTTGAGATACTGCATATAATAGCGGCCAAAAAGCCTGCTTTTGGGAAACAACGCGCCAAGGCCCGACATCTTGCAGAAAGCAACAAAGGGAGAGGGTACTCCTCGGCGTGACTCTGGAGCGAAAGACCCATCTATGCGAAGCATGCCGACACCGCACATACCGGCCTTTGGCGCACTGTCCATGAAGTCAATGCATTCTCTCAACGTGCTTTCACCAATAAAGGTGTCGGGATTGAGCAACAAGACATACTGGCCACGAGCTTCGCGCAGGGCCTGATTGTTGGCACGCGAGAAGCCCACATTGTCTTTGTTCTCAATGTACCTCACCCACGGGAACTTGTTTCGCAGGTAGGGCACGGAGTCATCAGAACTGCAGTTGTCAACCACGAACACTTCGCCACATACCCCACAGAGCGCTTTCTCCACGGAGAGCAAGCACTGTTCGAGATAATATCGCACGTTGTAATTGACTATAATGACTGAGAGTTTCAATGCTTTAGGATTCTGTCGTTAGTATTTCTGCGAATGATGCTGCCCCTGCCGCCATCTGCGTGCATGCAGATTAGCAGTAAGCGGCGAACTAATTTATTGAGCGCACCCGTGAGCCGGATAGAAGCAGGGTGAGTCAATCATTCTTCTGTCCCTCAAGATAATCTGATATCTTCTGTCCCGTAGGCCAGCAATAGAAAGTGATGGCCAAAGCCACAAGAGCACAAAGAGCGCCTGTCACATTAAGAGTCAGGTAGTATGCCACAAAGCCAAGGACAGCATCAGCACAAAGGATGACCATGCGCACAATGCTCCACACATGGTAGGAGCGTAGCGCTTCATCGTTGTTCATGCGCCGCAAACCTTTTGTGGTATTGAGAGAGAATAGTTTTAGAGCTGTGGGCACTCCGACAACCGTCAGAATGATGACAAAGAAATTGAGCTTAAACTCGGCATTGGTGTGTGGAGGAACCAGCCCATTGGGAATGAAATCGACCTGGCCGATGGCTACTGTTGCTACAGCGATGAGCCACGCGACAAGGATTTCTATTTTCAAAGTCTTAATAAGTTTGTTTATATATTTGTCCATCAATATTGTATTATCTTTACTGTCGAGAGACGGGAAAGGGGAGGCGACCGCTATCATGTCCAGTGGGGTGCCATATATGTGCGCACTGTTCACTAAAGGCCACGCGATTCTTTAAATGCCTGTGAACGGGACTCGGTTGGCGAGCGAACGTCCAAGTGTCACCTCGTCTGTATATTGGAGCTCGTCGTTGATGCTCATGCCTCGCGAGAGGACGGATAGCTTAATCCCCGGATAAGGTTTGAGTTTGCGCGATATGTAAAAGTTTGTGGCATCCCCTTCCATCGTGGAACTGAGGGCGAATATAACCTCAGCGACTCCTCCTGCCGCGACTCTTCCTACCAGTGTGTCTATCTCAAGCTGATTGGGGCCTATGCCATCCATTGGGGAGATGACCCCTCCGAGCACGTGGTACAATCCCCTATACTGCTGTGTCTGCTCAATGGCCATCACATCTTGCACATTTTCCACCACGCATATCAGCGACTTATCCCTCACCGGCGAAGAGCATATCTGGCATGTGTCTTCATCGCTGATGTTGTGGCACACCCGGCAATAGTGAACATTGTGACAAAGCGTAGACACGGCATCCGTAAAAGAGTCAATCTTGCCTACATCCAGTCGCAGCATGTGCAATACGAGCCTCATGGCTGTCTTGCGTCCCACTCCTGGCAGTTTGGCAAATTCATCCACGGCACGCTCGAGCAAAGCAGACGAATACTGCTGTATCATTGTGTTCTGTTTATCTTAATTTTATGCAAAGGTAGCATTTTCCGACGTTTCGACAAAAAAAATGCACTCGTAAAGCTATTCACGAGTGCAAATGTATAGTTTCAGAACCAATTTACCACAAATCGGAGAGCATCAACATGCCCACCTCACTTGCGGTGGAATCCTTTGAAGATTGCCCTGGTCGTCATGAAGACTTTATAGGCAGACATAGTATAGCCTATATACTGAAGGTACTTGTTAGTGGAATTAAGAAAGAAGTTGTCTTGTGGCCTGACGAGGTCGTTGACATCATTCCCCAGTTTCCTGACGCCCATGTCAAGGCTGCGTCTCGCCTCCTCCTTGTCAGCACGGAGCTGAGCCAGCGATAAGTAAGCAGGTGTAGTCATTTGCCACCTCCTTTCTGCTCCTCGTCCATCTCACGGACGAGGGTCTCCGCCAATCTCCTGAGCTGTTCGTCCTCCGCCTGCTTGGCTGCGAACCGCTCAGAAAGCGTCGTGTCTGAAAGGAGCATGCGGCTGAAGTATTTGACGCACCTCGACTCAACCAACGGCCGGCGAAGCGCCACCACCACACCAATCAGCAGCAAGAGCACACTTCCCACTATATAATAGCTGACAGCCTCGTCACCTACAATGTCATTGATGGTTTTGACAAGTCCAAGACAAATGAAGAACAAAGCACACACGGCCAAGGCGAAGGCTACGGCACTGATGATAGAGACGGTCGCGATGACGGTGAGCCGGTCGGCCGCCTCAAGCCGGAGGTAACGCTCGAGCCTTACGGCTAAAATCTGCAAGTCCTTCTTGATGCGGTTGGTGCTATCTTGCGTCATTCTGGATCGTAGTCCTCAGCAGGAACAGCTTCCTTCTTCTTACCTATACTCTTTATCTCATCCACGAGTTTCTCGAAACTCACGCTGTCGAGCTTGATGCCACGCTTCTCAAGAGCCTCCTTGATTTTTGCGCGCTGATCTTCTCCCTTAGCTGGAGCAAACAGCAATCCAAGTGTAGCTCCTACGGCTGCGCCACCTAAAAAAGCAGCTGCCAATGCTATTCCATTACCCTTTGTCATAGTCTAAATGTGTGTTAAAGTTAATAACTCCGTTAATTGTCTCTTTTTCGGTGTCAAATATACGACTTAATCCGCTATAGCCAAGGGTTTTTATGCGGTTTAACGTTTTTTTATATGAATCATACGTGAAATGTGGCAAATAAGGCCTAACTTTGTAATATAAAGAGTAAAAACACTATATTAAACGCAATAAACACAACAGAATTATGAAAAAGACACTCATGATGGGAGTAGCTCTCATCGCTGCCCTTGCTTTTGTTTCGTGCAAGTCATCAGAAAGCAGCTACAAGAAAGCATACGAGAAAGCAAAAGCTCAGGAGATGGCCAGCGCAACAACAACCGACCAAGTAGAGACAGCCCCCGTGACAGTTACCCCTGTAGTGACAACCCCAGTTGTTGAGCCAAATACAGCCAACGACCGCCAAGAGAGACTCACTGTGATGAATGGCGGCACACTTAAGGCATTCAATGTCGTATGCGGCTCATTCAGCAAGGTGGAGAATGCTAACAACCTTCGCAACACACTTGTATCAAAAGGCTACTCTGCACAGGTTGCGCAAAATCCCGAGACAGGCATGTACAGAGTCATCGCATCGTCCTTCGATGACCGCGCATCAGCCGTCAGCTCACGCGACCAGCTCAGAGGCACATATCCTGACGCTTGGCTTCTTTACAGAACATACTAATTTCATATAGGCCGCATGAAGGAAACAGGCTTCGCCACCCCTTCACAAGCAGAGCCTATCTGAGAAGGAAATTCTTTAATAATCGCAATAGAGCTTGCACAATTTACTTATCTCCTGAAAAGGAGCAAGAGAATAAGTGGCAATTTGCACGGCTGCAAGTTGCCACTTCTCTATCAGGGACAACTACCACAATTAGGGGTATCAATAAATCAGCTCTCTTATTTTTGCAGGACATGCTCCTCCAATCGGCTGATTTTGTCTGCCCCATCACCCCGTCTGCTGCACAGCACACAAGCAAAGCACACATATTTTATAAATAATGGAACAACTCCTCAACGTAACCCAACAGATAAGCGATATCGTATGGGGATGGCCGATGATTATCCTCCTGCTGGGCACTCACATTTTCCTGACCTTCCGTCTCAAGATACCGCAGAGGAAAATCTTCACAGCCATCAAGCTATCCGTCAAAAAAGACAAAGGCTCAAGCGGCGATGTCAGCCAATTTGCAGCCCTCGCCACATCACTTGCCGCCACCATCGGCACGGGCAACATCATCGGTGTGGCCACAGCCATAAGCCTCGGCGGCCCAGGAGCTGTGTTATGGTGCTGGCTGACAGGCATCTTCGGCATTGCCACCAAGTACGGCGAAGGACTGCTCGCCATCAAGTATCGTGTAAAGACTGAAAGCGGACGCATGCTCGGCGGGCCAATGTACGCGCTGGAGAAGGGGATGGGCATGAAATGGCTTGGACTGCTCTTTTGCATCTTCACAGCCGTGGCTGCTTTCGGCATAGGCAACACCGTGCAGGCCAACGCTATCAGCGAGAATCTCTCCCTCGTATGCGCTGACATTATAGAACCTCAATACACACGCATGATTGTCGGATTTCTCCTTGCCGCCATTGTTGGTTTTGTTGTCATAGGCGGGGTGAAGAACATAGCCAAATGGTGCACAGCCCTCGTGCCTATGATGGCTCTGCTCTATGTTGCCGGATGCGTATACATACTCTGCCTCAACGCTCCATATCTCAGCAGAGCCATCTCACTAATCGTCAGCGAAGCCTTCTCACTTGAAGCCATGGCAGGCGGGACGGCAGGCACGGTGCTGATGTGCGCAGCACGCTACGGCATAGCCCGCGGACTCTTCTCCAACGAGTCCGGCATGGGGTCAGCCCCCATCGTGGCAGCAGCAGCACAGACGCGCAACCCTGTGCGCCAAGCACTTGTCTCCTCCACTGGCACATTCTGGGACACTGTCATCATCTGCGCCATCACGGGTCTCGTCATCGTGTCCTCCATCATAGCCAACCCCGACATCAGCCAGTCCGACGGAGGCATGCTCACAAAGAAAGCATTCGGCATGATACCCTATGTCGGCACACCCATACTCACCTTCGGCATCCTCACCTTCGCCTTCTCCACCATCCTTGGCTGGAGCTATTACGGGGAGAGAGCCATGGAATATCTCGCTGGCAGCAGGAGCATCATCTTCTACCGCATAGTGTACATACTCATGCTCTATTCGGGAGCCACGATGAGCCTGTCGCTCGTCTGGAATCTTGCCGACATCATGAATGCTCTCATGGCTCTGCCCAACCTCATCTCCCTCATCTTTCTCTCAGGAGTGATAGCGCGCGACACGCAACACTACCTCTGGGACAAGAACCTTGATGAAGAGGCAGAGGAAACCTCTGACGCAAGAGCACGCCAAGGCGATTCATGAAACATAAGCAGGCAAGCAGGCACTCAAATCACCTTCACCCACAAGCATCTCCGCAGCACACCGCTCCACTAAAACCATCAACAACACACCCACCACAATGATACAAGATCTCTGCATCATCATGATAACAGCTGGCATCACCAGCCTCATCTTCAAACTGCTCAACCAGCCTGTCGTGTTAGGCTACATCGTAGCAGGCATGTTCGTCGGTCCCCACATGCTCGGAGAAGCATGGGTAGGCAACGCCACCAACGTCGAGACATGGGGAGAAATTGGCGTGCTATTCCTGCTCTTCAGCCTCGGACTTGAGTTCTCTTTCAAAAAGCTGCTCAAAGTGGGCAGCACGGCACTAATAGGCGCAGGCACTATCGTGGTCGGCATGATGACCGCAGGCATGCTCACAGCCCACCTCCTCGGCTGGGGTTCCATGAACGCGCTCTTCCTCGGAGGCATGCTCTGCATGTCTTCCACCACCATTGTTTTCAAGGCCATCGAAGAATCGGGACTGCAGAGCCACCGCTTTGCCGGCGTGTGCTTCGGCATACTGATTGTCGAAGACCTCTTCGCCGTCGTTTTGATGGTACTGCTCACATCCATAGCCGTCAAGAACGAGTTCGAGGGACAAGAATTGATGTGGCAGGTGGGCAAGCTCGCTCTCTACATCAGTATATGGTTCATCCTCGGCATCATCATCATACCCACCTTCCTCAAGAAGTTCAAGAAGCACCTCAACAACGAGACCCTGACCATCTTCTCCATCGGACTCTGCCTCGGCATGGTGCTCCTGGCCGTGCAGGCAGGATTCAGCAGCGCGCTGGGAGCCTTCATCATGGGTTCTGTCCTCGCGGAGACAATAGAGGCTGAGCGCATCGAACATCTCGTCCAGCCTGTCAAAAACATCTTCGGAGCCATCTTCTTCGTCTCCGTCGGCATGATGATAGACCCTCACCTCCTCACGCAATACTGGCTGCCCATCACCGTCATCACCCTCGTAGTCATCATTGGGCAGATATTCTTCGGAAGCCTTGGCACACTCCTGTCCGGCCAACCGCTCAGAGTAGCCCTCCAGACAGGTTTCTCGCTCGTGCAGATAGGAGAATTCGCCTTCATCATAGCCAACCTCGGCCAAAGCCTTCACGTGACAGACGCCAACCTCTATCCCATCGTAGTGGCAGTCAGCGTCATCACAACATTCCTCACACCCTACATCATGCGCATGGCCTACCCCACCCTCGCCTTCATCGAGAGCCATCTCAGCGAGAGCGCACGCACCGTGCTCGACAGCTATGCCGAGAGGAGACACCCATCCTCAACCCACAACCACTCTGCCCACCACACCCACAACCTCAACACTCCAACAAGGTTCAGACGCATCACACGCTTCATCCTGCTCAACCTCTCCATGGCGCCAGGCATCAACCAGCTCCTACGTCTATTCAACAACAACCTCTACGCTCGCGAACGACTGGCCGAATCAAAGAGGGGGCTGGAGCGTGAAGTGGAAGAGACACTGCTCACCTTCGACATGAACATAGCAGAAATCGAAGTGCCACCATCCTCCGCCTTCGCTGGCAAAGCACTCAAAGACCTAAACATACGCCACATCACAGGAGCCAACATCGTGCGCATCATCCGCGGAGGCATCAACATCAACATTCCCGGCGGCAACCACCGTCTCTACCCTGGCGACCGCATCATCATAGCTGGCACCGAGTCCGACCTCACCCTTTTCCAAAACATGATACTCGACAGCAGCGCACACTCCGAAGATGAAGCCCCCACTCCTTCCAACAGCATCATCCTCGACAACTATACCATCACCCCCGACTCACCACTATGCGGCAAGAGCATACGCAACACCCGCATACGCGAACAGGGCGAGTGTGTCATCATCGGAGTAGCCACACCGTCCAACACCGTCCTCACCAACCCCGACCCCGACATCATTCTCCATCCAGACGATGTCATCATCGTGGCAGGAGAGAAACAGAAAATTCAAGCATACTTCGCTTAATGCAGATAAGTAGGTGTTCATAATTAGCTTAATAATATCTTCGTTCGTTCACGCATGTTCGGCTGCGTTCGGCATAGTGCTCAGATGAATTTGACGCTCTGCCCTCACTTGCACGAACATTCTATTTTGATGCAGGTTTATGTTTCGTTTGAAGGAGCGATGCGGGCATCGTGACTGAAAACGAGACAGAAAGATGCACAAAAGAGACGGGAGATATTAGAAAACACCTACTATGTAAATATAAGATAATTTTGAATACCTACTTAAACACAGGTTTTATGCAAAGTTCGATATAATTTTCGAGTATGGAAAATTTCTATCCCCATTATTTTTCTACTGAGCCCCTCTTTGCTGATAATAGTACTCAAAAAAGGCGACGCTTAAAAGCCCCGATATGACATTGTCCGAAATATCGGACCGTATGAATTTTTACAGCCAATCCCATTTCAGCCGTTTCGTAAAAAAAATGCTCGGGGTATCTCCCTCGGAATACAGAAACGAATCGGATAAGAGACGTAATAAAGCATAAACTTACAAACCATAAAAATGGAAGAGTTCAGAATAGATATGCGCAAGTCCGAAGAAGCGAACCTGGCAGAAGGCATCCGCTGCGCTCAACTGTGTTTCAAAATCAACCACACGATGCCTTATACCGAAGAATACGATGCTTTGGTAAAAGAACTGTTCATGGATAATATAGGTGAAAACAGTCGCGTGATGCCGCCAATGACAGTAGTACGTGGTAGCAATGTGAAGATTGGCAGGAACGTGGTGGTGATGAACAATGCCTTATTTATGGCAGCAGGCGGCATTACCATCGAAGATGATGTGATGGTCGCTGCCAATGCGCAGCTTATCTCCAACAATCATGATTTGTACGACCACCAGATTTTAACTTGTAAACCTATCCTTTTGAAGCGGAACAGTTGGATTGGTGCGGGTGCTACCATACTGCCCGGTGTGACAATAGGAGAAAATTCCGTTGTTGCGGCAGGAGCGATTGTTACCAAAGATGTGGAGGATAATACGGTGGTTGGAGGTAATCCAGCAAAAGTAATAAAACGCATATAATCTTAATCAATAGTTCGTTAAAATTTTGAAGATTGTGAGTATACTATAAAATATATCATTTTTTTGATTTCCAGCAAAATAAGTGCTTAAAAAATTATTGGGCAAAACCTATTGCTATAGGTTAAATGAAGAACCATACAAAGTAGTATGCGCTTTTATCCTTGCCAATGCAGGAGTCAGGGTAAGCGATTTACCTAATGCTCGCAGAAAGAAAATTGAGGCTGGCATACCACATGTAAAAGCCTTGAAGAACTATCCTGCTGTGTTAGTGGCAAGGTTGGGAGTTTCTTCCGAATTCCGTTCAAAGCATATCGGCAGTGATGTTCTTGATTTCATAAAAATATGGTTCATCAAACCACTAAACAAGATTGGATGCAGATTTGTGATTGTTGACGCATATAACACCCCATCAACGATGGCGTTTTATGAGCAAAATGGTTTCACAACAGTGTTCAGTACAGAGCAACAGGAGAAAGATTACCGTCATATCACCTCAGAAAAATCCTTGAGCACTCGCTTGATGTTCTACGACTTGATGTCGATGGTAAAAGAATATAGGTAGGAACACGTATTCATTCCTGCCACCCTGCAAAGGGTTATAGACAGAATACAAGGTTGAATTTGAATAGATTACAATTGAGGGCAGATTCTACCTGCAAGTGCAAAATTAAGCAATAATTTTGAAAAATTAAGTGATGGGTACGTCAAGCTTAATACCATACGAAATGAGGTGGAATTCTCGGGGTATTTTAATATTAAATACAAAAAATTGGACCATCTCATCGTTACAATGATTGTTGACGGAGAAACATTTGAATTCACTTATTAAGAACACCCTAAAATCCGCAACCTTTATAGATTTAAGAGTTCATCCCACCCAAGGATTTCGCACTTGTTCTCATAGGTCCTCAAGACGGTCAACGGAATCTTTTCAGCCATAGCATCCCCTTACCCCACAAAGCGACTTGAGGCAATACGCCAATCATTTCCGCAGAGAATATGGCATTAGCCAGTGTCTGTTTGAAACAGATGAGCATAGGCATGGTTGTCAGTATACATATTCAGCACACGCTGCCGTGATGTCATGATCCATTTAGCCGGCACGGCGATGAACTTGAAGACAAACGTCTTGATTCAGCTATTCATTCGCAAGCCGAACTTCTTAGTGTCCTATCTCAGCATGATAGCCTTGTAGAAGTTCCTGATGAGAGTTGTCATGAGCAGGAAAACAGTATTCTGCGCCATGAACGACTTAGGCAAGTGTTTCCATCCGAAACCGTTGTTCATGTCATCGAAGGCACGCTCCATCCCTCCACGGAGATTGTAGAACTCCACAACGTCCCTTGCGCTTGACTCATGGTCATTTGCCTGTATGCACCTGTAGATGCACTCTCCCTCCCGGGGCTGGAAACGGGGGCGTTTGGAGACTGATTTCGTTATGCCAGGCTTCGGGAATCAGCAAGATTTGCATTCCTGAAGCAAAGGCAGATGGAAATATTTTAACATTTGAGTGATGCTGCGCAGAACTCACGCAGATTCGCCTGCGGACATGGCCGCTGTTGTAAAGGAAATGAACCGATGTACCGAAACCGCTCAGTTTTCGTTCAGTATACGGGTGTTTCGCTCAGTTTTCGTTCATTCTCGTTCAGTCGTTCTATGGACGTACGTGCAGAGGTCCTCAGGACGTACGTGCATAGCACCTTAGGACGTACGTCCTGACACCCTTTGAACGTACGACATAAGACCCTTAGGACGTACGTCATAAGGAAGCTATAAAGTACGGGCATGGACAGCCTAAAAAGCGATGGATTAGACGCCAATTTATATGCGATTCCATACCATTTTACAGGGAATCATTTATGCGGCCTTGATACAAGAGCGCAGGGCAAGAGTCCTCGCGCGCGTAAATATATAATAATGTGTATGTGATGATGAAAGTATGCACATGTCTGTTCGTGCAAGTGAGGGCAGTGTGTCAAAATTATTTGAACACTATACCGAACGCCGCGGGACATGTGTGAACGAATGAAAAATAGGCAGATGTAACCCTGCCCGATGGAGTTTGACGAGTACATAGATGCCGTCAACTGGAGACCTTGATTAGAGTAAGTTATCTTCAATGGCAGTTTAAGCCATGAGATACTCCAGTACCAGTTAAGTGGTACTGGAGTACCAGATAGCTTACACTGAAAAGGGTACTGGGTTACGGGTTCGACTAATGCTTCCAACTCCTATCCACACATTCTTTCCGATGTCACTGGGTTGTAGATGTAAAGTTCTTCCTTTTCGGGCTTTCTAAGATATTTGGATAAACACAGGTTTTATGCAAAGTTCGGTATAATTTTCGAGTATGGAAAGTTTCTATCCCCATTATTTTTCTACTGAGCCGTAATGATTAAGCCTGCAGTTCCCGATATACGCAGCTGAGACGACAGGAAGCAGATATGAAAGCGGCTGCAGACGTATTCTGAAAGGCAAAAAAAATGAAGATACCTTCAACAGCCCACGAAGATACCTTCATCGGCTCACGAAGGTATCTTCAAGTGCCAACGAAGGTACCTTCATATAAATCAACAGATATTGTTTGACATGATACAGATTTACTTCACACGTAATTAACAATTAAAACGTGTAGTATTATGTCAAAAGCAACATTAAAACGACAGCAATTCAGTATGGATTTTAA
>JAXJBE010000180.1:0-1864 GCA_036303125.1 Bacteroidaceae bacterium
ACACTCAACTCGGGACTCCGCCGCATTTCTGCCCGTGTCAACACAGAATTCAAGGCCACCAACCATTTCACATTCGGTCTTAACACCATGTACTCTGATGTGAAGCAGGATGCATTCTCTGAGGGCACAAGCTATACATCACCATTCTACTCAACAGTAAGCAAGGTAACTCCTTCGGACCCTGTATATAATGAGGATGGATCATGGAACCGCGACTTCATAGGCAATGGTGACCGCAACCCTCTGCTTTCTATGAAGTACGACTCAAAGAAGGAGTACGTCACACGCTTCATGAACACTCTTTGGGGCGAATATGAGTTTATCGACAACCTGAAATTCAAGTCAACACTCAGCTACGACTACCAGATTAACAAATCGCGCAACTGGTACGATCCTCGCACTTCAAACGGTGATGACTACAATGGTCTTGAAGAGGACTACATGTACGAGCGCAAGAAGTTCAACTGGTCGAACCAGCTGACCTACAAATACACATGGAATGACGCTCATAATATTGACCTCCTTGCAGGCTATGAGGTTGATGATCAGCAGCGTTCATACATCGGTGTGGAATCACAGAACTTCGCTACAGGCGACAAACACGTGATAAGCAACGGTGCTAAAGTATCGGGCGGTGCAGGCAGTAACAATGGCACACGTATCATTTCATACCTTGCTCGTGCCAACTACGACTACATGAATAAGTACTTCTTCGGTGCAAGTTATCGTATCGACGGCTCTTCTCGTCTTGCAGAAGATAGCCGTTGGGGTAGCTTCTGGTCGCTTTCAGGTGCATGGCGCTTCTCCGATGAGGCATTCTTCGAGCCAGTCAAGGGTATCATCACCGATGGTAAGCTCCGTGCTTCATACGGTATCAACGGCACTCTGCCTTCTGACTACTATGGCTACATGGGACTCAGCTCGCTCACTGCCAAAACTACAATGCAGAGCCTGGCATGTACCCTTCACAGATTGAAAACAAGGACCTCAAGTGGGAGAAGAACCGCAACTTCAACGTAGGTGTAGATCTTCGCTTCATCGATCGTATCAACCTCACCGTGGAATACTACACTCGTACCACCAAGGACCTTCTCATGGACTACCCTATCTCTATGACCACAGGCTTCGGTTCATACCTTTATAATATCGGTAAGGTGCGCAACCAGGGCGTAGAATTCGAACTCTTGGCTGATATCTTCAGAACAAAGGACTTCTCATGGACATCTTCGCTCAACCTCGCTCACAACCAGAACAAGGTTCTTGAACTCGATGGTGCACAGACAGAGATAGTAAGTGGTGTGCAGATTCACAAGATCGGCAAGTCTTATCGTACATTCTATGTTTATGAGTTTGCCGGTGTTAACCCAGAGAACGGTAACCCTATGTTCTACACCAACGACATCGACGAGAACGGAAATCTCATCAAGGAGGCTACCGAGGAACTCGACAAGTGTAACCGCATAGAGTACAAAAAGGCAGAGGCTGACCTCACAGGTGGATTCATCAACACTCTCCGCTACAAGTGGTTTGACCTCTCATTCAACCTCTCATTCCAGCTTGGTGGCTACGCTCACGACAAGTGGACACAGAAGGTTGACCATGCAGGTGCCGACTACGACCTCAACCTCCCTGCATACTATGCCAATGCATGGAAGCAGCCAGGCGACATCACCGACATAGAGCGCATCAATGTTGCAGGCGATTATGTCATGGCAGACTACTATCAGAACACACGCAGTGTGCACTCAACCGATTTCCTCCGTCTGCGCAACATCACATTCGGAGCATCACTTCCAAAGGAATGGACCAAGAAACTCGGCATCAACCGTTGTCGCTTCTATGTTTCAGACGCTAATCTCTGGAC
>JAXJBE010000181.1:0-9428 GCA_036303125.1 Bacteroidaceae bacterium
CTTCACAACTGCATCTGCACATCGGCAACGCCTTGGATATCGTCCCCACCCTGCCCGGCGGCTGGGATTTGGTTTTCATCGATGCCGACAAACGCCAGTATGTGGATTACTATCACATGATAGTGCCGCTCATGAAGCCCGGCGGCTTCATTCTGGCCGACAACACTCTGTGGTATGGTCACGTGCTTGAGGAGCATCCGCGCGAGAGTGACCAGCAGACCATCAACATACAAGCCTTCAACGACCTGGTAGCCGCCGACCCTCGTGTGGAGAAAGTCATCCTTCCCCTGCGCGACGGACTCACCATCATCCGCGTGAAGGACTGACAGTCCAGCCTCCTATTATATATAAGGTATATAGGAGAGACGTGTCCGAAAAGGCTTCCCTATCTACTTGCCATTGTATTTTAGAATAAATGAACCGCCTTCTTTACCTGCCTGACAAAGCATCCTTGCTCCCTTATGATTGCTGTCTGCAATGCATATTGTTAATATTGGTTTCATTTTACAAGCAAAAACAGCCTTTTATCTTAAAAAAAAACTAAGTGCTTTTTACTTTTCCACTTGCAGTCAGTCAACTATATAGTCACGGGTGTGAACCCTGACTGAGAGTGATTTAATTATTTACTTAACAAGCAACATTATGAAAAGTACTATCAAGAAAATGATGATGGTGGTATGCAGCGTGGTGCTCTTCAGCACTACAGCTTGTGCCGACAAGAACAAACCCATCCAAGTGAATGAGCTTCCTGCAAAGGCTCAGACGGTGCTTAATACTCATTTCAGCGGACAGAAGGTAACGATGGCAACGCTTGAGTCGGAGATTATAGACAAGAGCTACAACGTGGTACTGCAGAATGGAACCAAACTTGAGTTTGACCGAAAGGGCAATCTCACTGAGGTGGATTGCAAGCAGGGGACAGTTCCTGCAAAGCTGATACCACAAGCCATCAAGAGTTATGTGCAGACCAACTACTCGGGCCAGAACATCAAGAAGATGGAGATAGACAAGAACGAGCATGAGGTGGAACTGTCCAACGGACTGGACATCACCTTCAACAAGCGCTTCCAGGTAATCGACATCGACTGACCTACACAGATGGCCCATGCATTTGAGCCACAGCATCGAAAGAGACACTCACCACTGAGTGCTCTTACAACAAGGAGGATGAGCATACCACCGCCGGTAGCTCATCCTCTCTTGTTTTCTGACGGAACCTGTGCAGCGTGCTGCGATGGAATTAGTCATCTTACTTTATTTTCAGACAATTGAATTAAACATTAACGGAGTATTGGTTGTTACTTCCTAAACCTTATTAACTCCTCTCCATTCATATACACCGGCATACCCTTTGCATATACCGCATTTTTCGCTTTCTCTGCCTCGACAATCGCCTCAATATCAAATTCTCCAAGTGTAATCTCTTCATCGAAGAAGTAGCAGAAATACCTGTCGTGTCGTGGGTTGAGATACCCTTGGCTTATCATCTGTCACGGGTCAGCTCACCAGTGTTCTTCACACGAAACACCTTGTACACTTTCTTCTCACCGTCCATATACAGGATGACGAACTTGGCATGTTTCACATAGTCACGACTCTTCACCACACCACCATGCACTTCCTTGCCAAGTCGCACATTATACGCATCGTCACGCTTGCCACCTTGCCTACTGAATATCCAGTTCAAGTGCTCGTAGCCGTTCACGATGCCAATGAGAAACGTTGCCTTGGGGTAGTTCTCCAAGTAGTGCATCGTGAGAAACTGCTTAGGTATGACATCATGCGGTCGCGGCTCTACTATTGGCATCTCGTCTTCGGGCAACGTCCTTGGGTCTACGCCAAGCGGACATTTGGCGATATAGAACGCCTGCCTTAGGTCGAACATCACGGCTTCGTTCTCGTCGGCGATTTCTTTCATCATCTTCTCGCCGAGCGCTGGGGTCTTCACCACTTTCTCGTAGTATTCCTTTTCTTTCTCTGGCTTGCGCAAGGCGAGCGAGAAATACTGTTGGTCGCTGCCTTCTCGGTTGTCGAAAGGGTGGTATACCTTACCAAGTAGCGATTGGAAGTTTTCCTTGATGTACACGTCGGGATTGACATCACTCTTGGCGGTCATGGCATAGAACTCGAAGTTCTCCTTCAGCATCTGCTGGATTTCCTTGCGGAACATCTGTCGAACCTTGCTGCGCCACTGCGCCTTGCTTGCCGAGTGGTTGCGTCCGTAGAGTGCCACCACGAAGAGGAAATTCACATCGTAGTGTGCAAGCAGGAACGTATCTCGGTCGAACAGTCTGTTCTCAAACTGACGGCTGAGGTAGTATTGCTGTCTGCGCTTGTCTGCTTCCTTGTCGTTGTCTATGAGTTTGATGTCGTCTTCAGGTTGGAGTACGTTCTGGTTGGCGGAGATGAAGAAGTTGGGGATGATGTTGTAGCCCTCGGTCACGTCGTCGCGCAACTTCACATGACCATTCTTCTCCTCTGCTTTGCCGTCGTTGAAGAGGTCGATGTTCCATTGTATCACGTTTCGTGCGTAGGTAAACTGCTTGTATATCGATTCCTTGCCAAGGGAGTTGCCTCGCTTGTAATACTTGGAGTCACCGATGTAATAGATGTTGTCGTCCGTGTCGTTGTTGGTCAGCTCCTGGTATTGATAGAGGTGGTCCACTCGCTTGCCGTCGGGCTGGTCTTTCAGTTTCTTTGGCAACTTCTGGTCACCGGCTATCAGCTCGTCGATGATGGCTTCAAACACGATGTGGAAACTCTTCACCAATAGGTATTCCCTTTGGTCAACGTTGAGCATGATGTTGTCGGGACGGTCGAAGAAGGCATAGCACTGTTCCCATAGCTCCAACGCTTTGTCGGAGAAGTATTTGTACTTGATTTGTTTCAACCTTCGCTTGCCGTAGCCACCGATGTATCTCGCAAACTTGTCACCTCGTATCAGTGGAAAGTTCACGTTGATGCTTACGGGGAAACCATACTTGTCGTGCATGTGCTGCAAGATGCTGTAATAGATGACAAGCAGTTCCTCGTCGAAGTTTATCTGCCGTTTCTTGTTGATAGGATTCAGATAACTCACGTCCTGTCGGTGTGTGCCACTGGTGGCTTCCTGTATCACGGCTTGGCTTCGGCTGATGGTGCGTGTCCAGTTTATCTTGTTGTAGCCGGAGTGGAGGTTCTTCACGATGAACATCACGAAGCTCTCGTTTCGTTTGTTCCATTCCTGCAGGGTGAGCAGGACGTCTAGAAACGTGTTTGCCTTGCGCTTCCTCGTGTGTCCCATCATCGGGGCTTGCTTGTATAGCACGATGCTCGACTGCCGCTTGCCGTCTTCCACTCGGTCAAACTCATGGTCGCGAAACACGGTGATGGCTCGGTATATCCACACGCTCAGGTTGTAGATAAACGTGTGTTCCTCCGTGGTCAAGTCCTTGCAGTCCTCGGCTTTTATCAAGTCCTTAGGCTCGATATGCCCGAATACCTTTTCCTTGCCAAACTCGCCTTCCAACAACACCTTGGGCAGAATAAACACGCAGTCGTTCACGTCGGGGTCATCGTTGAAGTAGTAGCCTACATAGCTCAAACTGACTTTTCCCTCCACGTCTTGAAGCACACCAAGTCCTTTGAGAACATCGTAGACGTCCTCATACTCGTATTGGTATTCCTCGATTAGTATGCGCATGATTATAATTTTTCAACAAACCAATTTTGTTTCTTCGCAAATTCTATTATTGCTTGAATATTTCCTATTGTCCATTGTTTATAGATTGAATAGTTTATGCCATCACTAGACTCGTAACCAGATTTGTAGTATCTTGAATACGAAGCCAAGTCTACATCTCCTTTGACAATGAGTCCAGGACCAGGAACTCCATTTAGCATACTATCTGGAAATGTCTGTTTTATCTGCTCAAAGGTCAAATCCTTATGCTCATTCAAGTATGTATCTATGATTTTCTGACCTAATGAACTCTTTCCATATTTTCCACTACCATTGAAATTGTACTGGCTTCTATCTACATTTCCTCCAGTAATTATCGCTTCCAATGCTTCATTATCTTCATTATCGGCATAATCACCTTTCAGTATATTTTCTTCGCCAACTACACCTACCAAGAACTTTCTGATAGCCTCGACATTCACTTTGTTGTCTCTACCATAGAACGCATCGAAGCATATCTCTGCTTCAGGCTCGTCACTGACCTTGAAGAGCGAGATGCCACCGTCCTTGAACACGTCGTTCCATAGGTAGAACAACACTTTTCCGACAAACTTCTCTTCCGTAATGGTGTCGCTATCCTTTGGTGGCTTGCAGAAGAAGTAGCCGAGTTTCTTGTCATCGCTGTTTGTTTCCTTGGCTATCTTCTTGTTGATTTCCTCAACAAACGTCCACCAGTCGCAGTATTCTATACCACACTTTATCTTCCAACCCTTTCCAGCATCGGCTATCTTCACATATCTCCAATCCCAACGGCGCTTGAAGGCAGAGTTGATGGGGAAAAGGCTTTGGTCGCTTGTGTTCATGGTCGCCCATATATATAGGTTATTGGGCAGTAGTAATACTCGTCCGCTCTTGATGTCGTCTGACAACGTCTTGCCATAGTTGCTTGTGTAGTCGTCCACGGCATCGTCCACGTCCAATTCGTTTACGATGGCATACTCTCCACCCTCTGCAAAGGCTTTCCTTATCTCGTTCTGCAAGTCTGTGTCGGCTTCTATAGGATAGGTGGAGAAACCGTTGTCGCTTCTGTCGAGCAACTGGAACAAGTCACCGAATATCTGGGCGCAGTTGCCACGATTGATTTCCTCTATCACCAAGAACTGCGGTTCTGCCGTTTCACTGCCCTTGGCATACTTCTACCATGCACCGAGATATGCTTTCAAGAACGCTTGTTTGACGTAGGTGTAAACGATGCGGTCTTCCTGCACACCCTCTACAATATGTCCCGACAAGTCCCTTAAATCTACCTTTTGCATTACTGGCTTATATGCACCTACAAACGTTGAATAGTCGCTATCGGGGTGGAACGTCGTGCGGATGGTTGAGTAACCTTTGGTTTTCTCTTTCAACTCAAACGACTTTCCTGTACCAGGAGCACCATAATAGATTTGCTGAAGCGGAAACTTTGCATGATGGAGATTGGCTATGTGTTTGGTATTGGATTGTGAACGTATAATCTGACTTTCAGGATTTATCACCATTTTAGCCATACGCATCAGTGTGGATGAATAGCCATATTCAAATTTGTCCAAATCGGTCTTTCCACACAAATCTTCCCTTGCCTGATTGGCATTGTTGTTTGGATGTAGTTTGAAATAGGCGACATACTCCCTAAGCAATTGCTTAGAAATGGTACGCAATCCGTAAGTACCTCTGCTTTCGGACTTAACGATAAAACATAGTCGGTCTTCGTCCATTATCTCGACCTGACCTTTGTCATCAATAGATTGATCACCTATTTGTATGTTATTCAATATGTCCATCTGTTACCAAATAATTTATCATAAATTATTTCTTTTTCTTCTTATTGTCTAAAACTTTCTTCTCTTCACTTGCCAATCTTCGCCCAACCTTCTTGATGTCCTCTGCTGCAGGCAGATCTTCGGGAACAATGCCTCGTTGTACGAGCATATCACGAACAGCAGCATTGTTTGCAATATGTTCATTGCTTATCTGCGGCTCACCGTGCAAGTCCTTAGCTTGTACGTTTACGCTTGTCATCTCTGCTGCAAAGTCTTTCGCCTTGATGCTGATAGTTGGCAGAAAATCAGCTAACGGACGCTTTTCGGGAATACCCATGCGCCTTTTCAGCATGGATGTGTTGAGTCGGAACAAAGCTTGGTCGCCATTGGAACGAATAACTGCAAAACTTTTATCGTTAATGCCACGCTCATACAGGATGCCAGATAGTTTGCGTTCTGTCTCCTGCAATTTGGTTCGTGCTTCGACACGCTCAACTTCCAATATACGCTTCTCTACAAGTTCCGCCCTACGAGTCTGTACTGCAAAGTAAGTCTGCGCAAACGCAATTTGTGATTTGCGAGGATCGCCATTTTGTGCTATAAGATAACATGCGTAACGTGTAAGCATTATGTCATCTACCTGACGCTCAGCACCTGAGCCTATCACAACCATTTTATTGACGTCAATAAAATGGTCTTCAACTTGCTGACCTACATTGGCGCATGCATCTTTGGCTTTATCTATTACCTTTGTAAAATTCTGCCAAAGTTTATAACCCAGCAATGTACACAAATCTCTTGCACTCCAACACTCCACGTCATTAAGAGTACAAGATACTTGCTCAAATTGCGAGAACAATAATTGTATTTCTTCTTTTTTCATAGGATGCTTTTTTTTTCCACATTATCCCTAACGAGGTCTGCAATCTCCACATCTAAGAGTCTTGCCGTTTTAAGCAGGCTCTCCAAGTCGGGTTGACTGGAGTTGGTGCACCACTTTAATATTGTGTTTTTTTCCTTACCCAACTGCTCTGCCAACCATTCATTGGTTCGTTGCTTGTCTGCAAGAACCACTTTTATGCGATTCTTGTTTGCCATATCTGTTCTTATTTACAATGTAAAGATAGGCATTTTTTTTATTTCCCCAAAAATCCCCACCTTTTTTCTACTTACCCCGTTTAACTCTCGCTTGACCAAATGGCAGGCTGTTTCAGCGTAATAAGTCCACTATCTCACAACATATAAAGAACGTTTTGGAGGATGACGAACTGGAATCAGTTAAAGTCAGTATCAAAAGGGTGAGAAAAAGAAGTAGTACTGCATTGGCGATAGAAGTAGTACTTCGTTGGCGATAGCAGTACTACTTCATTGGCAAAGTAAGTAGTACTGCTTTAATTCTACCAAGATTCACATTCCGTAGCGCAGGGATTCATCGTCCTGTTTTTAGTTAGGGATAACCAGGGATAGAAATAAGATTTGGACAACCTTCTTCTATAATCATTTTCTTTCAGCATCACACCTACGCATTTGTAGGATGAATATAAAAAGAAGAGGCAGAAGTGCCACATGGGCGTTTTCTACCTCTTCTTCTTGTTTCTATACTATTAAATTTCTATTCTCACAAACCTCAGACGATGATTCTGCGCTTGTGATAGTTTTCGCGGAAAGCAGTGGGCGAACAACCCTTCTTCTTCTTGAAGATACGGTTGAAGTTGCTGATATTGTTGAAACCACAGTCGTAACAGATGTCTGCCACACTGCAGTTGGTATCTACCAACTGCCTGGCAGCATGGCCCAAACGTATGTCGATGATGTAGTCGGATACCGTCTTGCCGGTCTTCATACGGAAGTAGCGGCTGAAGGCAGCTGGTGTCATACCGGCTATGTCAGAGAGCGTCTTCAGGCGTATCTCTTGCTTGAAGTTCTTGTCAATATGCTCTTCCACCTTTCTCACTCTGATGCTCTCGGGCGTATTCTTCACATTGGAGAAGCTGCGGCTGGCCAGCAGGGTATAACTCTCCTGCATGGAGAGTTCGTACAGAATCTCCATGAGCTTGAGCATACGGTAGAATCCGGGCTGCGACTGAGTGATGGCCTTTATCTTTTCATACAGCTCCATGATGGTGTTGAGCTCAAATGCTATCCCTCGCTTGGCGTTCTGGAAGAGTGCGCGGATGCTGCTCAGCTGGTTGCGCTGCAGAAATTGCTCGTTGAACAAATCGGGTGGAAACTGTATGGTAATCTCGTGTATGGATTTGCTCTGACAGTCATACTGGTCCCATGCATGCTCCAGATCACTGCCCACCAGCACCATATCATACTTGCCCAGTACTTCTATGCTGTCGCCCACAATACGTCGTGCACCATCGCAGTTCTCCACAAAGTTGAGTTCCATGGCCTCGTGCTTGTGCAATGGGTAGGTGAATGCTTCCTTTTCGCGATCCACCATATAGAAGCAGTCTTTCTCTGAGGTATGTGATTCTTCAGTAATAACCTTGTTCATATAGTGTGCTTTTTATTATTTTCAACCGCTAAATTATGGATTTTAATTTATATACACAAGGCTATAAAACATATTAAGGTAGAAGAAGGGACATTTTCCCCTCTCCCACCTTAATATTTATATAATGTAGGGTATTTATAGTGCCTTTGCCATGTCAATAAGCATCTGGTGTATGCTGGTGTCGCTGTCCAGTTCGGGATGGAAGGCTGTCACCAGCTGATTGCCCTCTCTGGCAGCCACTATATGGCCATCTACCTGGGCCAGAATCTCCACTCCATCGCCCACCTCATCTATATAGGGAGCACGGATGAAGGTCATCGGCACCTGGCCCACACCCTTGAGTTCACCTTGGGTGTGGAAGCTTCCCAACTGCCTGCCATAGGCATTCCTCTTGGCCAGGATATCCATGGTGGCCAGATGCTGGCGGTCCAGCATGATGAGTCCGGCACAGGTACCCAGCACGGGCAGTCCGCCCCTGATGGCCTCTCTCACCTCTTCCCACATGCCCAGATCGTGCATGATGCGCGTCATGGTGGTACTCTCGCCACCAGGGATGATGAGTGCCTGCTTGGGCTGATGCCAGTCGGCCAGGTTGCGTATGAGGAATGTCTCCACTCCCATACGCTCCAGCACTTGCCGGTGTTCCTCGAATGCCCCCTGCAGGGCCATTATAGCAATCCTCATTTTCCGCGCTCTGCCATGAGCAGTTCTATTTCCTGCTCGTTGATGCCTACCATTGCTTCACCCAGGTCTTCGCTCAGTTCGGCCAGCATCTTGGGGTTGTTGTAGTTGGTCACAGCCTTCACTATAGCCTGTGCACGCTTGGCAGGGTTGCCGCTCTTGAATATTCCGCTACCCACGAAGACGCCCTCTGCACCCAGCTGCATCATCAGTGCAGCATCGGCAGGAGTAGCCACACCACCGGCGGCAAAGTTCACTACGGGCAGCTTGCCATTGTCGTGTACATATTGTACCAGGTCGAAGGGAACCCTCAGCTGCTTGGCTGCCTCATACAGCTCATCGGCGTTCATACTGGTCAGCCTGCGGATTTCGCTCTGCATCATACGCATGTGACGCACAGCCTGCACCACGTCGCCAGTGCCTGGTTCGCCTTTTGTACGAATCATGGTAGCACCCTCATTGATGCGGCGCAAAGCCTCTCCCAGATCCTTGGCACCACACACAAAGGGTACCTGGAACTGCCTCTTGTCGATATGATATACATCATCGGCTGGACTGAGCACCTCGCTCTCGTCGATGTAGTCTATCTCTATAGCCTGCAGAATCTGTGCTTCGGCGAAGTGTCCAATGCGGCACTTGGCCATCACGGGGATGCTCACAGCCTCCTGAATGCCCTTTATCATCTTCGGGTCACTCATGCGGCTCACACCGCCGGCAGCGCGAATATCAGCCGGTATGCGTTCCAATGCCATCACTGCGCAGGCTCCGGCAGCTTCTGCTA
>JAXJBE010000182.1:0-10130 GCA_036303125.1 Bacteroidaceae bacterium
CATTTCTTCATACCCTGAGATATCTTGAATCCCCACGATGAGGCTTCCTCCAGCATCTCCTAGTGGCACGCATCAGCAGGCATGTCATCCATCAGGAGGTAGTAAAGATAAGCGTCGAGGCCTCTCTGAGCCACCACCTTTGAATTTTGTGATTTCAGCGTGCCGCTCGCCGCGTTGCGCGGATTGGCGAAGAGCGGCTCTTCTCTCTTGGCACGCTCCTCGTTAAGTTTCTCAAACGATGTCCACGGCATCAGGATTTCGCCCCTTATCTCAAACTCATGCGGATAGCCGCTGCCCTCTTTCAGTTCGAGCGGCACAGACTTGATAGTCCGGACATTGGCCGTCACGTCATCACCTCTGATGCCGTCGCCACGTGTCACAGCCCTCACAAGTTTCCCTTCCACGTAAGTCAGCGATATGCTCAACCCGTCGTACTTCATCTCGGCGCATATCTCAAATGGTTCGCCTTCCAGCCCCTCGCTCACACGATTATAGAAATCTCTCACTTCCTGCTCACTGTACGTGTTAGCCAGCGAAAGCATCGGATACTTATGCTCCACTGCCTTAAACGTCTGAGCCAAGTCGCTGCCCACTCGCTGAGTCGGGGAGTTGGGGTCAGCATATTGAGGATAGAAGAGTTCCAAGTCTTGCAGCTGATACATCAGCTGGTCAAAGTCATAATCGGAGATGGTAGGCTGGCTGAGCACATAATAATTATAGTTGTGCTGGTTGATTTCCTGCCTAAGCTTATGTATTTGTTCTTCTGGTGTCATATACGAGGTCTGTTGCGCTATAATTATAATGTGTGTTGCCGCCATGGGGACATGACGGCAGCACACTTCTTATCCTTAGAATCTGAATCCCAATGTAGCCATTATCTGCGAACGATTGTTTTTCACCTCTGTTGCCTTGAGGTCTACATCATCAAAAGCATAAAAGTCGCCCTTCTGCGTCTGATACTGGTAGGCGAGATCTATGTAGCCGCTCTTGAAACGGTATCCCGCTCCGAAGCAGAAGCGGTGCGTGTCGCCCCAGTTGGTGAAGTCCGTCTCAGTGAAGGGGGAATCGTATCCTATGGTGCGGTAAGCGTCTTTCTTTATTGGCGATGTGACATAGTTGTAGCCGAATCGGAGAGAGTATGACTCGATTGGCTTGAACTCCATGCCCACCTTAAGCGTGTGCTGTCCCTGCAGCATCTGTTCTGTCAGTTTGTTGACATTGCGGAAGTAGGAGCTGTTGACACCATCTGTCTCACTATAATGAGCCGTGCTGAGGTCGCTGTATTCATACTCTGCGCCAAAAGCGAATGAAGAGCCTACTGTATGTCCGAGGCTGACGCCAAACTTCCATGGAGTACGGAAATCATACTCATATTCATCGTTGAAGCACTGGGCATGATACATGTCATTGATGTAGAGCTGAGAACCGTTGCTGTCAACCATGCGATACCATGTGGGGGTATGCACGCTCACGCCTATGCGCAATGGGCTATCGGCAATGGGGCGCACGATGAAACCAAGCTTCACGTCAAATCCGTCAGCCGTTGTCTTATACCAGTTAGTCAAATCGTAGACAGTGTTGTCCATGCCCAATTCCTGATAAAACGACTCTCGCGTGTAGTCTGTGGTATATATGCCAAAGGATGCTCCGAAAAAGAAACGGTCACTGAGGTTGAATGAGAGGTTGACATCAGCCTGTGAGGTATAGCCGATCTCTGACTTCTCGTAGTATGCGGACTTGGCTGGCACTCCCTCATAGATAATCATGTTGACTCGGTCTTCATCGCTTGGATCAAGGTATACCCCATTGCCGCCTTCCTGAGGGAGGAATAGGGTATTGCCAAGAAATGTCTCTTTGCCTGAGGCGTCCACATGATAGTATGACTCATTGAGCAGCCCGCCTCTACGGCTGTTGCCGCTATATATGCCAGCACTCATGTCTGCCAAGCTGCCATAGTAGTCGTTGGTAAAAGCGTTGGCGCATAGGTCTGCTATCTGGAAGGTCTGGCTGAAAGTGTTGTTGAGATTCATCACATCCGTGACCTGATTGAAGAAATAGTTGTTCTTCTTAGCAAAGTTGACTCCGAAGTTCACATACTGAAGTCCTTCGCTTGAGGGGTTCTCCACATCGAAGGCGATGACAGCTCCTCCCTGGTCGAGCGACATGCGAGTGGAACCGTGATCCATAGCCTTGTCGCCGCCGACAAGAAGACTGGCAGACACGGCTGCATCCGAACGTTTGTAGATTGCTGTACCTGCAGGATTTGTGCCCATCACGCTTATGTCGCCGCCAAGGGCTCCAAGCGCACCGCCCATTGACACGAAACGTGCTGTGCCATTGAGTCCACTCTTGGTAAAGTTTTGGGCATCGTAGGTGTCCTGGGCTGATACTGTTACGGCAAAGCCTGCCATCACACCTGTGAGGATATATGTTTTAAATGTATACATAAGTTGATTTGATATTATGCCTATGTTGATTTGATATCATTCCCTTTATAAATAATGTATATGGATTAGCCGTGAATCATCGGATGCAAGACCTTAACGTCTGCCACCGCGTGCACCGCCTCCACCACCTGATGAACCGCCTCGAGCACCGCCTCCACCGAAGCCACCAGATGAGCTGCGCGAAGGAGAGCTATAGGAAGAGGACGAGCTGCGAGTGCCGCTCTGTCTGGTATTATCGTTGTAACGTGTCTGAGTGCGTGGTGTAGTAGGTGTCTGAGTGCGCTGACTGTCAGTACGTGTGCGCCCTGCCCTGCTGCTGCTGTTTTGGTTAGACTGAGAGCGCACAGGCTGTCCCACTCCTCCTCTGCGTTCCTGCGCCCGTGTCGCTGCGCTGCTTCGTGTGCCGCCATAAGGCTGCGAACCGGCAGAGGCAGAAGCGCTGGTGCGTCCTGAACGTTGATTGACATAATCGGTGTAAGATTCAGACCGCACTCCGCGTCCTGAAGATGCTGTGCCAACAGAGCCTCCCATGCGCGATGATGTACGCCCGCTGCTTGAAGCAGCATTGCCCAAACGTCCTATTGCTGACGAACGCAGACGATTGTTGGCCGCCATGTGACCACGTGACGAGTTGAACTCGCGAGGCACGGTATTGCGATAGTGCACCACTCCATGAATCGGTGCATGCCAGCAAGGCCCCCATCCCCAGTAAGCCCAATGGTGAGGATAAGTGTAACCCCAAATGCCACCATACCAGCAGTCCCAAGGACCCCATGACCATCCGTAGCCCCATCCGTAATGCCAGTACCATGGATCATAGGGATCGTATAAATAATCCCATGCGCCGTATGCATAATAAAGATCCCAGTAATAAGGACTCGCTATCGCATACAGACGGGGTGAATGGAATCTGACAAGACGGCGAGAATAACGGAAGTCCTCTTCTGGATCATCCTCATAGTCTTCGTATGCAGCGATGCTGTCAGCTCGCAAAGAGTCTGCCACATAGCCGCCATCACCCACATAACGTCTGTTGTATTCGTCCTCGCTGCGGTGACTGTCATTATAGACAACCACAGCAGCAGGCTTGGCTGCCTCAGCGCGTGGTGTCAAGTCCACTGTCTCTTCCGCCGCCTTCGCCTTTTTCTTTGAAGGGACGAAATACATGTCATCCTGCGCCATGCTGAGCAATGGCCAGAACAGTAATGATAAAATGATGAGTCTCTTCATTGTCGTAATAATATTTAATTGTGTTATTGATAATTCTTGTCTTGACACTTAATATAAGCTGTAGAAACAATCACAAAAGCCTCTTCAACTTTTCTTCGTGCAAAAATAAGTCATCCTGAACGAAGTGCCTAATCGCATTTCCCTATATCGGCA
This sequence comes from Bacteroidaceae bacterium, assembly GCA_036303125.1. Lineage (GTDB taxonomy): Bacteria > Bacteroidota > Bacteroidia > Bacteroidales > Bacteroidaceae > Minthosoma. The sequence goes on from JAXJBE010000182.1 coordinate 3,831, forward strand.
GGGGAAAACCCTACATCGGCTTGCTCTAAAGCGCAAAGTTAGATAAAATAATCCATTTCTCAGTAAATAACATACAAAAATAATATTTTTGCACTATCGTTGTATTCGTTTATCGTGTAAAAACTCTAAATTAGCAGAAATTTTTGTCAGAACTATTGTATAACTATGAAACACAACGCTACATTACTTATCACAGGAGCCTTTGTCATAGGACTCGCAAGCCCATCCGCCACTATCGCATCCCCAATGGACAAAGTTCCGCTTCACGCTCCCAAACATAAACAAAAGTCCATCACAAAAATTGACCCCATAACCATCGAGACACCTGTCGGCACAGTGCCACGTCTGCCATGGCAGGTGTGGGTGACATACAGCGATGGAAGCCACGAATGGAGACAAGCCAAATGGAATAACTTCATGCGCTCCACGGAAGAGAGCGAGGCAAATCCCGACATCACACCAGCTGGCAGCGAATACACAGTGACCGGACACATCATAGGAGACAACACAACAGAAAGCGGTTATCCGCTCACAGCCAAAGTCAAAGTGACCGACGCCAAGTGGACGGTGCCAAGCAGCACTCCCGTGGCTCATACCCTGCCACTCGCAGATGTCAGGCTAAAAGGAGAAAACAGACTCACCAACAACCGTGACCTCAATATCAGGGCAACTCTCTCATTTGACATCACACAGCAACTATACAACTACCGCGACACATACGGCCTGCCCACTGACGGATATACCACATCAGACGGATGGGATGCGCCCACATGCAAACTCAAAGGACACGGAAGCGGCCACTACATGAGTTCGCTGGCTTTTGCCTTCGCCTCATGCGACAAGGATAAAGAGAGCAAGGAGAAGACAGAACTTAGAAACCGCATGCGCCGCATGGTCAACGAACTGCGCTCGATGCAGGAGATGACTTTCGTGTGGGACAGCACCCTCAACCGCTACCGAGAGGCACGCGACTATGCCCCCGAAGAGGTGCTGCGCAACATGAAGGGGTCATGGAAGGACTTCGATGAATACAAGAAAGATGTGGCCAACTACGGTTATGGCTACATCAATGCCATACCCGCAGCCCATGCGGTACTCATCGAACGCTATGCTCCCTACAACAACGAAGAGGGAGTATGGGCTCCTTACTATACCATCCACAAGCAGTTGGCAGGCCTCATCGACATAGCCAACAACGTGGATGACAAAGACATATCCGACAAGGCCCTCCTCATCGCCAAAGACATGGGACTTTGGGTGTGGAACCGCATGCACTACCGCACTTACGTCAAGCAAGATGGCACAAAGGCCGACAGGCAGGCTCATCCCGGCAACCGCTATGAGATGTGGAACATGTACATCGCCGGTGAAGTGGGTGGCATGGCCGAGTCTCTCTCACGCCTCAGCGAGATGGTCGCAGACAAAGAAGAGAAGGCCAAGCTCATCGAGGCAGCCAACTGCTTCGACACGCCAGCCCTCTTCAATCCGCTCTCCGTCAACATTGACGACATACGCACCAGACATGCCAACCAGCACATCCCCATGATCACAGGCGCGCTCCGCTCATATCTGTCAAACGACAACCCATACTATTACAACATAGCCTACAACTTTTGGAACATGATGCAAGGCCGCTATATATATGCCATGGGGGGAGTGGGCAATGGAGAAATGTTCCGCCAACCTTATTCACAGATGCTTTCCATGAACACCAACGTGATGAGCGACTGGCACCGCGACATGTACCCCAATCCTGACATCAACGAGACATGCTGCGCCTACAACCTCGCCAAACTCTCCAAAGACCTCAACTGTTTCGACCCCGACAACGCTCAGTATATGGACTATTACGAAAGGCTGCTCAACAACCAGATTGTAGGCTCGCTCCATCCTGATCACTGGGCGGTGACATACCAATACGCTGTAGGCATGAATGCCATCAAGCCCTTCGGCAACGAAACTCCACAGTCTACATGCTGCGGCGGCACAGGTGCGGAAAATCACGTCAAATACCAAGAGGCGGCCTACTTCGTCAGCGACAACACCGCATGGGTGGCTCTCTACATGCCCACCACAGCACATTGGCGTGAAAAAGGCGTGACCATAGAGCAAGACTGCGAGTGGCCAGCACAGCACAGCACGCTGACCATCAAGATGGATGAGGGCAAAAACTCAGCATCCTTCACCCTCAAGCTACGCGTGCCTTACTGGGCTACAGAGGGATTCGACATCAAGCTCAACGGCAAATCAATAGCTAAAGACTATCAACCTTGCTCATACGCTGAAATAACGCAACGCACATGGAGCGACGGAGACAAAGTCGAGATAACAATGCCATACACCACCCACATCTGCTGGGGACCAGACAAGATGGATCTCGCCGCCACAGGCAAGAACGAGGTGCGCACACCCTTTGAGCCCAAATGGCTGGGATCTGTCATGTACGGTCCGCTCGTCATGGCCACTTCTGACGTGAAGGAATGGAAAGATGCGGATTTCAACCTGTCCTCAACTCTCAGCGAGATACACCCCACATCAACATCCGGCGATGACAACACGGGAGGCAAGCTCATCCACCTGCAGATGCAGACACCAACAGGACGGACTATCAGCTTCACTCCAGATTATTACCAGACAGACCACGCCACACACTACCTCCGCCTCACCGTGGACAATGGAACAAAGAAGAAGGCCTCAAAAGGCATTGACAAGAACAATCTCGAGCAAGCCCTACTTCTGGCCAAGGAGCGAATGGAAGCACAAGCAGCATGGAACGCCCTCAGCGTCAAAGTGCCAGCCTTCTCACCATGGGCACCACACGGATTCGCGCGCCTAACCAAACAGGTAGAACAAGCAAAGGCTGTAATGGCCAAAGGCAAAAAGGAGGTGACTCAAGCAGAAATCAACAAAACCGTATCTGCACTCAACGTCGCCATCAACAGCATGCGGCCAGGCAACCTCGCCGAACCAGAAGACCTCAGCGAACTCCTCCCGATGCTCACCGCCGCCAAAGACATCCCCAACAAGAGCACAGAACTGCGCGAAGCCATCAACTACGCTGACATGGTCGTACAGTACGTCAATGATGGTTCAGGCACACATGACCTCATCAACAAAGCCGTCAAAGAACTGAAAGCCACCATCAAATAGACATTCCCCACAAACCTCTGACAGCTGCATTGCCAGCCACATTGCCAACCACACCAACAGCGCAAGCTTATTTTAGCGTCAGCCTCCATAGCCATCCACCACAACTATGGAGGCTGGCTGCTACTTGGCCTCACCACTCATCAATTATACTCAAATTGCCTGCGCTTTTAAAAAAAACGCAACAGTCCAACTATTTTTTTCATGAAAATCTTTTCTGTTAAGAGAAAAAATACTAATTTTGCACTAATTTGTTCCATTGAATAAAGCCACAAAACATGTTACATAAACTCATGAGGCCAATCCTATTGGCTCATAAAGCATGTTCTGAACAATGGATTCACAACAGAATAAAACAAACAAATATATCATGACAACTAAAAAAAAACAAGTACCAACAACAGATGAGCCACTCGCACTCGACGTGCAGCTCAGCAAGACAGAGGAGTACATCGAAAAGAACTGGAAGAAAATAACAGTAGCGCTTCTCGCCATCATCGCAGTAGTGGTAGGTTTCTACATCTACCGCAACATCATGAACCAAAAGGAACTCGAAGCACAGAAGGCCATTGTCTCCGCTCAGACAGCCTTTGCCCAACAGCAATATGACCAAGCACTCAACGGTGACGGCACAAGCAAGGGATTCCTCAAGATCATCAGCGAATACAGCGGCACAGAGACAGCCAACCTCGCAAAGCTCTACGCAGGTCTTGCTTATGCAAAGACAGACAAAGTAGACGAGGCCATCAAATATCTCGAAGACTACTCCGCGCAGGATGACGACATCGTCTCTCCAAACGCAGTAGCGGCTCTCGGCAACCTCTACATACAGAAGGGCAACAACGAGAAGGGCGTGCAGACACTCCTCAAGGCAGCAGACATGGCAAACAACGATGCCATCAGCCCTGTGTGCCTGAGACAGGCAGCTGAAATATATGAATCAATGAATCAGAACGATAAAGCAGTAGAACTTTACAACCGAATCAAGAAAGACTACTTCCGCAGCCCAATCGCAAGAGACATCGACAAATATATCGAAAGAGCTACAAAATAACATTTCCAAACAGACACACTAAAAAAACTAATATTTGGTCGGGAAGCTACCGAGACACAGGCTAAGGCCTTTTCGTCCCTGTAGCTTCCCTTTTTTGAACAACTGATTTTTAAAACGAAACCACACCATGGCAACAAAGAACCACAACCTCTCAGAATATGACATAAACTCCGTGCCCGACGCAAATGGAATGACCTTCGGCATCGTCGTAGCCGAATGGAACGAAAACATCACAGCGGCGCTCCTCGCTGGAACCAAAGCCACACTCACCAAGCACGGAGCGAAAGAAACCGACATCAAAGTCATGACCGTGCCAGGAAGCTTTGAACTCATCTACGGCGCCGCCCAGATGGTCAAGACACAAGTAGACGCAGTCATAGCCATCGGATGCGTCATCAGAGGCGATACCCCCCACGACCGCTACATTTGCCAAGGAGTGACAGCTGGACTGTCTCAACTCAATGCGCAGCAAGACACACCCGTCATCTACGGACTCATCACAACACTCGACATGCAGCAAGCAAAAGACAGAGCTGGAGGCAAGATGGGCAACAAGGGCGACGAGTGTGCCATCACAGCCATCAAGATGGTGGACTTCAGACGCAAGATTAAAGAGTAACACAGGCTGGCCATGCCTGCACAAAGATAACTTCAAAAACGCCTACACTTGACAGCTTAGACACACACTTTAACGCAAAAAAAGAGAACAAGACGTGCTTAAAAGAATAGAGAAGATACTCCTTCACATCATCGGAACAATAGTTGTATTATACACAACTACCATTCTGATATTCAGCCTGCCAATAATGCAGCATTCATTGGCAGACATGGCAGAGTCATTATTGGCCGAACAATTGAAGGCAAAAGTATCTATCGGCAGTGTCAACCTCGGATTCCTCAACCGCATCATCATCGACGACATTGTGATATACGACCCAGACGGCCAAGAGGTCGGCACCATCGCCAGAGCGACAGCAGGCATTGACCTGCTCTCGCTCTGCGCTGGTGACATCAACATCACAACAGCCCAGCTCTTCGGTGTCAAGAGCCACCTCTATCGCGCCACTCCCGACAGCAAACCAAACTTCCAGTTCATCCTCGACGCCCTCGCCTCTGATGACGGCCAGCCATCCTCTGCTCTCCATCTCAACATCAGCGCACTCATCGTGCGCAACGTCAACATCGACTACGACATCCTCTCAGCCAAGCACCGCAGCAACACCCTTGACACCAACCATCTCCGCCTTCGCGACATAGGCTTCAACCTGTCATTGCTCCTACACACCGATGACTCACTCCGCTTGTCCATAAAGAGACTCAGAGCCAAAGAAGCCAACTCCAGACTATCCCTGCGCGACGCGCAATTCCTCCTTGCAGCCAATGGCGAGAGCGCAGAACTGTCCGACTTCCATCTTGCACTTCCCCACTCCCACATCGACATCAAAAACCTTACAGCCTCCTACACACACTTCAACACAGACCAAACATTCGATGTAAAAAGCTCCCTCATCTCCTCCCACATCGATTTCAGAGACATCTCAGCCATACTCCCCCAAACAGACAAGATATCAGACCCAGCCAACCTCTCCTTCCTCATCAGAGGCAACGACAAGCATCTGCAAATAAAAGACATCCGACTGACCTCTGCCAATGATGGCATACTCCTGACTGCCAACGCGACACTCGGCAACATCCTCAATGACACCCTGCGCACAATCAACGCCGATATCCACCAATTGCATATCAGCAATGACAAAGCATGCCAGATAGCCAACGCACTCTCCCTGCAGAGCGACAGCATAGTCAGGCAAATAGGCCAGATTGACCTCAACGGACAACTCCACTACCTTCCACAAGGCAACATAACCGCCAATGCCAACATTGCAACAGGCATCGGACTCGCCACCCTCGACGCCACCCTCGACCACACCAAACACCTCACAGCCACTCTCACAGCCGACAGCCTCAATATCGGCAGGCTGCTACCTGCATCAGGCCTCGGGACATCAACCTTCACACTCCAGTCAGACATCAACCTTCACACCTTGAAACCCTTTCCACAGGGAAAAGCAGACATCACCATCCACAATATCCAATAC
>JAXJBE010000183.1:0-3235 GCA_036303125.1 Bacteroidaceae bacterium
GCCCACAGCGGTCTTGGCGTAGCCGATGCCCTTCTCATCAAAAGCCTTATACAGGCCAAAGTTGGACATGACCGTGGTAACGACGGTATTGGTCAGCAGTTTGCCACGCTCCTTCATGTAGCAACCATAGATGTACAGGATATGGTCACCAGTGATGACATTACCCTTTTCATCCACACACAGGCAACGGTCAGCATCGCCGTCATAGGCAAAACCGATGTCCAGCCCCTTCTCTACCACGAACTTCTGCAATCCCTCGATATGGGTAGAGCCTGCATTGTTATTGATATTCAGACCATTCGGCTGGTTGTTAATCACATAGGTATCTGCACCAAGAGCATCAAACACAGACTTTGCAATGTTCCATGAACTACCATTCGCACAGTCCAAGCCAACCTTGACTCCCTTGAAGGAATAGATGCCCAAGGAGATCAAGTAGCCCATGTAACGGTTGCGGCCTGCCACATAGTCCACAGTGCAACCGATATGCTCACGATGCGCAAAAGGCAGTTCTGGCCAGTCCTTGTCGAACACATGGAGCTTGCCATCAATGTAGTCCTCTACCAACAGCAGGGTCTCTTCCGGCATCTTCTCGCCGTAGCAGTCGATCAACTTGATGCCGTTGTCGTAATACGGGTTGTGACTGGCAGAGATCATAATGCCACAGTCAAAATCATCTACACGGGCGATGTATGCCACAGATGGGGTGGTGGTGACATGGAGCAGATAGGCATCCGCACCGGAAGCCGTCAAACCAGCCACCAGACTGTATTCAAACATATAGGAGCTGCGGCGGGTATCCTTGCCAATGACGATGCGGGCGGGTTCGTTATCTCCATTGCGCTCACGAAGAGCATTGTAATACCAGCCAAGGAAACGTCCCACCTTGTAAGCGTGGTCGGCTGTTAAAATAATCCCAGCTTCACCACGGAAGCCGTCGGTTCCAAAGTATTTACCCATTTTTATCCTCTTTTCTTTTACTTAATCTCTCTGGAAAATATCTCTCGTGTAAACTTTTTCCTTTACATCGTCCAAGCACTTGTCATAACGGTTTGCAATGATGGCGTGGCTCATTTCCTTGAATTTTTCCAAGTTATTTACAACCACAGAACCGAAGAAAGTCTCTCCGTCCTTCAAGGTCGGCTCATAAATAATGACCGTTGCGCCCTTCGCCTTGATGCGCTTCATAACGCCCTGAATAGAACTCTGGCGGAAGTTATCAGAATTAGACTTCATCGTCAGACGATAAACACCGATAGTTACAGATTTTTCCTGATCCTTGCTATACTCGTTATCCTCGTCATAGCCGTAATAGCCAGCCAGCTTCAGAACACGGTCAGCGATGAAATCTTTTCTCGTGCGGTTGCTTTCCACAATTGCTTCGATCAGGTTTTCCGGCACATCAGCATAATTTGCGAGCAATTGTTTAGTATCTTTGGGCAGGCAATACCCGCCATATCCGAACGAGGGATTGTTATAGTGACTACCAATACGAGGATCAAGGCAAACGCCATCAATAATCTGCTGGGTATTCAGGCCCTTGCTTTCTGCATAGGTGTCCAGCTCATTAAAGTAAGCAACGCGCAGAGCCAAATAAGTATTAGCGAACAACTTTACTGCCTCGGCCTCAGTGAAGCCCATGAACAGCGTGTCAATATTCTCCTTGATTGCGCCTTCCTGAAGCAGACCAGCAAACTCATGTGCGGCTTTCACCAGACGTTCATCGTTCGGGTCAGTACCCACAATGATACGAGAAGGATACAGGTTATCATAAAGGGCTTTAGATTCACGCAGGAACTCCGGGCTGAAAATGATATTCTTGCTGTTGAACTTCTCACGCACGGAAGCGGTGTAACCAACAGGGATCGTAGACTTGATAACCATGATGGCGTTTGGGTTATATTCCATAACCAACTTGATTACAGCTTCAACCGCAGACGTATCAAAGTGCTGGGTCTTGCTGTCATAGTTAGTAGGAGCCGCAATCACAACAAAATCCGCATCGCTATATGCAGCTTTTGCATCCAGCGTTGCGGTCAAATTCAATTCCTTTTCTGCCAAGTATTTTTCAATATAATCATCTTGAATCGGAGATTTCTTGTTGTTGATCATGTCCACCTTCTCCGGGATAATATCCACAGCAGTCACCTGATGGTGCTGGGAGAGCAATGTGGCAATTGACAAACCAACATAGCCGGTACCGGCAACCGCAATTTTATAGTCCTTTTTCATAATCCTATATCCTCCTGAAATTCATCTTACTTATATGGAAGGCTCATATTGAGCCGAGCAATCTATATCAAACAGTGTGTTCATCGCGCTGTAGTTATCATTTTTCTCACCGTGATCATCTTCCGCAGTCATATTTCATTCCACTTTTCCGACCACCACTGAATCTTTTGCGTAGACTTGTCATGGGCTACTCACTCATTTCGCTTCAACTGAAACTTTATGGCAGACACCTTCATACCAGCTCACCAACAAAGTGCTGTGTCTTATTGTCATAACTCGCTGTCGCACTTCTCTATTTTTCAAAGTGCTGACCCTTATTGTCATAACCTTCGCACCAGCTTACTTTGTTAAAACTGTACAAGTTCATACTGTTTCTTTGTTGCAACATGAACAATCATCTACCCCTCACTACCTCTAATTCCCCGGAAAAATGCAGTTATCATGTCCGTCTTTTCTCTGCAATAAACTTTTCCAGAAAAATAAATTTTGAACTTTTCAACACTTTCAACCTCCACCTCTAATTCTTCGGAAAAATGAAGGTATCATGTCCGTCCCTTGCTCTGCAATAAAACAGGCTCGTAATAGGGGTATTTCGCATGAGTTTTATACGCCACCGTAGACCATCATGCCGCCACTGAAAGTTTGAGGTCGACATTGGTATGGGCCGCAATGACAACATAATCAGCATCGGCGTATGCAGTCTTAGCATCCAGCGTTGCTATCAAGGTTAGCGCTTTCTTTACACAGTACCTTCGAATGTTGATCCTTACTCCCCATGCCCCAGCAAGCACACCTTGAAGGTCTTAAAAATAATCTTCCAATCCACCCAGAAACTGCGCTCCTTGACATACTTCACATCCAAATCCATCCACTCCTCAAAAGAGAGGTCATTGCGGTGCGGAGCGATCTGCCAATAGCAGCTCAGGCCCGGCGTCACATACAAACGCTGCTTCTCATAATCCCCATACTGCTCCACCTCGCGGGGAAGTGCCGGGCGGGGGCC
>JAXJBE010000184.1:0-18881 GCA_036303125.1 Bacteroidaceae bacterium
ATCCAGACTCTCCAAACAAGTACAACATGCCAGGATGGGAAGACAGCAACGCTTTCGTCACTCCGGACAAGCCTTACCGCAGCTACTGCAAGTACAAATTCTCGGTAATGAAGTAAAAACATAAAATCAATCTAAATAATCATTACATCCAAAACAACAAATTAAACAATGAATTCACAAATGAGTTTCACACAAGCGATAAGCCAAAGCGGATTCGAATCCATTGACTTCATCATCTTGATTGTGTACATCATCCTCCTTGTGAGCCTCGGCATGTTCCTCAGCCGAGACAAGGACGGAAAGGAAAAGAGCGCAAGCGACTACTTCCTTGCGGGTAATACCCTCACATGGTGGGCTGTCGGCGCGTCGCTCATCGCTGCCAACATCTCGGCAGAACAGTTCATCGGCATGTCTGGCACAGGCTATGCTGACGGCATCGCCATCGCAGCATACGAGGTGATGGCCGCAGTAACACTCGTGGTCATCGGCAAGTTCCTACTGCCAATCATGATTGAACGCAAGATATTCACCATCCCGCAGTTCCTCCGCGAACGCTACAATGATGGTGTGGGTCTCGCCTTCTCCATCCTCTGGCTCTTCCTCTACGTCTTTGTCAACCTCACGTCAGTAGCTTGGCTCGGCGCTCTCGCCATAGAGCAGATTCTCGGCCTTCAGGGCTTGGCTGTCTCTGTAGGAGGGCTTGAGATATCCATGCGCATGATTATCATTATCGCCCTCTTCCTCATCGCGGGCATCTACTCTATCTACGGAGGCCTCGCTTCCGTGGCATGGACTGACGTGATGCAGGTGACATTCCTTGTGGGCGGCGGTCTCATCACAGCCTACTTCGCTCTCTGCTCTGTGGCGGGAGAAGGCGGCAACTTCATAGACGGCTTCAGCAAGGTATACGAGTTCCTGACTACCGGCGACTACGCTAAGGATACACACTTCCACCTCGTCATCCAGCAGAGCCACAACGAGAGCGCGTTCGCCAACGTGCCTGGCATCGCTGCCATCGTCGGTGGAGTATGGCTGACCAACCTCGGCTACTGGGGCTTCAACCAGTACATCATCCAGAAGGGACTCGCCGCTAAAAACATCGAAGAGGCAAAGAAGGGCCTCGTCTTCGCAGGTTTCCTCAAGATTCTCATCCCATTCATCGTTGTTCTCCCTGGCATCTGCGCATTCTACATGCAGCAGAACGCGGATCAGTTCAGCAACCTGCAGGGCTCTATCAACATTGCAGACGACGCTTATCCATGGCTCATCCGCAACTTCACTCCAACTGGCATCAAGGGTCTCTCTTTCGCTGCCCTCACAGCAGCCATCATCTCTTCACTCGCTTCCATGTTTAACAGTACTTCTACCCTCTTCACGATGGACATCTACAAGAAGTACATCAACAAGAATGCATCAGACAAGGTGCTCGTCAATGTGGGACGCGTCACAGCTGTCATAGCTCTCGTTGTAGCAGCTATCTCTGTCAAGCCACTCCTCGGCGGCCTCGACCAGGCCTTCCAGTACATCCAGGAGTACTCTGGCTTCATCTACCCAGGCATCATCACCGTCTTCGGTCTTGGTCTCCTCTGGAAGCGCGCTTCCTCAACAGCTGCCGTATGGACAGCCATCATCACTATCCCTCTCGGCGTGATATTCAAGATTATGCTTCCAGACGTGGCCTTCCAGTTCCGCGCGGGCTACATCTTCATCATCGTCTTCACATTCTTCGTCACAGTATCGCTCCTGAGCAACAAGACAGAGAAGTGTGAGCTTCCTTCTGCTGACGACCGCGCCGCCATGATGAAGTGGGGTCGCATACTCGGCGGTCTGGGCATCTTCTTCATCATAGCAGCAGCTATCGTCACTATAGGCGGCACAATGCTTCCTGCTGACGCAAACCCAGACAACAACGTCATCGCGTACCTCAACGACATAGGTTTCCAGGCATTCTACTTCTTCGGTGTGCTCGTAGGCTCAAGCGCAGTCTTCCTCATCTCCAACTCCAAGGACACTAAGAGGGATCCAAAGGCTCTACCTATCGACTTGTCTCTCTTCGAGACCACACGCGGCTACACATACGGTGCCATCGGCATCTGCGTGATCACAATGCTTCTTTACGCTATTCTCTGGTAATCAAAGATTCACAGACTAATGCTATCAAAATGGCCGGGCGGGACACCAATGCCCGCCCGGTCATATAAAACAAGTTCATTTACCGAACCACCATCCTACAACACTTTTCAAACCACTACTTTCTAACACTTTAGGGGTGTTCTATAAATTAGCTCGAGGCGATTTTGAGGCTATCACGCAGCAGATGTCTCTTTTAAATGAAGGAGCGATGCGGGCATCGTGACTGAATGAAAAAGAGACAGATGCAAGTGAGAGGCCAAAATCGACCGAGCAAAAGGACAAAACCCGATAAAACATAAATACTAATTTATAGAACACCCCTTTACAAACCGCTACCTTCCAACACAATGAATGCATATATAAATTATCCACGATTCTATGTCTCTGTAGACTGCGTCATATTCGGCTTTGAAGACAGCAAGCTGAAGGTGCTCATACATAAGCGCCCCTACGCTCCTCAAAGGGGAACGCTGTCACTCATCGGAGGTTTCGTGGAAGAAGGCGAGAGTGTGGATCAGGCTGCAAAGCGCATTCTCAGCAAGTTCACAGGCCTCGACAATGTTTATATGCAACAGATAGCCACATTTGGAGAAGTCAAACGGGATAAGGGCGAGAGGGTCATCAGCATCGTCTACTACGCTCTCATCAACGTGGGCGACTATAACCAGAATCTGTCAAAACGATATAAAACGAAATGGATTGCAGTGGACAAGCTTCCACAACTATGCTTTGATCACAACGAAATGGTAAAAAAGGCGAGACAAGCTGTCAGCAATACAATCAAGAGCGAGCCTATCGGGCGTAACCTCCTGCCGAAGTACTTCTCGCTGACTCTGCTCCAATCCCTCTATGAGAGCGTGCTCGGCACGACGATGGACAAGCGCAACTTCCGCCGCTCCATCACAGAAAAGGATTTCATCAAATCAACTGGACAAATAGAGAAGTCCAATCGCAGAGGCGCTGTACTCTACGAATACATTGCAGAAAAAGCACTTGATGATGCTATCACAGGGAGGGCACTCAACTGATAAAACGTCTTTGCCAAGATGGCAAGACAGCAAGTCCCAGACCTCAGCACAGTAAGTCTGCCAACTTAAACAAAAGCCAATACATATATAAATATATACCATTATATATACCTCATATATACTTTAACAAAAAAATGTTTCAGCAGTGAACGACATCAGCAACATTTCCGAATCCATTAGTCTCAACGGATTTGAATATATAGACTTCTTGATATGGATAGCATACATGATACTCATCGTGAGTGTCAGCGCATATATCAGCAAGAAAAAAGATGGCAGGGAAAGGACAGCCAAGGACTACTTCCTCGCCAACAACACTCTGCCCTGGTGGGTCGTCGGAGCCACGCTCATAGCCTCCAACATATCCACAGAGCAGATAATTGGCGAGGCAGGCTCATGCTATTCTTTCGGCATCGCTACTGCCGCTTATGAGTTGATTGCCGCCATCGCCATTGTAGTCATCGCTAAGTTTTTCTTGCCTGTGATGCTGTCGCAGAAGATTGCCACGATTCCTGATCTATTGTACAAACGCTATAACCGAGGAATCGGGCTTGGTTTTTCCGTCCTGTGGCTTCTGCTTTTCGTCTTCGTCAACCTCACCTCCGTAGCCTGGCTCGGCTCTCTCGCCATAGAGCAAATATTGGGCCTGCAAGGATGTGCGTTCTCTATCTTCGGCATAGAAATATCAGTGCGCACAGGCATAATCATTATACTCTTTTTCTTTTCCGCACTATACTCTATACACGGAGGCATGACGGCCATCTCATGGACAAGCATCATACAACTCTCATTCATCATCCTCGGCGGCCTCATCACGTCATATTTCACCCTGAATGCTGTAGCAGGCGACAATGGCACATACATCGACGGCCTGTCTAAAGTGTACAAATACCTGACGACAGGGGAATACATGAACGACTGCCACTTCAACCTCATCATACAGCAGTCTAAATCAGCCGAGGGCTATAACCTGCTTCCAGGAATAGGCGTGGTGATAGGAGGATTACTTATCACAAATTTCTGCTACTGGGGATTCACCCAGTACGTCATCCAAGGAGGCCTCAGCGCAGAGACACCCCAAGAAGCAAGAAAGGGGCTCCTCTTTGCTGCATTCATCAAACTGACCATACCTTTCATCGTTCTCATCCCTGGTGTGTGCGCCTTCTATATGACCCACCACCAGTCTTCGGCACTGGAGTTCGCCAATCAGATCAGCACACCAGACGAAGCCATGCCGTGGTTCATCGCCAACATGATACCGACAGGCATCAAGGGGCTTTTCTTCGCCACACTTACCGCATCCATCATATCCACAATATCTGCTATCAGCAACAGCGCTTCCACCATCTTCACCCTCGACATTTACAAGAAATACTGGAACAAGGAAGCAACAGACAAAGAGCTTGTGCGGGTAGGCAAACTGGCAGCAGGCATCTCTATCATAATAGCACTTCTTGCGGTTCGCCCTCTCATAGGCAGCATGGAGAATGGATTCAAATATATCCAGGAATACTCCAGCTTCATTTATCCAGGAGTAATGACGCTCATGCTCTTCGGATTCTATTGGAAGCGCTCATCAACTTCAGCAGCGACCACCATAGCCATAATAACCATACCGCTCGGCATCTTCTTCCACTACACACAGCCAGACGTGTCATTCGTTTTCCGCGCATGCTACGTTTTCATCATCGACGCTGTAATATTTGTGGTGATATCCCTCCTCAGCCATCAGCACACCAGAATCGACTTGCCAAGCAAGGCTGACCGCCGAAGGATGGTGACATGGGGATACATATTTGCAGCCCTGGCCTTATTGTCCATATTGGCAGCGACAATCGTGACCGCTGGATTGACATTGCTTCCGCCAGACGCAACTCCAGACACTAATGTCATAGCCTATCTTAACGACATCGGCTTCCAGTCATTCTATTTCCTCGGCACAGTTTTCGCATCAGTATCGCTTTGCCTCATTGCAGGAGCTAAAGACCGCAAGAGAAATGCCAAAGCCTTCACTTTCGACATGGAACTGATAGCGACAGACAAGTCGTTTGCCATCTCCACAACGCTCATCTGCATCATCTTATCATTACTCTATGTCACCTTCTGGTGATGGGGCGAGAAAAAATGACAAACTGCATCCATAGGAAAAACATATATACACTACCCTATCAACAAACAAGCATATACATATAATACTATTAGTAATAAAAAACAGAAAGACTATGTTAGAAGAACTAAAAGAAAAAGTATTCAAGGCCAACCTTGACCTCGTGAAGCAGGGACTGGTCATCTTCACATGGGGAAACGTCTCAGGCATAGACCGTGAAAAGGGACTCGTTGTCATCAAGCCATCAGGTGTGAGCTACGATGACATGAAAGCAAGCGACATGGTTGTCGTAGACCTTGAGACAGGCAAGGTGGTAGAGGGCGAGCTCAATCCGTCATCAGACACCCCTACCCACCTCGTGCTCTACAAGGCATTTCCCAATATACAAGGTGTCGTGCACACTCACTCCACCTACGCCACAGCATTTGCACAGGCAGGCAAGGACATACCAAACATCGGCACCACTCATGCAGACTATTTCTATAAGGCCATACCATGCACACGCGACATGACCAAGGAAGAAGTGGAAGGCGCATACGAGCTCGAGACGGGCAATGTCATCGTGGATGAAATACTCAACATACGCCAAATCAACCCAGACCACACGCCTGCTGTCCTTGTCAAGAACCATGGCCCATTCTCATGGGGCACATCACCTGACAATGCGGTATACAACGCAAAGGTCATGGAGCAGTGCGCAAAGATGGCATTCGTCGCTTTCTCTGTCAACCCTGAGCTGACCATGAATCCTCTCCTCATCGAGAAGCACTACAACCGCAAGCACGGCCCCAACGCTTACTACGGACAGAAGGGACAGAAGCACTAAAAGGCTGAAGCGATAAAGGCCAAAGCCAAAAGCGCAAAAGACTTACTCAACATACCAATTTATTAACCCGCGGGCACTCTCCTTTGCTAAAGAAGAAAGAAGACGCGCCCACAAAAACCATTGAATATTATGTTTGAAAATTTAGAACTCTGGTGGGTAACCGGAGCACAGCTCCTCTACGGAGGTGACACAGTAAAGATAGTAGACGGCCACTCTAAGGAGATGGTCGATGGACTCAACAACAGCGGCATCATACCTGTAAAGGTTGTATACAAAGGCACAGCCAACTCTTCCAAGGAAGTGGAAGCCATCATGAAGGCCGCCAACAACGATGACAAGTGCGCCGGCATCATCACATGGATGCACACATTCTCACCGGCCAAGATGTGGATCAAGGGTCTGCAGGCTCTCCAGAAGCCTCTCCTCCACCTCCACACCCAGTACAACGCTGAGATACCATGGAACTCCATCGACATGGACTTCATGAACCTCAACCAGTCAGCACACGGCGACATCGAGTTCGGACACATCTGCAGCCGCATGCGCGTGCCACGCAAGGTTGTCGTCGGCTACTGGAAGAGCGAAGAAGTGCAGAAGAAGATTGCCATCTGGGCTCGCGTGTCAGCAGGTGTCGCTGACGCACACAACGTGCGCTGCCTCATGTTCGGCATGAACATGAACAACGTTGCCGTCACAGACGGCGACCGCGTGGAGTTCGAGCAGCGCCTGGGCTATCACGTAGACTACTATCCTGTCTCCAGCCTCATGGAATACTGGAAGCAGGTGACTGACGCTGAGGCAGACGCCCTCGTTGAGGAATACAAGAAGTCATACACCATCAAGATTGACGAGTCAGGCGAAGAAGTTTACTGGGAGAAAGTCAAGAACGCCGCAAAGGCTGAGATTGCCCTCCGCCGCGTGCTCAAGGACGAAGGAGCCACAGCATTCACAACCAACTTCGACGACCTCGGCGAGGCAGACATCGCAGACCCCAACTTTGTCGGCTTCGACCAGATACCAGGCCTCGCTTCACAGCGCCTCATGGCTGAAGGCATCGGCTTCGGAGCTGAGGGAGACTGGAAGACAGCGTGCCTATACCGCACTCTCTGGGTGATGAACCAAGGACTCGAGAAGGGATGCTCATTCCTCGAAGACTACACACTCAACTTCGCCGACGACTGCACCTCAAGCCTCCAGAGCCACATGCTCGAAGTATGCCCGCTCATCGCAGTGGACAAGCCAACACTCGAAGTGCATTTCCTTGGCATCGGCATCCGCAAGCAGCAGACAGCGCGCCTCGTCTTCACTTCCAAGACAGGCAAAGGCATCAAGGCCACCATCGTTGACCTTGGCAACCGCTTCCGCCTCATCACAAGCGAGGTAGAGTGCATCGAGCCAAAGCCAATGCCGAAGCTCCCCGTAGCGTCAGCACTCTGGGTGCCACAACCAACTTTTGAAATCGGCGCAGGAGCGTGGATTCTCGCCGGCGGCACTCACCACAGCGCCTTCTCATACGACATCACAGCAGAGTATTGGGAAGACTTCGCCGAAATCACAGGCATGGAATTTGTCAACATCGACAAAGACACCACCATCAGCGGCTTCAAGACACAGCTCCGCAACAATGAGGTGTACTACATGCTCAACAAGGCTCTCAAGTAAGCAGGTGTCCTCAATCAGCCTTACACGATTAAGACAACCGCTTAAAGAAACATTCACCACTGATTAACACACAGATGATATAATGAACGCAAAGCAAACTATAGAAGCAGGTAAGGCCGTACTCGGAATCGAGTTCGGCTCTACCCGCATCAAGGCCGTTCTCATCGACCAGAACAACACCCCTATCGCACAGGGAAGCCACACATGGGAGAATCAGCTCGTCGACGGACTCTGGACATACAGCACGGAAGCCATCTGGTATGGACTCCAGGACTGCTACGCCCAGCTCCGCAAAAATGTCCTCGAGCAGTACGAGACAGAGATTGAAGCACTCGCGGCCATCGGCATCAGCGCAATGATGCACGGCTACATGGCCTTCAAGGGCAACGACATCCTCGTGCCCTTCCGCACATGGCGCAACACCAACACAGGCAAGGCCGCAGCAGAGCTCTCAGCCCTCTTCAACTACAACATACCTCTCCGCTGGAGCATCTCACACCTCTACGAAGCCATACTCGACAACGAGGAGCACGTGGCCGACATTGAGTACCTCACCACCCTCGCAGGCTACATCCACTGGCAGATCACCGGACAGAAAGTGCTTGGAGTGGGCGACGCCTCAGGCATGATACCAGTCGACCCCAAGACAAAGACCTACGACGCAACGATGGTGGAGAAGTTCGACAAGCTCATCGAGCCTAAAGGCTTCTCATGGAAACTCCTCGACATCCTGCCCCAATCACTCAGCGCAGGCGAGAACGCCGGCTTCCTCACACAGGAAGGAGCACAGCGCCTCGACGTGTCCGGCCACCTCAAGGCGGGCATCCCCGTATGCCCACCAGAGGGCGACGCAGGCACAGGCATGGTGGCCACCAACGCTGTCAAGCAGCGCACAGGCAATGTCTCCGCAGGCACATCATCATTCTCCATGATTGTCCTTGAGAAAGAACTCTCCAAACCATACGAGATGATTGACATGGTCACCACCCCAGACGGAAGCCTC
Source organism: Bacteroidaceae bacterium (assembly GCA_036303125.1). Classification (GTDB taxonomy): domain Bacteria; phylum Bacteroidota; class Bacteroidia; order Bacteroidales; family Bacteroidaceae; genus Minthosoma. The sequence continues at coordinate 8,760 of JAXJBE010000184.1, forward strand.
GTGGCCATGGTGCACTGCAACAACTGCACGTCAGACATCAACGCGTGGGTCAAAATCTTCAAGGAGTTCCAAGAACTCATGGGCATGCCTGTCGACATGAACGCGCTCTACACCAACCTCTTCAACGTGGCCACAAAAGGCAACCCCGACTGCGGCGGCATCCTCGCCTACAACTACGTGTCAGGCGAACCAGTCACAGGACTCTCTGACGGACGCCCACTCTTCGTCCGCTCAGCCAACGACAAGTTCAACCTCGCCAACTTCATGCGCGCGCAGCTCTACGGAGCCATCGGCGTGCTCAAGATTGGCAACGACATCCTCCTCAAGGAAGAGAAGGTGAAGGTAGACCGCATCACCGGCCACGGAGGCTACTTCACCACAAAAGGCGTGGGCCAGCAGATGCTCGCAGCAGCACTCAACTCCCCCATCTCCGTCATGGAGACAGCAGGAGAAGGAGGAGCGTGGGGCATAGCACTCCTCGCGGCCTATGCCGTCAGCAACGAGAAGAAGCTCTCTCTCGCTGACTATCTCGACCAAGTTGTCTTCGCAGGCAACGCAGGAGAAGAAATCAAGCCAACACCAGAAGACGTGGCAGGATTCAACGCCTACATCGAGAACTACAAGAGAGGACTCGCCATCGAACAGGCAGCCGTAGACCACAAGAGCTAAACGTACTTATTATCAATAATCTAATCAAAACAACATTATTATCATTAAGAAAATGGCAAATCCAATTAGTGTATTGAATCATGCAGCAAACAACATACGCATCCTCGCTGCATCAGCTGTAGAAAAAGCAAAGTCTGGTCACCCAGGCGGCGCCATGGGCGGCGCAGACTTCATCAATGTCCTTTATTCCGAATATCTGAAGTACGACCCCAAGAACCCTGAGTGGGTGGGCCGCGACCGCTTCTTCCTCGACCCCGGCCACATGGCCCCAATGCTCTACTCACAGCTCGCCCTCATCGGCAAGATTACACTCGAAGAGCTTGCCCAGCTCCGCCAGTGGGGCTCACCCACCACTGGTCACCCTGAGTTCGAGATAGCCCGCGGCATCGAAAACACATCAGGTCCTCTCGGCCAGGGCCACGTCTTCGCCGTCGGCGCAGCCATCGCGGCCAAGTTCCTCGCAGCCCACACAGGCAACCCAACATTCGCCAAGGAGAGAATCTACGCCTACATCTCTGACGGTGGCATCCAGGAAGAAATCTCACAGGGCGGCGCACGCATCGCTGCCATCCTCGGCCTTGACAACCTCATCATGTTCTATGACTCCAACGACATCCAGCTCTCAACAGAGACCAAGGAAGTCATGAACGAGGACACAGGCGCCAAGTACCGCGCCCTCGGATGGGAAGTAATAGAAATCTGCGGCAACGACGCCACACAGATTCGCACAGCCATCGAGGCAGCCCAGAAGGTGGAAGGCAAGCCAACACTCATCATCGGCAAGTGCGTCATGGGCAAGGGAGCCCTCAAGGCTGACGGCTCATCATACGAGGCCAACTGCAAGACCCACGGCGCTCCTCTCGGCGGCGACGCTTATGTCAACACCATCAAGAACCTCGGCGGCGACCCAGAGAACCCATTCCAGATATTCGACGATGTCAAGGAAATGTACGCCAACCGCGCCAAAGAGCTCGAAGCAATATGCGCAGAGCGTTACGCCGAAGAGAAGGCATGGGCCGAGGCTAACCCAGAGAAGGCAGCCGCCCAGGCAGAGTGGTTCAGCGGCAAGGCTCCCAAGATTGACTGGAGCAAGTGCGTGCAGAAGGACAACGACGCCACACGCAACGCGTCAGCAGCCTGCCTCTCAGTTCTCGCAGAGCAGGTGCCAAACATGATCTGCGCCTCTGCCGACCTCTCCAACTCAGACAAGACAGACGGCTTCCTCAAGAAGACAAAGGCTCTCACAGCAGGCGACTTCTCCGGCGCATTCTTCCAGGCAGGCGTGGCTGAGCTCACCATGGCATGCTGCTGCATCGGCATGGCACTCCACGGCGGCGTCATCCCAGCATGCGGCACCTTCTTCGTCTTCTCAGACTACATGAAGCCAGCCGTGCGCATGGCAGCCCTCATGGAGCTCCCCGTCAAGTTCATCTGGACCCACGACGCATTCCGCGTAGGCGAAGACGGACCAACCCACGAGCCAGTAGAGCAGGAAGCACAGATCCGCCTCATGGAGAAGCTGAAGAACCACTCAGGCAAGCCATCAGTGCTCGTGCTCCGTCCAGCCGACGCACAGGAGACAACAGCAGCCTGGGCGCTCGCCATGGACAACATGGCCACTCCGACAGCCCTCATCCTCTCCCGCCAGAACATCAACAACCTCCCGGCAGGCAACGACTACAGCCTCGCAGCCAAAGGTGGCTATATCGTGGCAGGCTCTGACGAGAATCCTGACGTCATCCTCGTGGCCACAGGCTCAGAAGTGTCCACCCTCGTGGCCGGCGCAGAGCTCCTCCGCAAGGACGGCAAGAAAGTGCGCATCGTCAGCGTTCCATCAGAAGGACTCTTCCGTCTCCAGCCAAAGGAATACCAAGAGTCAGTCCTCCCACACGGAGTGAAGAAGTTCGGCATGACAGCTGGCCTCCCAGTCAACCTCCTCGGCCTCGTGCCAGAAGCAGAAGGCACAATCTGGGGACTTGAGTCATTCGGATTCTCAGCCCCATACAAGGTGCTCGACGAGAAGCTCGGCTACACAGCGGAGAACGTCTACGCTCAGGTCAACAAGCTCTTCTAAGTCCCCCACTCCACACCTTCATACAAACATCACAGATTATGAAGCACGAATTGGTAGGATTAGCCAGCGACCACGCAGCATTCCCTCTCAAACAGTTTGTCAAGAAGTATCTCGACGAGAAAGGCATCGCCTATAAAGACTACGGCACCCACACCGAAGAGTCCTGCAACTACGCCACCTACGGCCATGCGCTGGCCCAGGGCATAGAGACAGGCGAAGTCTACCCCGGCATAGCCATGTGCGGATCAGGCGAAGGCATCTCCATGACACTCAACAAGCACCAGGGCATACGCGCCGGACTTGTTTGGCAGCCAGAGATAGCCCACCTCATCCGTGAGCACAACGACGCCAACGTCATCGTCTTCCCCGGACGCTTCATCAGCGAGGAGACATGCCGCCAGTGCCTCGACGAATTCTTCAGCACAGAGTTTGCAGGCGGACGCCACCAGGAAAGAGTGGACTCAATGGCATGCAAACGCTGAAAACCGTGTCATAGACAATATCATACGGTTGAAGAATCCAACACAATAATGAATATTGCCGTTCGGATAGCTCGCCTCTCCGAACGGCATTTCCTTTTTCCCAAGCGGCGGCAATGCCCTTAAAAGAGACCTCAGAGCACCCGCCCCGCGTCTCGACAACACACCGCCACAACCAATCACCATAACCGCATAATCTCATGATAGACGAAATACTCACGTTCAACAAGGAGTTCGTTGCCACAAAGAGCTACGAGAAATACATCACGGACAAGTACCCAGACAAAAAGCTCGCCGTCCTCTCCTGCATGGACACCCGCCTCACCCAGCTCCTCCCCGCCGCCCTCGGACTCAAGAACGGCGACGCCAAAATCATCAAAAACGCAGGCGGCCTCGTCATCTCCCCCTTCGATTCGGCCATGCGCAGCCTCATCGTAGCCATCTACGAGCTGGGCGTCAAGGAGATAATGGTCGTGGCCCACTCCCATTGCGGCGCCTGCCACATGAGCTATGACCACTTCCACGAGCAGATGCTCAGCCGAGGCATCACAGGCAAGACACTCGACACCATACGCAAATGCGGCATAGACCTCAACCACTGGCTCGAAGGCTTCAAGGACACACCCGAGTCAGTCAAGCGGACAATGCAGACCATCAAGACCCATCCACTCGTCCCAGCCGACATCACTGTCCGCGGATTCATCATCGACTCAGAGACAGGCAAGCTGGAAGAGGTGACCGAATGACACTCAACTTACTCAACCAATCAACAACTTAACAAAATGAAAAAGACTATCTTATCATTAGCCATGACATGCCTCTCACTCACGTCATGGGCACAGCCTCAAGGGTTTGGAGGTTTCGGTCAGCCCGGAGTAGAACCAGACTACAAAGACATCAACTACGCAGGCGACGACCTCGAAGCGCACAAGCTCGACATCTACCTGCCAAAGACAAACCAAGACAAGCACAAAGTCATCGTCCTCATCTACGGCAGCGCATGGTTTGCCAACAACATGAAGGGCATGGCATACATGTCGCTCGGCAAGCCCCTCACAGACGCAGGCTTCGCCGTAGTGAGCATCAACCACCGCTCAAGCGGCGACGCCAAGTTCCCGGCCCAAATCAATGATGTCAAAGGAGCCATCCGCTTCATCAGAGCCAACGCAGACAAGTACAAGCTCGACACATCCTTCATCGGCATCACAGGCTTCTCCTCAGGAGGCCACCTCTCCTCCATGGCTGGAGTGACCAACGGAATAAAGAAGCGCACCGTGGGCAGCAAGACCATCGACATCGAGGGCAGCGTCGGCGGCAATACAAAGATGAGCAGCGAAGTGGACGCTGTGGTCGACTGGTTCGGCCCTGTAGACATGACCCGCATGGAAAACTGCGAGACAGTCAAGGACGCCCAGTCACCCGAAGCGGCACTCATCGGAGGCAATCCGGCCGACAACATGGACATGATCGTGCTCTGCAGCCCCATATCATACGTCAGCAAGAAATGCCCACCCTTCATCGTCATCCACGGCGACGCAGACAATGTAGTGCCCCACTGCCAGAGCGTCTATTTCTCAGAGGAACTAAAGAAGCAAGGCAAGCTCGTGGATTTCATCACCGTGCCAAAAGGCCAGCATGGCCCCGTCACATTCAACGAAGAGACATTCAAGAAGATGACAGACTTCTTCCTGGAAGAAGCAAAGTGACCACTGCTGCCAGCTGAGCTGAACACACTTGACCCTCAGCCTGGACACACTTGACCCTCAGCCTGATGTTTCTGGACTATTATAGCATCTTTCAGCGTCAAATCCAGCAAGCCCCCACCCCTCCGCGGGCTTGCCCAACACCTCCAATGGGCAAGCTCACAACCCCTCGGGAGCAAGCTCACAGCCCCTCATGGGCAAGCTCACAACCCCTCGGGAGCAAGCTCACAACCTCTTGTGGGCAAGCATATACGCAACGGGGCTTACAAAGGCAAAACCATCCTCTGCTGCTTTTCGGAAAAGGATATGCTGATATACAAACAGCTATTGGACAAAGGATACCATCTCAACATTAAGGAGTGGTATACATCAAGAACAAACTCATCTAATAACCTAATCACAAACAAAAGAATGAAAAAGACAATTTTGGCCGCTGTGCTGGGACTGACCGCCATCAGCGCAAGCGCGCAAGAACCCAACATCCCTCGCAGTTTTGGTCGTGCACAGAAAGTGGAATGCACATTCAGCCCCTATGTGGCTGCACCCGAAGGGTTCGACAAGGAGACGGCGGACATCGAGCATGGCACGCTCGTGGAAACGGCATACGAATCGGAGACCGTGGGCGCCACTCGCAAGTTGACCGTCTACCTGCCTCCCAAGTACGACCAGAAGAAAAAATACCCCGTCTTATATCTGCTCCATGGCATAGGCGGCGACCATAAGGAATGGTTGCTGGGTGCTCCCCTGCAGGTGATGGACAACCTGATAGCACAGAAGAAGGCTGAGCCGATGATAGTGGTGATGCCCAACGGGCGCGCTTGCAAGGATGACAGCGCAGAGAACAGTTTCTCGCCCGACAAGGTGCAGGGATTTGCCACCTTCGAACGCGACCTGCTGGACGACCTCATCCCCTTTGTGGAGAGAACCTACAGCGTGAAGACGGGCAAGGAGAACCGCGCCGTGGCTGGCCTTTCGATGGGTGGCGGACAGTCGCTGAACTTCGGCCTGGGCAACATGGACGTCTTCGCCTATGTCGGCGGCTTCTCGTCTGCGCCCAACACCAAGACACCCGAGCAGCTCATCCCCGATGTGGCCAAGACCAAGAAGGAGAACAAACTGCTGTGGATGGTTTGCGGTAGCGAGGACGGACTGATGTACAACAGCAGCCGTCTGAAGGCATTCTGCGACAAGAACGAGGTGCCCTGCACGCTCATCGAGTATCCCGGCGGACATCACGATTTCGTGGTCTGGAAATATGGCTTATACAATTTTGCGCAACTGATTTTTAAATAGTCATCCAGTATTATGGGCACACGAATGCCCATATCGCCGAATGGATAAACAGCACAGAGAGGAACGTTGCCGTTCCTCTCTGTGCTGTTTCCGAGTCATGCAGGTCTGGTGAAGAAAGGTTTAGGTTTAAGTTTAGAAGGGCTTATATATAATGAGGTTGGCAACCTTTATCCTTGCATTGACGTGGCGAAAACGGAGCATGTCCACCCGCTCACATAGGCTGCGGATGAGTGTTTGAAGGAATTGTTGTTTTCATCTTCGTGAGTTCTTGTATATTACTTACAATACATAGAATGCAATAGCTCATGAGCAACATAAGGCAAAATGAAACAATCATGCGTGAGTTTTGCAGAATATCAAGAAGAAAGCCAGAAGTGACATCGAAAGTGAACAGTGGTTCATTCACTGGCTTCCAGAGCATGAAAGCAAGCAACCCAGCTCCCGAAAAAAGTCCCATAACAAAGGTGGCTATCATGGCAAGTTTATAGCGACGGAGGTTAGCCTCTTCATAGAGGCGGAGATACTCCACAGCATCAAGCTTACGCATGAGTTGTGACATAAATGCATCCTTGTCGTTGAATTGAGGTTTCTGCGCAAGGAACAGTTCTTCAAGTGCTTTATCTTTCATCATAGCTTCAATCTTGTCTTTAGTTTGTCACGTCCTCGCGACAGTTGTTTCTTTACGGCGTCTTCACTGGTGTCAGTAATCATCGAAATCTCCTTGATGGTATAATCTTCAAGGTAGAACAGCACAATGGCGGTTCGTTCCTTGGGTGGCAAGGTTGACAAGGCAAGGTATAGGTCCTGATGTACATACCTGGCATCAGCATCATACGTACTCAGTTCTGCCATTGCCTCGTCGATGGTTGCAAAAGTACGTTGAGAAGCCTTATTATTGAGGAAGGTGTTCTGTGCAATCTTGAATAGCCATGACCGAAACTTTCCCTTGTCTTGATACCCCACAGAGGCAAGGTAAGCCTTCACAAGAGCATCCTGGGCTATATCATCCGCTTCATCCTTGTTTCCACAACAGAGGGCGAGCAAGAATCCACGAAGTGCCTCTTGCTCATCGCTGACGAGTTGTACGAACTGATCACGTGTCATGATTTCTTTGTCAAACGCAAGTTCTGTTCCTCTGCCTCCATTTCTTTGGCGAGCATCTTTCTGCCTACATGGTAGGTTATAAGAAATACTACACCTACAGCAATAAGTGCTGCTCCGCTCCATCCGCACAGGAAAATGTGATCAGGTGACGAACCTCCGACATAACCCTTCCACGCTGCTACTGCCGATAATCCTATACCCAATATAGTCGTAAGGAGTCCCCACTGTAGCCTATTCAGCAATTTTTCCTTCAGGAGTTTGTCTGGAACATTCATTTTCCTCACCAAACTCTCGATGTCAATCTCTGCATTCTTTTCGAGTGCAGCAAGGATGATTTCCTTCTTGTTCTTCTCAGAGTCCATTTTTCTTCTCATATTGAAGAAAACCAATAAGATGGGGAGGACGACTGATGTTCCCAAGACAATGATAATAACTGCTAAATTCTTGTCCATGTTCTTTAATTTTTTATAGTTAAACTTCTGTTTGTTTTTAAACCGGTTCACTATAACAACAAGAACAAACAGGAAAAGGTGACGTCTAACTGAGAATATTTTTCGTTAATCTTGTTTTGCCATCAAAGGAAAAGCAGCAAACAGTTCGAGCGCGGAAGATGTCTCAGCGATAAGCTTATTCTTGACAAAGGTCTTTGACGACACATGGCACGCTATGACGGGACAAAAAGACAGGGTCAGAGACCCTGCCCTGTAAATAGCCCTTTCATGGCTGGTCATTCGGAATGCATGGCTGGTCATTCGGAACATCTTGCCATCCGGGACCACTTGATTATTCTTGCATCACCAACCATAGACATCCGCTGACCCTTTTTCATTCTATTTTCTCACCACCACCTTGTACGTGTCAGCCTTTCCATTCTGGATAAACTTAATGAAGTACAACCCTGGACGCATGCTGGCCGGAAGAGTGTAGCTGCAGCCTTCCAGCCTGGCATCATCTGCCACAATGCCAGACGCGCCAATGATATTGACCCTGACGTCAGAAGGGGCTATGCCGTCGGCAAGCTGCAGAGTGACAGGATGTCCTGCCATGCACATGCCTGTGAGCAGACGCACCCCATTGCTGCCAGGAGTGTAGCACTCAGGAGCTGCAGGAGTCTCTATGCCTGTCAGGAACTCCTCCTGGTCGGCACGCGCTGACTCCTCATTATATTTTGAGTCACGCAGCGTATTCTCATGAAGACTCCACTTAGTGTAGAGATCGGCCACCTGGAGAGCGCCGCCAAGAAGGCGCACGCGATAGTCATAATGCTGCTTGCGCTGCTTGTTGTCATTGACAAAGACATAGTCAGTGTTGGCCACGACGAGCAGGATGACATTGTTGGCCGGGCGGTCCGTGATGTCAATCTGGAGCTTGCCGCAATGAGCAAACTGCGAGTAGTAAATCTTTCCGGCCTTGGTGGTGTAGCAGAGCTGAGCGCGCATGTCCCTGTCGTTCTGAGGGAGAAACTCCACAGTGGCCGCATTGGCCTTAGAGTCCACGTGTATAGGGATGATGTTACATCCTGACCATCCCGGATTGGTCAAGGTGTCAGGCGCCATCCAGCGGTCCTCAGAGTTTATGGTAAGTCCCTGGTAAGGGGTCAGCCTGAACGGAGCCACATTTATCCAGTACGGCTCCCATTCAGCCTTGACAGTCACTCCGATATTGTCATTCATCAGCTTGCGGTAGCCCGTTTTCCAGCCGCCTATGTCAAACGTAGCCATGCGGGCGCGGTACTGCAGTATGAGCTGGCGCATGGTCTCGTCGCCAAGCAGTGAGCCGATGCCCTTGAGCACATAGTCCTCACAGTTGCGCCATATCCATGGTATAGAGCCCTTGCCGCATATCTCGCCCAGGATGATGGGGAAGGCGTTGCCATACTGAGTGCCTCCGAGCAAGTTGCGCCACGTGCATATCTGCTGGCCATTAGAATTGAACATGTTGACTCCCTCGGCCTGCGGACCTCCAAAGGAACCGTCCTGCAACCATCCGGAATAGCATTCGATGGGCATGAAAGGAGCCACGAAGGGACACGCGTCAAGGAAACCTGGCGTGCCATACCTGTTGTAGCGCTCAGTGTTCATGGCCGATTGCAGCCATGTGTTGCCAGCCTCATGAAACCAGCTCGACTTCTGGCAATGGTTGAGATCGGCAAAGATGGCATGTATGCCCTCATGCACCATCGCCTCCCTCTGATAGTCTCCGTCCGTCCACTTCTTGTCGGCATCATCACGGAAACGGGAGAATGGGTAGTAGCTCGCCCACACACAGGCGTAGTTGTCGCCGTCGACATAGGCTGAAGCCTGATATCCGCCCTTCTCCGTGTTGGGAGCATCATCGTTAGCAAGCCCCGAACCGAAGATGTATACAAACGACTTATACCCCCTCCTCGCGTTCTTGTCAGGCGGCCATCCCATATAGTCGCGTATGTACTCAAAGTCGCCATCAAACTTGTCCACCATGTTCTTGGCGGCTTGTTGCACCGTAGCCTCGTCCGTGCCTACAGCCTTGTTGAGATTGTCCCCCCAAAAGGCCGACCACCACTCGCCCGCATAGCAATTGGCCTTCTGGCCATTCTTCTTCTTTATGGAATGCACCTTCTCGGGCTTGGCATACACTCCATAATTGAACGCGGCATCATTCTTCCAGTCATGGCTGAACTGCGGGATGCGTCCCTCCCACGAGAATGGAGTGCCAAGCGGCTCAGACTGCACATCGACATAGAGCCTCATGTCTATCTGCGTATGCCTTGCCCCACTCCCGTCAACATACATCATGCTGCACTTATACACTCCCGAATGAG
>JAXJBE010000185.1:0-13997 GCA_036303125.1 Bacteroidaceae bacterium
GAGAATTGCCAAGGGGCAAAGCCTCAAGCCAGCATGTGGCTGGTGCATCATACCAAAGTCTCTGGTCGTTGTCTAACTTCTCAGCGGCCATAGCCACTGCGCAAACAAATAGCATGAACGACATCAGAGTCCATTTTTTTTCTGTGTGTACTATCATTAGAACTGGTTTTTGTTGGTTATAAATAAGGTTTGGGAATCAATTAGCAAAAGACTTAGAACATGGCTTTTTGATGAAGATACCTTCATGAGCTGATGAGGATACCTTCATCAGCCTATGAAGACGTCTTCAATGACCAATGAAGGTATCTTCATAAAAACAGCCTTATTTCTTATCGAAAGAATCCTTAATCGGAAACAATCACCTTCCGACATTTACCTTCATCAGTCTTGAATATATTGATACCTTCTCTTGCTCCACTAAGAGCGACGCCATTCAGCGAATAGACCCTGGCGTTGCGGAAGTCGGCTGGTGTCTTGACATCTTCCACTGACATTTCCTCGTCTGTGGCTGAATATATGGCAAGGTTAGTTATCTTGACGTTGGCTGTGTTGTCTTTTCTGATAACTTGCAACTTGTACTCACCCCATCCGTCTGCGACATTGAAGCAGAGGGTGACATCACCGTCCTTAGTCACTTTCTCGTTGAGCACGGCAGTCTTCTTGCCAGAGTTTAATTGGATTTTGAAGGTCACTTCTGTACCTTCTGCTCCTTCAACATGACAGCAGAGCTTATAGTTTCCGTCCTTGAACTGTAGCGAGCGGTACACGTTCTGGTTGGCATCGGTTTTAGTGTCTGTGCCAAAGAGCAGCACATAGCTGCTGATATTCATGCGCCATCCATGTTTCGTGGGTTCGTATCCCTCTGCATCTATGTTAGGGCGCCACTTGAGAGTGATGTCACAAGGGGTATCGAGAGTGTACTGCTTGAAGAAGTTCCACATAGTCAGCGAAGAATTGCCATCCTCTGTGTTGGCAGTCCAATCGTTGTGCCCCATGCCGTCCACTTCATAATATATGACAGGGAAGCCACCTTCGGTAGCCTCAAAAACATTCTTGTCATACTTTCCTGCGACTGATGTACGCACTGGCACAGGATTAGCTCCATTGCGAGCCACCATGTTCTCTATGATAACAGGTACAAGAGAGTACTTGACAAAATCATCTTTCTTTCCATGAATATGAAGGAAAGGTACGGGGCGAGCGCCTACGTGATGCATGTGAAACTCATTGATAGGGAATCCGCTGATAGATGCGAAGGCAGCGAAGATGTCTGTGCAGAAGTTGGTCAACGAGTAGGTGTTCATACCTCCGTTGGAAAAACCGCAACAATAGACTCTCTTCCTGTCTATAGAGTATTCGTCACCAACTTCCTGCACCAGCTGGCGAATGAAGTCGACATCCTTGCTGTACTCACCTGTGGATTCCCAACCTGGCAATGTTCCGCCAAAGACGGGGAAATAATAGTTCTCTCCTTGCGGATATACAACAATAAACTTATTCTGATCGGCAAGTGCATTGAAATTTGGGCTATTGTCGGTCATCTTACCCCCTGTGCCGTGCATCGCGACAATCATCGGCGCATTCTCTGGACATCCGTTTGGCACATAAAGCCAATACTTGCGTGTGAGACCGTTGACACTAATTTCTTTAGCCGCATTGACCTTGCTGAATGACTTAGCAGCATTAGCAGAAATGAGTTGCTCACCACTGTTGGGAACTGAATTGTCTGACATGCCATTAGGCGCAGCAAAAGAAACTGCTGCGAGGCAAAATGTCATAAGTGAGACGAAAAACTTTTTCATTATTGTTTAGTTTAGTTGATTAAGCGTAATAAAACTTTGTTTGTTGACTGGGCAAGCGATACATTATGTTTTGCAATATTAGCTTTGTATAAACAATCGTCCGCTTCAATCTGAATTGCGATGCAAAGTTATTCAATATTATTCTATTCCGCTTGCTTGTATGTATCTTATATTATCACAAATGATACATTGAAGCTATTATTCTGCCATAAAACGACAGAAACATGCCACAATGAGTCATAATCACCTTTTTGATACACAAATACACGACAGTTCCGAAGGGGGATAAGCCCCTCGGGACTGTCGTGTATTTTTATCAGATTAGCTCACTTGCCTTACACAATAGCAGTGTCCCTCTTGTTCTAAACAGAAGAGCTTTTGCGTTCTTAAATTCTCATTCCTTATACCACTCGGCATACATAATGTAATGTTGCGCTATGCCTACATTTAGTTCCTTAGCCTGTTCTGGATCCACCTTCTTGATAAACTTAGCAGGCACACCGCCCCATAGCTCACCATCGCCGACCAAGGTCCCCTTGAGCACAAGAGCACCAGCAGCAATGATGGCACCTTCGCCTATCACAGCATTGTCGAGCACAGTCGCTCCCATACCAATCAAAGCGCCCGATTTAACCATACAGCCATGCAAGGTCACATTATGTCCTATAGTCACATCATCTCCAATCTCTATCGCCGCTTTCTTATACAAGGTATGCAGGCATGACCCATCTTGTATGTTGACACGGTTGCCAATCTTTATATAATTAACATCGCCGCGCACCACAGCATTGAACCACACTGTGCACTGGTCACCCATCTGCACATCACCAACAATAGTTGCATTCTCACTGAAATAGCAGCCCTCTCCCCATTTGGGGCTCAAGCCGCACACTGTTTTGATTAAAGCCATATTAAGTATGTATTCAAATTTATTTTATATTTAATAGTAGATGACTTCTGTTTGTTGGCATCAATCTGTCGCCTCTCATATTCTCTGCCTGGTAAATGGCCTTTCCCTATTTCAGAAAAACAAAATAAACCGCAGCTATAAGACACAAAAAGGCCACTGCATGATTCCAGTGCAGCTGTTCTCCCTGAAACATCAACCCTGCTATTACCGTAAACACAGTAAGCGACACCACTTCCTGTATCACTTTCAGTTGCATCAGCGTAAACGGTCCTCCATTGCCCACAAATCCCATCTTATTAGCTGGAACCTGCAACACATACTCAAAAAACGCTATTGCCCACGAAAAGGCAATCACTGCTATCAGAGGCCAACTATTGCTGATATTCATCTGCTGGAGCTTCAAGTGGCCATACCAAGCTAAAGTCATAAAAACATTGCTTCCTATCAGAAGCAGAATCGCAAAAAATCCGTTCATCTGTATATTTATCTTTTCACTATTATTGTTATTACCTCATACACGCTTTCACACACAGTTATCATTCCAACTATATTATTATATATATTGTGTATCAATTAAGCTACAAAGTTACGCAATTATTTCTTCACAAAGACCCTGTTTCAGTCAAAATACAACTATAGGTCATTCATTCCATGACAAAAAGTAACACAAATAGTACCCTTAAACAACATTTAGCAACAATTTATTTGCCGCTTTCTGATTTTTGTCATAACTTTGTATCACATTTTCATCGACCGATGGCACTCATACATCTCCACGGTTCATATTTTGTATAAAAAGCAAATAACATACATCAAAACAATGAGCACAAGACAAAAACGCTTCTTCCTCACCGAAGAAGAGATACCTACACAATGGTACAACATCCAAGCCGACATGGTCAACAAGCCACTGCCGCCACTCAACCCTGCCACCAAGCAACCACTCAAGCCTTCTGATCTCTACCCTATCTTCGCTGAGGAACTGGCCAACCAAGAACTCGACCAGACCAACGCATGGATAGACATACCAGAGGAAGTGCGCGACATGTACAAGTACTACCGTTCCACACCTCTTGTGCGTGCATACGGACTCGAAGAAGCTCTCGGCACACCAGCACACATCTACTTCAAAAACGAGAGCGTAAGCCCTGTAGGCTCACATAAACTCAACTCTGCCCTGGCACAGGCATACTACTGCAAAAAGCAGGGAGTGACAAACATCACCACAGAGACTGGCGCAGGACAGTGGGGAGCAGCACTCAGCTATGCAGCCAAGGTCTTCGGACTGGAAGCAGCCGTGTATCAGGTGAAGATATCATACAATCAAAAACCATACCGCCGTAGCATCATGCAGACATACGGAGCGCAGGTCACAGCTTCGCCTTCTATGTCCACCCGAGCTGGCAAAGACATACTCACACGCGACCCTAACAATCAGGGGTCACTCGGCACAGCCATTTCTGAGGCTATCGAACTGGCCGTCAACACACCCAACTGCAAGTACACCCTCGGTTCTGTGCTCAGCCACGTCACTCTGCACCAGACCATCATAGGACTCGAAGCAGAGAAGCAGATGGAGAAAGCGGGCGAATATCCCGACATCGTCATCGGATGCTTTGGAGGAGGTTCCAACTTTGGCGGCATATCCTTCCCCTTCATGAGACACAACATCCTCGACGGCAAGAAGACGCGCTTCATCGCCGCTGAGCCAGCCAGCTGTCCTAAGCTCACTCATGGCGTTTTCCAATACGACTTCGGAGATGTGGCTGGCTACACTCCACTCCTGCCAATGTACACTCTCGGCCACAACTTCATGCCAGCTAATATTCATGCCGGCGGCCTACGCTATCACGGCGCAGGTGTCATCGTCAGCCAGCTTCTCAAAGACGGGCTCATGGAAGCAACCGACATCAAACAGCTCGACACCTTCAAGTGCGGTCTCCTATTTGCCCAAGCTGAAGGCATCATCCCCGCTCCAGAAAGTTGCCACGCCATTGCGGCCGCCATCAACGAAGCCAACAAATGCAAGGAGACAGGCGAAGAAAAAGTCATCCTCTTCAATCTCTCTGGACACGGACTCATCGACATGACCGCATATGACCAATATCTCTCTGGTTCACTCCAAAACTTTGAGGTGTCTGACGAAGACGTACAAAAGAACATCAGCCAACTGGAAAAGGTCATCTAACAGATATGATGAATGCAAATATGCTTCACAAAGAGCGCATCATTTAAACATACAGATTTAGAATATGCCATCCAGAAAACGCAAACTCTCTGGATGGCATGTTGTTTTTCACTAAATCAATCCCCCACATTAACCTCGCAAAGCACATTATGAATGCATATTTATCGCTTTCCGACTAACTACAAACAGCAACTGTACATTAAAAAAACATTCTACATTCCAACTAATTATAACCAACAACTAAAACATCTTTACTACATGAAACAAACTATCATCCTAACAATCTTATCCATATTCATCTCATGCAGCACCTGGGCAAAGCCTTCAATCTCCCGCAAACAGCTCTTCGATGCAGGTTGGCAGTTTGCCCTAAATGATACAACACAATGGCGCAATGTTGATTTACCTCACGACTGGAGCATAGAGGGCGACTTTGACAAGGATGCACCTGCTGGCAATGACGGAGGCTATCTACCCACGGGCAAGGGATGGTATCGCAAATCATTCACATTGGGCAAGGAGTATCAAGACAAGGCACTGAGGCTATATTTCGAGGGTGTGTACATGAATGCGGAAGTTTTCATCAACGGAAAGAGAGCTGGAGGCCATCCGTATGGCTATTCATCTTTCTTTGTCGACATAACTCCATATATCGCAGCAGGCAACAATATGGTGGAAGTGAGGGTGGACAATTCCAAACAAAAGAACTGCAGATGGTATAGCGGCTCTGGCATATACCGACACGTGTGGCTGATGACGACAGGCAAGAGGTATATAGACGAATGGAGCATCAGCGTTTCCACACCAGACATCCATACTGTACGCATCGATGGAGAAGTGGTCAAGGAGGACGGCAGCCGCATGCCTATCTCAAAGACCATCAATGAGCCCAACCCTCACTTATGGTCTCCAAACGACCCTTATCTCTACGAGACAACCCTGGAGGCTGAAGGTGACGTGGTGCCTGTCACCTATGGCATACGCACCATTGAGGTCTCTGCTGATAAGGGCATGCTGCTCAATGGCCAACCCATCATACTCTGCGGCGGATGCCTCCACCACGACAACGGCATACTCGGTGCAGCAGCTTTCGATGCAGCCGAATATCGCAAGGTCAAGCTCATGAAAGAAGCTGGGTATAATGCCGTCCGCACTTCACACAATCCTCCTTCAGAGACATTCTTGCGTGCCTGCGATGAACTGGGGCTGTTGGTCATTGATGAGGCATTTGATGGATGGAGAGAGAAGAAGAACGACTATGACTATAGCACCTTGATTGACCAATGGTGGGAGGAGGACATAAAAGCGATGGTATTGCGCGACCGAAACCATCCAAGCATCTTCTGTTGGTCTATAGGCAACGAGGTCATTGAGCGTAAGAAGATTGAGGTGGTAAAAACGGCTCACAAGATGGCTCAGCTATGCCATAAGCTGGATGCAACCCATCGTCCAGTAACATCCGCCCTCGC
Organism: Bacteroidaceae bacterium; assembly: GCA_036303125.1. GTDB lineage: Bacteria > Bacteroidota > Bacteroidia > Bacteroidales > Bacteroidaceae > Minthosoma. The sequence continues at coordinate 6,370 of JAXJBE010000185.1, forward strand.
CGCATGGGACAACGATTGGGATATATATGACCCTCTCGCTGCAGAGCATGACATAGTAGGTTACAACTACATGATACACAAGTCCGAAGAAGACCATGAGCGCATTCCCAATCGTGTGATGATACAAACAGAGAGTTTTCCTAAGGATGCTTGGCAGAACTACCGAAAAGTGGCAGACAACAGTTATATCATTGGCGACTTTGTATGGACATCCATAGACTATATCGGAGAATCAGGCATTGGCCGATGGTATTATGAGGGTGATGTCCCAGGCGAACACTACGAGCGTCCGCTCTACCCTTGGCATGCGGCCTACTGCGGTGACATAGACATGACAGGCAAGCGCAAACCTATCAGCCACTATCGCTCCATGTTATGGAACAAGGATGGCGAACAGCTATACATGGCTGTACGCGAGCCTGACGGTTACCACGGCAATATAAAAACAACAGCGTGGGGCACATGGCCAACATCTGACAGCTGGAATTGGCCAGGACATGAAGGCAAGGAGATAGAAGTGGAAGTGTATTCCCGCTATCCTCGTGTACGTCTCTACCTCAACGACAAACTGATTGGAGAGAAAGAGACAGAACGTTCGATGGCCACATTCACCCTTTCTTACACCCCGGGCACCCTACGTGCCGAAGGCATCAATGACAACACCATAGCAGAATCGGTGACAATAGCAACAGCAGGTGAACCTGCCGCCATTCGCATGACTGCCGACCGCACTTCTATCACCGCAGATGGACAAGACCTGACCTTCATCACCATCGAAATAATTGACGACAAAGGTAGAGTTTGTCCAACAGCATCTGCACAGCTGAAAGTTTCCATATCTGGTCCAGCATCAGTAGCAGCTTTCGGCAATGCCGACATCAAGGACACAGACCGCTACACTGACTCTATACACAAGACATGGAACGGCCGTGCCCTACTCATCGTCAAAAGCAAGCCAAAGGCTGGTACAGTAACCATCAAGGTGGAAGGTGACGGCCTCACCAAAGGGCAGATGAAACTGACCACTAAAAAATAAATATATCGCTATCCGCTGTAAAACTTTTGCGAACGATAAGAATAAGGGCTGACACCTCTCTCTGGGTGTCAGCCCTTTTAAGTACCTTGTATTTGAATACGGTTTAGAAAGCTAATTATGAACACCTACTTAACTTGAATTCTTCATCACTTATTTACCACAACTCTGCTCTTTCCATCCTTCTTCCTTATCTCTATTCTCCCCGTGCCATCGGAAGGTCGACCCATAAGGTCATAAAGTCCGCTGTCCAATGAGGTTTCGTGGATGCTTTCCACACCTGTATTATACTGGCTTACCACCAAATACTCGCCACCTGGCACCGTTTTCAAGTCATACTCGTAGACGGTCTTAACCGCCAACTTAGGTGTGGAGTTCAGTTTCTTAGACAAGAGAGGAGACTTCACCTCTGCAGGAGCAAAGAACTCGTTAGGACAAACCCCAGTGGCTTTCTCTAATCCTTCGCCTAACAATGGCACATACGAGCGCAAGCGCACCGTTCCTCCTATCGCAGATCGCACCTTTGCCACCTGCAGTTTATTACCACTCCATTCCATGTCAACTTCAAATCCACCACGCGCCTTGAGTCCACTCACCCTGCCCTCTGTCCATTTAGTAGGCAATGCGGGCAAAAGATGTACCGCTCCATCGTGACTCTGCAACAGCATCTCAGCGACTCCTGCAGTGGCACCAAAATTTCCATCTATCTGGAATGGTGGATGTGCATCGAAGAGGTTGGGGAATGTGCGACCATCCGGATACTGCGCCTCCATGCCTTCATCTGGCAGCAACATAAGCATGTTGGAGAGGATGCTCAATGCTTTGTTGCCATTAAGCATGCGAGCCCAGAAATTTATTTTCCATCCCAAACTCCATCCCGTAGCTTGATCGCCACGCTGATCAAGTGTTGTCTTAGCTGCCGCAAATAGGGCATTTTGATAATACGGACTTATCTGGTTGGATGGATAGAGTCCGTAAAGATGGGATATGTGGCGGTGCTGATTGTTAGGATCATCAGCATCTATCAGCCATTCCTGCAACTGCTTATACTGTCCTATCTGCATAGGTGGAAGCTTGTCCAAGGCAGCCTGAAGCGTCTGTTGATAGTCATTATCCACATCCAAAGCACGGGCTGCACGCAACGTATTGGACAAGGCATCGAATGCAATCTGATTATCCATGGTGCAACCTGCTGTCACAGAAGTGCGCCCAGCTGGCCCCTGCTCTGGACTGACAGACGGAACAACCACTAACCAGGGGTTCTTCACATCCATGTTAGCAGCCCATATAGACGATGCCGGCAATGTCTGCATGTAGTCAAGATAGAAATCGGCTGCACCTTTGATGATGGGATAGTATTCTCTCAAGAACTCCTTGTCTCCCGTATAGAGATAATGCTGCCACAAATGTGTGGCCAGCCACGCTCCCCCATTAGGAAACATGCCCCAATAGCATCCGTCTACTATGCCCGATATGCGCCAAAGGTCTGTGTTGTGATGCGCCATCCAACCGCCGCAACCATACATCTGCTTTGCTGTCACGGCTCCTGTCTCGCTCAAGTCTCTTATCATGGAGAACAGTGGGCTGTTGGTCTCTGTAAGGTTGCACACCTCAGCTGGCCAGTAGTTCATCTCGGCATTGATATTGATGGTGTACTTGCTGTCCCAAGGTGCATCTACTTTGTTGTTCCATATTCCCTGCAGATTGGCAGGCTGGCCACCAGGCTGAGAAGAAGAGATGAGCAGGTAACGTCCATAGTTAAACAACAATGCAATCATACCCCAGTCCTTGCTTCCCTTAAAAGAATCAAGTCTCTTGTCGGTCGGAAGCTGACTATTGTCAGTAGATGGCAGATATAGCTTAACTCTGTCATACTGTTCCTTATATACCTTGACATGACGCTCCAAAAGTTCATCATACGAATAACTCATAGCAGCACTCAGATAATCGGCATTCTTCTGACTGGCATTACCACTGACATCATCGTATTTGACAAAATTTGTGGCGGCAGATATGTAAAGAGTGGCAGCCTTGGTATCTTGAACGAGTATAAGCCCACTCTGATACGGCCTGGCAGTACCCTCGTCAGTCTTCACCACAAAAGCGCACTCTGCATTTAGCTTACTCTCTATTCCCTCATGCGCCACACCCTTAACCGTTACAGCCACGCCATCATTAGCCTTCTTGTATGAAGTGGAGAGGTCACACTCGTGCTTGACCGTAAACTTCATTGGCACGTCAGACTCAAGCCTCATCACTATCACTCCATCTGCCATTGATGCAAAAGTGGTGCGGGTATAAGCGTGTCCACCAGCCTTAAACGAAACCGTTGAAACAGCTGTCTGCAAATCAAGCTCTCTATGATAGTCCGTAATTGATGTCTGCGACAACCCCATAGGCGACACCTTCACACTGCCCAGTGTCAGGTACTTCATGCCGTGAGGTCCCTTGACAAACTGCTTGTTTATCAAGTTCTCCGCTTCCGAGCATTTATCATCATAAATAAGTTGACGAGCTTCATCGAGATATGCCAATGACGTGGAACTGTTATTATTGTGAGGTCCACCGCTCCAGAAGGTTTCCTCATTAACTTGGATTTCTTCTGTCAGACCTCCGTAGACCATGCCTCCAATATGGGAATTGCCGATAGGAAGCGCCTCAAGCCAAATGGACGCAGGTTTATCATACCATAATTTGTCTGTATTGTCTTGTGCTGCTACACAAGCAAAGGTTGACAACGAAAAAACTGCAACGCAGAACCCCTTAAGATTAGATGTTAAATGCTTCATGATTTAGTAATACATAAAATGATTTTAGTACATGTACAAGTAACTGTTGACAATTGCCACGAACTTGTAACACTACAAAGTTAAACCATTTTCCCCTTACCTGTTTACTTATCCGGATGAAAAGCATCCTCGCATCCATCACATACGGCATTTACATTTGCCATACCCCATATTGCCATTCAGAGATTACAATTTGTACATCTTTATCAAAACATCCACACAACCTACAGATTGCAGTATCAGTCATTCCTTCTTCTTCGCCACCACACCCAAGTCATTGAATGCAGTCACGGCAGAGATGATGGAATAACCCACTCCAAGTGACAGCAACGCAAGCAATATCATCCTTATATGTTCCTGCACATATTCCATCTGCCCTACAGGTATGATCCATGACTGTTTGAGGCAATCTTCAGGCAATGACAGAACCACGCCTATCAACCCTACACCCATTACTATTCCGCAAACAAAGGCCACCAACACAGAATATTTATACCTTCGCAACTGCGCTTCCTGCATCTGCTTCACATACTCCACAGCCTCAAGGCGGCGTTCAAGCTTAGCCACAAACTGTGCATCATCACGCATGTTTGGTTGAAAAGCATCAAAGAGGACAGCCAGTTCATCATTCGATGCTGATGTCTCGCTAGCATGTGAAATTCTTTTCCCACCGCGTTTTCCGCTTCCGTTTATAACATCTGTCATATTTATTACACATTATATATATTATAAGAACCGTCTCCGGAGAATCATCTCTTAATCGTATGCTTCAGCCGCTCCCTGCCTCTCTGCAGCTGCTTCTTGACTGCATCCTCGCTACAACTGACCACCTTAGCTATTTCCTTGACCGAATATCCCTTGATGTAAAACAAAAGAATGGCCGACCGCTCCTGAGCAGGCAAAGCGTCTAACGCAGCATACAGCTCCTGATATTCAAACCGCCTGTCAGCGGCAAGGCTGTTATCAGTCATGTGCTTGCACACTTCAAGAGAATGGGAGGTGCGCCGTAAACGCTGGCGATCAAGGAATGTGTTGTGAGCAATGCGGTAAATCCATGCAACGAACTTGCCCCGCTCTTGATAGCCCGACGAGGACAAATATGCCTTGACCAAAGCCTCCTGCGCTATATCGTCTGCCTCGTCCTTGTCACCACAGCACAGGGCGAGCAGGTAGCGTCTAAGCGACTCCTGCTCTCCCTTTATTAGCGTGGTGAATTGAACTCTATCCATGGATAACTACCACTATTCATCTGCCTCAACTCGGTCTGTATCCTCTCTCGCCTCAGCAGAATCCGAAATGTCAGTTTGCTTGCATACCGGAGTCTGACTTTGTTCGCCCGACTTAGAGGCTACACTCATATTGTCCAGCTCAGCCTGCATCTCCTTCTCCAGCATCTTCTTGCCTACCTTGTAGTTGACAAAGAAACCTATACCAACAGCCAGCAACGCTACAAACACCACAGACATCACAAACACAACAAATTCATCATAAGGCAAGAATAAGAGCCACGCAATGCAGCCTATCAGACCACTGCCACCAATGACAGTCATGATAAGTCCCTTTTGGTGTTTAGCCAGCAATCTCTCCTTAATAGTATGTTTCTCAGGGCTCATCTTCTGAAAGAACTTATCAACATCCAGGTCTGAATTCTTCTCAATAGCAGCGAGAATCACTTCAGTCCGCTTATTGACCTCTTGAGCACGAGCTTTTGCCACAATCCATACAATCATCACCGGCAGTACCACACATATTGATATTGGTACAAGAAGTTGAACTAAAATAAACGAATTCATAGTTTCACTTTTACTTTAATAAATGGTTAAACAAAATCTTTTATCTGCAGCCACATCAACCAGCATTGTCCTCCTGTGCACTCAAAAGACTCTCGTTTCAACGGCTGTCTCATATATATATATATAACGAATAAACACCCCTCAAAGTGACACACACGGTCATTTTTTTTGAGAGGATGCAACAAATCCATCAAATCTTCATTTAAAAAACATGCCAGAATCATCGTTACTTTCCAACAGTGAATTTGCTCTCCACTGAGGTCAAAACGGCTATTTTCGTCATTTCCGCCCAAACTGTTTTCAAAGAAAATCCGTCCAGTCCTTTCTCCCCTCTCAAAAAAAACACTTACCTTTGTACCATCTTTCGGTCTAATCCATCGCCCGACCGACAACACATATAGCCAGGCGTATAAAATATAAAACACCCGTGGCAGGGTGCTAACAGCGTCACTCCGTCTTGGACGCAGGTCTACACACCGATAAAGCGACGGCAGCCTTCGATATCCTATCACAGGAATCAAGGCTGCCGTCGCTTTCTGTGTCAGAAAAAGGTTACACATTAAAGCACAAAACGCTCCTATGTCGGAAAAATCAACAGCGCATCACATCAGAGAAACAAACACTAACAATACAAACAATGAACAAAGCTAACACCCTACTCACATCAGCCCTCCTGCTCATGACGGCCACCATCACCCGTGCACAGCAGATTTCACTCTCAGACCTCTTCGACATAGCAGAAGAAGAAAGCCAAGCCATACGTATTAGCCATCTCGCCGCATCAAAAGCAGAAGAATCCATCTGCCATGCAAAATCCAACCGTTTGCCAGACATCTCCGCAGAGCTCAGCGTTGGTTATCTCGCTGATGCACTGCTCAGCAACAGAGATTTCTCACACTGGACACATATCGACAATCCACACTTCACCAACAACTTCACCCTCAAAGCCCAACAAGTCATCTACTCTGGAGGAGCGCTAACCTCTGGCATACGCATGGCTCAGACACAGAAGAGGCTTGCAGAACTCAACCTCACAGCCAACCGTCAAGAAATACGCTTCATCATAGCGGGTCTCTACCTCGACATCTGCCGACTGCAAAACCAAGCTCATGTCATAACCGACAACATAGCTCTCAGCGACACGCTCCTCGCCCAGACATCCTCACGAGTAACTGCAGGCACAGCCCTAACCACCGACCTCACACGCCAAGAACTTCATCATGAGAAACTTCTCCTGCGCCTCCGACAAACACAAGACGCAATCTCCGTCCTGCGCCACCAACTATCCACAACACTACACCGCGACATCACAGGTTGCTCACTCACACTTGACACGCTCACGTCAGACAGCATCGCCTCCATAAACACCCGCCCCTGGCAACAGGAGGCATCCTGCACCAATGCGCGAATAGACCAAGCCTCAGCAGACATCACCATAAAACGACACATGCTCAAGACAAAACAGTCCGACATGCTGCCCAAGATTGCCATCGTAGCCGAGAACCACTTCAACGGACCAATAACATTCGAAGTGCCCGTACTCAACAGCAACATCAATTACTGGTTTGCCGGTATCGGCATCCAATACTCCCTTTCTTCAATCTGGAAGAGCAACAAACCCCTGCGGCAGGCCCGATTCGACCTCATGTCATCACAAGAAAACCTCACGCTCGTCCGCGAGGAAATCAGCAATGGCGTCAAGTCAGCCCACACAAGCCTCCTCACCGCACAGACAGAACTCAACACTCACCGCAAGAGTCTTCAGCTCGCCAAAGAACACTACGGCATCATAGCAAACCGCTACTCCAACGGCCTTTGCCTGCTCACCGACCTCCTCGACGCTGCCAACACAAGACTCTCAGCTGAGCTATCTCTCGTTGACTCACACATCAACATCATGTATCACTACTACCAGCTCCGCTATCTCACATCCACATTATAAAATCACAAACCATACCCGTTGGCGGAATTAATTTAAGTTGATAAATATGAGTAAAAAGTTGCACATATCGC
>JAXJBE010000186.1:0-6885 GCA_036303125.1 Bacteroidaceae bacterium
GCCCTGAAAGGGCTATTTACAGGGCGGGGTCTCTGACCCTGTCTTTAGGTTGCATGCAGCGTGCCATGTATCTAACCCTGAAAGGGTTATTCAGCACGAGGCCCTTTGGCTCGAAGTGCCATTAGATAGAATTGATGCGCAGATTTTCCTCAGTTATTATAAAGCACTACCTTATGCAGTATAAGATAAAATCAAATGGTCGGGTTGGTGGTAGAATATTACTTCCTTCCTCAAAGAGTATAAGCAATAGAGCTTTGGCTATAGGTGCCTTGGCTGGCTGTATAGACAACATTGAGAATTTAAGTGAATGTGACGACACGGAGGTGATGCTTCAATGGCTGAAGAATTGTCCTGCTACTGTCGATATCGGTGCTGCAGGCACTTCTATGCGCTTCTCTACCGCTCTCTTGTCTGTGGGGCAAGGTGAGCATGTAATCACTGGTAGTGAGAGAATGAAGAATCGTCCAATAAAGATATTGGTTGATGCGTTGCGCAGTCTTGGGGCAGAGATTATTTATGAAGAGAAAGAGGGTTACCCTCCATTGAGAGTAATTGGCAGGGGGACATTAGCTTGCAGCGAGGTGTCTTTGCCAGGCAATGTCAGTTCGCAGTATATTTCAGCCTTGCTGATGATAGGCCCTTACTTAAGGAATGGTTTGAGATTGACTTTGACTGATAAGATAATAAGCCGTCCTTATATTGAGATGACGATGTCTCTGATGCGTCAGTTTGGTGCTGTTGTTGAGTGGGAGGGGAATGCGAGTGAGGGGAATGTATGTAATGGGAATGTATGTGAGGCGAATGTTATTGTAGTTGCTCCAGTCAAGTATGCGGTTAAACCTTTCATGGTGGAGAGTGATTGGAGCGCGGCAAGCTATTGGTATGAGATGGTGGCCTTGTCTTCTGATAAGGATGCCAGCGTATTATTGCCGGGACTTTTCGATCAGAGTTTGCAGGGAGATGCAGGAGGAAGGGAGGTGTTCTCTCTGTTGGGTGTCTCAACTTCTTACACTTCTGACGGTGTGCTGCTGCGTAAGAAGGAGGTTGAGGTGAAAGAATTGGAGTATGACTTTGTCAAAATGCCTGATTTGGCACAGACATTTGTTGTGACATGTTGTATGCTTGGGCTGCCTTTCCACTTCACGGGTTTAGAGAGCTTGAAGATAAAGGAGACAGATCGCATTGTTGCTTTGAAGAATGAGATGGCCAAGTTGGGTTATATGCTTGAGGACAAGAACGACTGTGAGCTCTTGTGGGATGGTCTAAAGGAGGATGTCAGTGGAGAGGAGTATGACAGGGTGGCCATAGACACATACGAGGATCATAGAATGGCCATGGCGTTCGCTCCTGTAGCCTTGGTGAACGGAAGTATACGTATCAATAACCCTCATGTTGTCAGCAAGTCTTATCCTCGCTATTGGGAGAATTTGCAGCAGGTGGGTATCAGCGTGATAAAGTAATCATTTATGTTGAGATAAGTATTTGTGTTGAGATAAGCATTTATGGTGCAGTAAACATTTGTGTTGTATAATATGTTGTATTTAATTATAAGTCTGGTAGCGCTTGGAGCCGTCGTGTTTGCGTTCGGCTTATTGAGAGAAAAGAAACTCAGAAGGCAGTTGGATAGGGGAGAGATAGATGAGCTCCCTACTATCAAGCAGGTAGAGGATATGGAGTGCTGTGGCCAGCATGAGACATGTGAGAAGGAGAGTCTGCTGGCGGCTGTAAGCAAGCAGATTGAGTATTATGATGATGAGGAACTGGACAGCTTCAGAGGCAGGGGCAGCGATGAGTATTCGCAGGAGGAGGTTGAAGAGTTCCGCAATATCTTGTACACGATGAAGGATGATGAGGTGGCAGGATGGGTGCGCTCACTCCAGTTGAGAGCAGTTGAGCTGCCAGATGATCTCAAGGATGAGGTGTTCTTGATTGTGGGCGAGAGAAGGATGGGATGAGGAAACGTCGGGTCAGTGTATTTTTCCGGTTGGCAGTGCGGCCAATCAAGAATAAAACTCCTGATAGCTCTCTTTATTGTTGCCTGATGAAAACGTAAGCGTTCATTTAACTACACCAATGTGTAGTTAAATGAACGCTTACGTTGTTTTTTGCCGAAGTCTATTTTACTTTGAATCTCACTTATTTTATTTTGAGTCTCACTTCCATGGTTGCCGTGTATTGTTTTCCGTCAGTATGTGTGTATATAAATGCTTGGCGGATGGTATAGGTCTTGCCAGCTGTGAGGCGGCCAGGGTATTGTCCGACGTAGCATCCATATTTCTCGGGGTACATCTCGGCAAAGATGGCTGCGTTGCTGTCATAGCCAGTGACATTGCCTGTGGTGCTGAACCAATGGCCGAAACATGTCGAACTGGATGTGGAGGTTGTCGTGCCGTAACGGTGGGTGCCGTTGGAACTTGTACCGACAAAATCGATGGTGCCCTGCACGTTCTTGCTTGATGCGTTGCACTTGACCTCTTTCATCTGCTTGGTGCTCACGCCGAGTGCTTGGCTGATAGCATCCATGTCATATTGAACGCGCACGCTGCTGTATTCAGAAGAGCTTCGGGCCAACTCAGCGTTGATGACGACTGTGGTGTCTTTGCGCTGGTAGTCTTCGGGATAGTCGCCATATTCTCTTGTTGTGCCCATGGCTGCGCATCCTGTAAACTCTACTTGGTATGGCCACTGCTCATCATTGTCGGCATTGTCGTCCCATGGATGACGCCAGTGCTCTGTGGGCGCGCCTGTCACTACGAACCATGCCTTCTCAGTCTGTTCCGGCAGGGTGAACTCGGCGGTGCCTTCCTTATCGCTGTGCATGTCTCCATAGGTGCGTGAGCCGTCAGCGGATTGTGCCACGAAACCGTAGCGCCATCCGGCCTTGGCGATGTTGATGCTGCGATAGCCCTCAGCACCTGCCGCGCCCTTGAAGTTGACCTTGACCGTTTTGCCAGGTGTGAAACCTTTGAGCTGTATGATGTTGAAACCGTAGTTCTGCGGTGTGCACTCTGGAGAGACGATGTAGGTGTTGTCTGTGCCCTTGACGTGGCTGAGGGTAGTGGAGAATGAGTTCTGATAGTTCTTGCCCTTGTCGCGTAGCCAGTCGATGTCCCAGGTGATGGCGCGGCAGGCATAGTCAAATATCATCTTGTTGAAGTCATCCAATGTCTGGTTGTTGATGCGCAGATATGTCTGCACGGGGTCCTCTGGCCGTGTTGACTCTCTCCAGAGCTTGCCGATAAAGTCCTTGCCGAAGAGCTCGCACCAGTAGTTCTGGATGAAGTAGTTGGCATAGCGGAAGTCCTCGTGGAGGAGGTTCTTGTAGGCCGATGTCACATACTCGTTGTAGCGGTAGTTGGTGAAGGTGGTGGAAGGATAGACCTGAAAGGCTTGCCACTGCGCGCAGCATTCCCACCAGCAGTTGCCTCCCCATCCGTTGTCGCCGAGCCCCCAGCCCCATCCGTGGCTGTCACCAAGGTCAGCGCACACGAGGTATTGGAAGACGTGGCCCACCTCATGAGCCATAGTGTGTCCTCCCTCAGCCGATGCTGCCCAGGGGTTGCAGTGGAAGAGGCCCACCTTCACGCCCTTGGATTGCTTGGATGTGCCAGAGTAGTAGTAGGCTGTGCCGTTTTCTCCCGAACCATCAGCTCGCCAGTCTGTTTGGTTGACGATGAACATGCAGATTTTATATGTGTCGGTGGTAGACTTGCCTGGCACGAGGAAGCCGAGTTCTTCGACGTAGGATTTCCATACTGCCTCAGCCCTGTTGAGCATGGTCTTCACATTGATGGAATGCCCAGCGAGCGACACTGTGTTGTTCACGAGTTTGAGTCCATTCTCCCAAAAGCAGATGAAGTGCTCTGACTCCATGGAGCGTTGGAAGCACCATTTGGAAGTCTCCTTGGTGAAGTCCACGTTGCTGTACTGGCCTGGCTTGATGATTGAGCGCGGCCCGTCTCCGAAGATATATGTGCCGTCTGTGCGGTAAGTCTTGGAGAGTTTGAGCGTGGAGCCGTTTTCCATACGCTTGAATCGCTTCATGCTGGTCTTTTCAAAGCTGATGGAGTCTATGTTTGTTAGGTCTATCTCCTCGTTGGCTATGAAGCGGTCGTCAAAGCAGAAGGAAACCTTTTCAGGTTTGTCTTGCGCGAAGGAGGCGAGTCCTGCCATGCATGAGATGGCGAGGAGAGTCGACTTGAGGGTGTGCGATAGATTCTTCATGACTGCGCCCTCCTATTTTTTAGATACCTTGAATGACACCTTGCCAGCCTTGATGACATAGTTGCCTGAGGGCAAGGAGTTGAGGTTGATGGTGATTATGTCGCCATCCTTCATGATGTCGGCTTGCATGGCTGTGCCGCTTGCGGAAAAGACAGCCGCATTCTTGGCGTCAGCAGATTGTATGACCACCGTGTTGTCCTTGAAACTGATGTCGCGTTTCTCCAGCAGGTCCTCGATGCTGTTAGGGTCATCCTCGGCTGAGATGTAGAAGTTCTTGATGCCGGTAAACTCGTAGGTGTCGGCATTGACCGTCATCTTGCCGTCAGCGAATCGCATCATGGGGTTAGTCTCTCCTCCGAGCAGATAGTACACCTTAGTGCCGTTGGACAAGGTGAAGACCAGGCTCTTGGCTGTGGCTGTCGCACAAGCGAGACAGAGGAGAAAAAGGGAAAAGGTAAATTTTTTCATAAATAGAGCGGGTTTAGAATGGTTATTAGTATAGTTATTAGTGTGGTTGCTGTTTGGTGGGTAGATTAAGATTCCCCTTAAGAGTTGGCTCTCTGCTACTCTTCTTTCTTGAATATAGAACGGACGTTGAGAGCATACCATATCATGGCTACGAACAGCACCGCCATGATGACCATGGAGGTGCTGTCCTTTAGAACAGAGTATAGCCACACGCTTGCGCCAAAGCACAGGACGATGAACACGAGCGACATGACCATGAATATCTTCTTTAAGCGTTCCATTTTTAATGCTGCTTTGCTAAATCTTCTGCACAATGCTGCTTGTTAAGTCTTCAGCGCAAATGCTACTTGTTGAGCTTCCAGCTGAATCCATCCTTTGTGTCTTTCACCTCAAAGCCGAGGGCGGCGAGGTTGTCGCGAATCATGTCGCTGGTCGCCCAGTCCTTGTTGGCCTTAGCCTTGGCGCGCTGCTCGAGCAGCATGTCCACAACCTTCCCGAAGGCATCCTCGCGTGCGCCGCTGCCGCCAGCGTCAGTGGCTCCTGCGCTGGCCTTGATGCCGAGGAGGTCAAAGGCGAAGAGGCTGAACACAGACTTGAGAGCTTCGAGAGCGTCTGCTGTGATGGTCTCCTTTTTGTCAACGATAGAGTTGATGACGCGAGCTGCCTCAAAGAGGTGAGATATGACGATAGGTGTGTTGAAGTCATCACACATGGCGTCATAGCACTTGTCCTTGAGCTGCTGGGCGAAATCCGTCCCCACGCTGCCGTCCTTCTCCACTGGCTGTATGGAGCCAAGAGCTCTCCAGGCGTCGAGCAGCCTTTCGAGTCCTTTCTCTGCTGCCTGCAGGGCTTCGTTGCTGAAGTCGACAGTAGAGCGGTAATGGGCTTGAAGAATGAAGAAGCGTATGGTCATGGGGCTGTATGCTTGCTCAAGCTTGGGATGGTTGCCGCTGAAGAATTCGGGCAGGGTGATGAAGTTGCCGAGCGACTTGCCCATCTTCTGTCCGTTGATGGTTATCATGTTGTTGTGCACCCAATACTTGACCATGTCATCGCCTTGACTTGCCACAGCCTGCGCTATCTCACACTCATGGTGAGGAAAGATGAGGTCCATTCCTCCGCCGTGTATGTCAAAGTGGTCGCCAAGATACTTGCGTCCCATGGCCGTGCATTCGCAGTGCCATCCCGGGAAACCATCGCTCCATGGCGAAGGCCATCGCATGATGTGCTCAGGCTGAGCGGCCTTCCACAGGGCGAAGTCAGCCTGATTCCTCTTCTCCCCCACTCCGGCGAGGTCGCGGCTGGCATCCTTCACGTTCTCCAGGCTTCTGCCCGAGAGCACGCCATACTTGTGCACCTTGTCATACTTCTCCACGTCAAAGTAGATGGAACCGTTGCTCTCGTAGGCAAACCCGTTGTCAAGAATCTGCTGGACGAGCTGCTGCTGCTCGATGATATGCCCTGTGGCATGAGGTTCAATGCTTGGCCGAAGGCATCCGAGGGCATCCATGGCCTCATGATAGCGGTTGGTGTAATACTGCGCCACTTCCATCGGTTCCAGCTGTTCAAGTCTGGCCTTCTTCGCTATCTTGTCCTCTCCCTCGTCTGCATCGTGCTCAAGGTGGCCTACATCAGTGATGTTTCTCACATATCTCACCTTGTAGCCTGCATGTTTGAGAAAACGAAATACTATATCGAATGTAATGGCGGGGCGCGCATGTCCGAGGTGTGCATCTCCATAGACAGTAGGTCCGCACACGTACATTCCCACATGTGGGGCATGCAGAGGGCGGAACACTTCCTTCTTTCGTGTCAGAGTGTTGTAGATGTAAAGTGCTTGTTCCATAAATTGATAGTTCTATTTTTATATTCCAGCACAAAGTTACGGGTTTTCCACGAACCAACAAAGAAAAGGGAGATAAAAGTGAGTAAAACAGAATTATGGAGATTGGAATCGTCAAGCACTCGGAATATGCGAGTTTCATTCTCATGAACAGTAATACAGATGCCGCCTCAGTCCAAAGAGAGTGAGCCTGCCGACTTGAGGCATCTGGCACACCTTTTCAGGCCAGCAGACACACTCTTCCAAGTCAGCAAGCTCACTCTCTCAATCCAGCAGGCCCAACACCCCAAATGGGCCTGCTCCCAACCCCTCGGGAGCAAGCTCACAGCCCCTTGGGAGCAGGCTCCCGA
>JAXJBE010000187.1:0-18904 GCA_036303125.1 Bacteroidaceae bacterium
ATTCCTATACTGTTACCCCTGTCTTTCATTCGGAGGGAGACTCCATCGTCGATGCCCCCGTCACAGTGAGAGGCCGGCAGAATGCGCTCAAGCTGCGCAGGGCTTTTGTCCTCGACGGCATGGGCGACACGCTGCCGCCATACCTCAAGGCAGGCGTGGACACTGTCTTGAGCCGCACTCTCATCATCAGTTCCGCAGACCACCCGTGGGTCAAGGGTTCTGACCTCACTCTCTGCATGTCGGTCATAGGCGAGGGATGCTGCAAGATAGAAGAGCGCGGAACCATCTGCGGCGACACCTTCCGATGCCTGCGGCCTTTCGTCCCCCTTATAGCAGAGGTGGAAGACAACACGGGCAAGGCTGGAGCCTTAGAGATGGACAATCCTGTGCTGCAGCATATCTCCAAGTATCGTCCATACGACAGCACACGGATACTGCGCAAGGAGGAAGGCGCGCTGTATGTCCATTTCCCACTCGACAAGTGGACTCTGCTGCATGACTTCCGCTCCAATGCGGCCACGCTCGACACTATAGTGAGCATCACCCGCCAGATTATGGCTGACTCCACATCCAACGTGAAGCTCATCCAGATAATCGGCCTCGCTTCGCCCGAGGGACCTGTGCGCCGCAACAATATTCTGGGCATCAACCGTGCCAAGGCTCTGCGTGACTACATACAGGCGCACGTGAAGGTGGACTCCGCACGCTTCGAACTGTGTAACGGTGGCGAGGCATGGGCCGAGTTGCGCTCGCAGGTGGAGGAACTCGACATGGAGGGGCGTGACCAGCTCCTCTCCATCATTGACGGCGAGCCTGACCCGGACCGCCGTGAGCGCAAGATGAAGCAGCTCAACGGTGGACGCACATACATGTATCTGAAGGAGAATGTGCTCAGCGACCAGCGTAACTCTGGTTACATACGCATATACTACGATTATGTGCCCGACGAGGCTGCCGCCACCATCAACCGTGCCTCTCTGCTTCTGAAGGAAGAGAAGTATGAGGAGGCTTTGAAGATGCTGCGCACGGTGGAGGGCGACGAGAGGTCTCTCAATGCCCTTGGTGTGGCTCTCTACATGACAGGACACAAGGAGCAGGCTCTCGGCTGCTTCCGCAGGGCTGCTGAGAAGGGCAATGCTGAGGCTCAAGACAATCTGAGGCAGCTGACGGAGTGATGGTTCATGTCTTTTGGCGAAAAACCTTGACTTGTTTGTCCTTAACTGATTAACTAAGACTTATGTAATTGAAATTCATTATTTATTAATTATTAAACTGATACATTTATGAAAGTTTTACATGACAACGCATTCAAGTGCGCAATCGCACTGTTTGCCGCAGCTGGCCTTGCTGCTTGTTCTTCTTCTGACGATGTCGCAGATGAGCCTCCTGTAAACCCATCGTATGATGGCAAAAGCGTGAAGACCCAGTTCGCGATAAATATTGCTACACCTGGTTCAAAGAATCAAACAAGAATGACTGCAGATGATACTCAGATGAGCGGCAAAACATTCTTGGGCATGAATAATATTCAGTTGATTCCAATTAAATTGTCTGGAGAAAACGCTTCTGTGAGTACAGAAACGGGCTTTGAGAAAATAATATCTTCATTAGAAAACATCACCGCTAATGTTGGCGGCATGCACATTGAAGGTACAAACGATGGGGCTAAGGATTATAAAATTTACAAAGATGTTGATGTCCCGCTTGAAACGAATAGCTTCTTGTTCTATGGTGAAGGGCCTAAAGGAACGAACATGGCAGATAAGTTTAAAAGTGGAACACTGACGGCAACCTTTCCTACCTCTGAAAAAAAAGTCGGTGGTATCAACTTCATGCCAGAAAGAATAGATGTCACTAATAGTTATTCTGCTATGCAGTCCGCTTTTGCTGCATATCTCAATGGTATTGCAGGGGCGAACAGTGGCGGTGTCTACTGGAATGATATGTCTGGCAATCAGACAAGTGATAAGTCTACTCTGAAAGCGGCTTACAATAACTTCATCACGCTGAAAGCAGGTTCAGCTTTTGCTATTCTCGCATCTGTTCAGAAGTTGTACAATATAGCTAAGCCTATTGCTGACAAAGAAGGGTCGGATGCTAAAGGTTTGGCTGGCGAAATATGTAAAGCGATATTGAATACAGACGGTACAGGCGTTGTCAAGATGATTGCAACAAAAGATGAATCAAATAATACGGAAAATCCTTATACCTTGGCATATGCAAGCACTGTGGGCAATACATATTCAGAATTCCCGGAGACTCAGGGACTGCCTCAAGGGTCAATGGTTCTCAAATATGAAAATAAATCTTTTAGCTATGTTACACAGAGCCAAACAGTCGGCTCGGCCGATAACCATGTGAAGGTCGCGAATATTGTATATCCGGCATGTCTTGAGTATTTTGTCAATACTCCTCTTAAGGCCTCTGATGACGATTTTAAAGACTGGAAGTCTACGGCCTCAGAATGGGATGCGGAGTCATGGACAAATTGGGGTACCTCAGTTCAGCCAAGTACAAAAACAATTGCTTTGCAAAATACCATTAACTATGGTGTGGCATCTTTGAAGACAACAATTAAGGCTAAAAGTGACAATGGTAAGTTGAAAGACAATCAAAGCAAGCACAATGCGGGAACGCAAGATCAGGACATAGAAGTTGGCAGCGGCTTCACAGTAACTGGAATCCTGATAGGTGGTCAACCAGACCAAGTCGGTTGGGATTTCCTGTCTCCGAAAAATGACAATTTTATAATGACTGTTTTTGATAGAGACATGCCTGAGAGTGGCGGAAACGTAAGTTCTGTGATAGCAGATGATTATGTAGACGGCCAAACCAGCGTACCATTCTACACATTGCTCCTTGACAATATGGTGTCTGGTGAAAGTGCAACGCAGCAAAATGTAAACTTTGCTATAGAGCTGGTTAACACTACCGCTACAGATTTCTACGGTGTTGACGGCCTCGTGGCTGCTGGTCAGAAGTTCTATCTCGTGGGAGAAATGACCTTGCCAACGGACAAAACAATTAGTTTTCCAACTGACACAGATTATCGTTTCCCGGGAACAGGAATAAATCGTGTGTTCGTGCAAGACTACACTACAAACTTGAATGTGACATTTAATAGCTTGCGGAATGCGTATGTAACCATCCCAGACCTCCGTGCGTCAAAACTCCAGCTCGGTCTCTCTGTTGACCTCACATGGCAGACTGGTCTCACATTCGATGTCAACATCGAATAATAAAACCCTTTGTTCTTTCTTTTCTACGAGGGGGCATCAGCCCCCTCGTATTCTCCTTTTTTATACATTAACCTCAAAAACAACTATCTGAATGAGAATCAAAAATGTCTGTGCGTTCCTCCTGCTGCTGGCATTGCTGTGCACCTCCTGCTCTATTATCGATGAGGATAATTCCGACTGCGGCAAGGACAATAGGATTGACTACCAGCTCAGGCTCATTACCAACATGCAGACCGAACTTGATGACAAGCTTCATTCTGCCGAAGAGCGGAAAGTGGCAGAAGCACTCAAGAGGAGTCTTGCTGATATCTTTACCGACACCGCTCATGATGTCGATCTCTCATTCTATGGCACCGACTCGCTGCGTGCCAAACACGAACAACATATCATGGATGCCAATCAGGCATCATACTCCATCTATCTGCCCGTGAGGGAATATATGCACCTCGCTGTGGCTAATCTTGCCGAAGCAGCAAATGTGGACCTTGCGGGCGATGATGCGGCGCAGCATAGCAGGCTGCTCCAACAGGAAGGCGACACCGCAGGCTCTCACACCACAGGACTCTTCTCGGCCAGATTGCCCATGCATGTCTCCGGCGCAGAAGACCAAACATACAAGGTTGACCTCTATATGGTCAATGCCGCTGCAGCCCTCGTCATTGACACCGCAGGGGTGGCCGGCATTCAAGACATCAGAATCTACTCGAGCGGTTTCGCCAGCAGCTTTGCCGTGCGCGACAGTTCGTATACATATTCACACTCACCGATAGTGCGCTCCGTGCATGTGCCACTCTCTGACACACACTATGCCTGCCACTATACGGCCAATTTCCCTTCCCCCACCAAGCCTTCCGTCCGCTCCTCTTCTGAATGCTGGCGCTTCATCGCTTACATCACTCTCGCCGACGGCACGGTGACGGAAAACATCATCTCGGTCGAGACACCGCTCCGGCCAGCTCATCTCCGTGTCGTCAAGATGAAGATGAAGGCTGACGGGTCGCTCACTTCCGAAAATCAAGATGTGGGAGTCAGCGTCACTCTCGACTGGAAACAAGGCGGAGTGTATGAACCAGAAATATGATTGATGATTAAGACCTAATTAGATTGATGACTGCAAATCCGAAGAACATATTATTAACCATATTTATTGCAGCAGCAGCCGTAGCCTGCTCAGACGATGACAACCATTCCTCCAGTGGCACGGAGATGGTGGAGATGCCTATATCCATATCCATCCCGGCCGAGGGATTCGTCCACCCGACAGATGTGGCCATAGGCGATGAGGCTGTCTCTCCAGCCCTTGCCGGCACCAGGACTTTGCCTGGAGACCCTGGGACAAGCGAACAATTCCTCTTGCCCCGCTATCTCTATATTTATCTTGTCTCAACAAATCCTGTTGACGCTACGCAAGTGATATTCATGAAGAAAGAGGTGAAGGCAGAAGAATGGGTGCTCTCCACATCCTCTGGCAATGCCGTGGGGCAAGACCACTTCTCTGCTGCCGATGGACTCTATGTCTATCAAGGCCATCTCTCCATATCGCTTCCGCTCTACCGCAGGGAGGGCAGGGTCTATGTGGCGGCATCGCCTGTGGAGATAGAGGGCATTCCTGCGGAGACATCATCGTGGACTTCGGCAGACTATGTCGAATGGAACGTGACATTCACTTCTGAAGGTGAAACGAGAGCCAATCTGAAAGATATATATTCATCACCATGCAATCTTACGAAAAAGGTCAATGGCACAGATGTTTATTATGGTACGATAGAAGACTATGCGTCCAACATGCCGCATATAGACATGGTGCTCTACCACGTGGCCGCTCGCCTCGACCTCCTGTGGAATGTGGAAGAGGCTGTCCAGCCTGCTGTCGCGCTGGAGAATATAACCGTCTCTAAACTCAAGCGTAACGGATGCCTCCTCTTCAACCCTATGGGCAATGCGCTCTCCCCAGCAGAACTCTCCTCGGCAGACGGCACATACAATGAAACCATCATCCTCGATAAAGGGACGCAGTGGTACGGACGCAAATGTCTGTATATCATACCTGCGCAAGAGACAAAGGGACAATATACGCTTCATCTTGACATCACGAAGCAATCTTCCTCCACCCCAAAGAGTATCGAAAAAAACATAAACCTGAAGAACGGAGACCCGTATACGCCTTGGATGCGCGGATTTGTCACAATCTCAAATGATTTTTAGAATGGGCTCATGATTGCTCCCCAACGGTCTTCAAACGGTTTCCGAAAAGACTGGAAGACAGCAAACGGTATAAACGACTCTTAATATAAAGAACCGCTATTTATGAAATCTCTACTGACATACCTCATAACCTTTTCTTTTCTTTTTACATCTGCATATCCTCTTCACGCCCAGGTGCCTGTGCGATATGTTAAGACCAGCGGCAGCTATGCCAATGACGGCACTTCGTGGGACAAGGCTAAGAACAATCTGCAAGATGCCATCGAAGACTTGCGAGACTATATGACACGCAATGGCATCACTGAGGGGCATGTCTATGTGGCGGCGGGAACATACCGCCCGACAACGTCAACTCCTGGCGGAGAGGGCGTGCTGTACACATCTTTCCTCATCTATGAAGGCATAACCCTCTATGGAGGTTTTGATGCCGCCAACCCTGAAAACAGTCCGGAGCTTCGTCGCTTGAAGGATGATACCCCAATAGGGGAGGCCAAGGGCACGAAGTGGAAACTCAAGAACGAAACCATCCTCAGCGGCAACCACAGCGCTTCCACTGCTGACCCGCTGGCATGGAATTCGTCAAAGAACGGTTATGACGAGGCCTTTACGGGCAACTCATACCATGTCGTATGGTTTGCCACCAACACAGAGACTTATCCATCGGGCCTTGACGGAAGAAACCGCGCTGTGGGACTTGCACATCCCGCTGCTGTCGATGGCTTCACCATCCGCGACGGCAGCGCCTCCAATCGTGTCATACCCGAGAAGGACGATGGTTCTCATGCTAATCACAACAGCTATGGCGGCGGCGTGTATATGGTGGCTGGTTCAGAGGTACGCAACTGCATCATCACTCAGAATGCCTCTTCACTGCGAGGCGGCGGTGTCTATATGGACGGCGGCGGACTGCTGGAGCAGAGTTATGTGGGGCGCAACCAGTCTGGCGGCGTGGGGGTCACTGATGGATACGGTGGCGGTGTGGCTTGCGATGACGGTGGCATCGTGCGCCATTGTGTCATTGAGAACAATGCGGCGCGCTGTGGTGGCGGCATGTCATTGGTGTTCACTTCACAGCCATCTGATGACAAGGCGAGATATGCATCTTACGCAGCTGGCTGCGTGGTGAACAACAACACGTCTTCAGCCGAGGCTGGAGGTGTGTTCATGCGCAATGGAGGACTGCTCAACCACCTCACCATAACATACAACAACTGTGTGGGGTCGGGCATTGTGTATAACAACCGTCGCTACGGACGTAGTGGAGGACTCTATGTCGATGGTGGCGGCATGGTGGCAAATACTGTGATATGGGGCAATGAAGTGAAGGCAAACAACAATGTGCAGTACGCCACATACCGTGAAAGTATGTCAACGCCCAAGGTCAAGTTTGACTTCGTGGCTCTGTCCAGGCATAACTATGTGGATTGGAGCGGCACGGTGAAGCGCGCCAACGGTGTATATTCACTCGACGAGGAGAATAGCGATGCCGTGAATGATGGTTTCTACCCTGCGTTCGAGGTGGAAACGGCGTCTCCGCTTCCTGCCACCACAGGCGTATTGGCCACAGACGATGCGCATACCGCATGGATTCCCCGCGCGGTGTCATACCTGCGCCACCGCGGCTTGCAGTTCAACGACTATCCCAACGGCAGTGGCTATGAGACTCAAGGCTCTGTCATTGCAGACGCTCATGTTGCCACCGACATCAATGGCGGCAGCTTTGCGCCGCGATGTGTCCTCGGAGCAATGGTGGCTCGTTCCCCCAAAGGTGCTTATGCCTCGCTCCCGAGCATTGAGGATAAGACGAAGCCGGTGATGACAATATTTGTCGACCCGTCATCCGATGCGTTCAACTCTAACCATTCGGATAAAGGCGGGACGTGGGAGACAGCATTCCATTATCTCAATGATGCGCTGGACTACGTGAAGACGTTGACAGTCACGGCTGACAATCCCGTGCAGATAGTGGTCAAGGAAGGTACAGTCACGACGGCGGGCAATACATACATGCCTAATATCCGCACTTCTTTTATCGACATGCCGAGCCATGTGCGCCTGTATGGCAGTTTCGCCGCTCAGCTCACAGGGACGAGCCTCGACCTGCGCGACCCCATGGAATATTCCACTCGCATTACGGCTAATGTCACAGGAGGCGAATATAGGGACAACGGATGCCATGTCATCACTGTCCGCTACGGTGCCACAGATGTCATCGTGGATGGTTTCCAATTGTATTTTGCCAATGCTGTTCCCAACTCAGTCATGCCAGCGCTTGTCATGGATGGTGGAGGAGGCATTGCTGTCATCAATGACGGTAATGCTCCAGGAGCCGCACCGATGGAGAATATCGTTGTCCGCAACTGCGTGATGGCGAATTGCACCGCTTCACACGGTTCGGCCCTCTACTTGCTCAACACCCTCGGAACCAAGATGGAAGTGTCTGTCGAGAACTGCATCTTCCACAACAATGCTGTGACGAAAGAAGGCTCAGCTGCCGTTGAAGCCGCTGGAAGCAATGTCCTTCTGACTCTCAACCACTGTCTCGTCCGCGGCAACGTGGGCTATGGAGTGGCGGCACACGATAATGCAGTCATCAAGGTGAAGAATACAGCTCTTCATGCCAATGTCAGGTATGGTGGCTCTTCGTCTGAAAATCTGAAGATTTCCGACCTCTCTGCCACAGAGACTTCTCCTGATTCGAGAGTTGTGACATTCGTCGCATCGGCAGGCGGCACCATCGGAGTGGCCGATGGCGCTTCAGTTGCCAACAACATGATGGATATGGGTGTGACGGATGTTGTCTCCGCCGCTGTTGCGACAGCCAAGTTCTCATATCTTTCCTCTGATGCCAATAATGCCTTCCCTGGTTTTGTCAATCCCACGAGCAATATCGGTGTGAACAGAGATGGTGATGTGACCACTTACGGTGGCGACCCCGAATGGATGCCGACCAACATGAACCCTATGGTCAATGCCGCTACAGACGCAAGCATGAGCGGCACAGACCTGACTGGCGACACCCGCGACTATGGCGGTGCTGCGGATATAGGAGCGGTGGAGAACTCAGACCAGCCTGAGTATGGCACCGTGATATACGTGCGCGACTACCGTAATGCGGACGGCACAATAGATACAAGCAGAGACGGAGATGGCTCTTCTTGGCAGAAAGCCATCAACGGAAATCTCGAATCTGAGAAATATACTAACAACCACGGTTTCGGAGGTGTAGATGCTGAAATATACGATGAAGGCTATCAGCTAACAGGACTGCAATGGGCTGTAGATGAGGCTTTCGCACGTTCATTAGAAAGAAATGATAATGGGTCGGTAAAGTATACTACAATAACAGGAGTGACGCATTTCAATCCAGGGGGACAAGGCAATTTCGATATGGATCGCACAACAATTGCAGTTTCTAAGGTCAATCACAGTAAGTGTGTGCAAGTGTGGATAGGTGAGGGTGAATATATCCGTCGTGAAGGATTCTTCATGCGCGATGCAGTGGATGTCTATGGTGGTTTCCCTGGCAAGGGTGGCTCTCCTATGTCTCCTGGTATGAAAGAGCGTGTGCCAAAAACTTCAATACTTGAGACATTGACAAATGATGAAGTGACAGAGGATGGAGTAAAAGGCACAGGTGAATGGGGACCACAGGTGGATGACTATGCGCATAAGGCGTTAAGTGCTTATCAAGGAGTCTCCTCTAATTCGTGGTCAGTGGTGGATTTCTCTTCAGACGATAAAGAAGGCAACGCTGCTGCATGTATAGATGAAAACAATTCAACTTTCTGGCATTCCCGATGGCAGAGCGACGCTTTAGGACATGGAACGCAAAATGGTGGTCTGCCTCAGTGGATTATCATTGATATGGGGCAGACTTATGATATAACTGCTTTGAAGGTTATTAACCGAAACTACACACCTAATAACTATACTATAGGATATGCTGCTAAATATACGGATGATAATAGACCTCAGTTTGTTAACGAGAAGAATTTCACTTTGATATGGGATAAAAAAGGTGTAACTGCTGCAACGGAGCAGACTCTTGGTTTCGGAACGACTATAACATGCCGGTATTTGTATGTCAAGGTTAATTCTAATACAAGTGGAGTTAATCACGTAGATATAAAAGAAATTGCAGCATATAATGGAAGTGCCAGAATTACTCATGTGACTACCGGGGCTCAGAACAACGTGTATGACCTTAACAGCTACAAAAAAGCATATAAGTCACGGCGTGTGTTGACCCAACCATATCCTTATTTCAAAGGAACAGTCCAAATTGATGGAAAAACGTCGGGGCAAAATCTTGAATTTGACAACGACCCGTTTAATCCTTTTAGTGTTGTCACAAGTTGGGATGGCTTTACCATTCGTAATGGCAGAACAAAGATTACTCATCAGCGTGATGGAGGTGCTGGTGTAGCTCTTCGTATCAACGGTCGATTGGCAAACTGTGTTATTACCAACAATGTTCTTTCTTCTTCTAAAAATACCCGAGGTGCAGGAATATTCCAAAATGGAGGCATCATAGAGAACTGCGAAATAGATGGTAATATTCTTATAGGTGATGGTAATGTTTTTGGTGGAGGATTATATCAGCGAACGGGTACGGTGTTTAATACTTCTGTAATTAAGAACAAGATTACAGGAAGTGGAGATTGTCAAGGAACAGGTGTGTTCTTTGAGAACGGACGTTTCTATAATAATACCATTACTGCCAACGTGGGACCTTACACGCTTTATTCTGGTAAATGGTTCTCTAATGGTCGTATTGACGTGTATAATTCCATTATTTATGGTAATGAAGTTACTAAAGGACAGGAATTTGATTGTACTACAGATGCGGGAAATATCACGTTGAAGAACTGCCTGTTCGAGAATAGCTCGGCGCACAAAAGTTTTGATGGAACATATATAAATGTAGATGCTTCCTCCTTCGTATATATGGAAGACAAACAGCCATCTGACCTCTTTGAAAATCCAGATGAAGGTGATTATAACCTAAAGGCTGGAGCAATGGCCATAAATAAAGGAACAGACCAGCTTGGCATGAATATGGAGGAGACAGCCCCCATTGTGCTCCCTTCTTACGACGCCAATTATGCCAATCGCATTCAGGACTGTACGGTAGACATAGGTGCTTACGAGTTTAACGGTGCTTACAGCATCACTCCTGATGTCACCACAAGTGCGGACGAGGCTGTGTTTTATGTCACCCAATACGGACGCGGAACAGGTTCAGCTGCCAATCCGGACAATGCTGCGTGCTGGACAAAATTGCAAAAGGTGCTTGATGCTGCCGGAAGGTATCTGGAGAATAACTCCGCAACGAAAAGAAAAGTTATAGTGAAACTGGCTGGAGACGCTCCGACGGAGACTGTCGGTGCTGACGGAAAGATTTCATATAAGTATACAGGTTTTGTCTATCGCCCACGCAGGTCAAACAAGGATGAGGGGCAGGAGGTGAACGTCCGCGACTATTCATTCATCATCCCCCATGGCGTTGAAGTGTGGGGCGGTTACAGCAGTGCCTTTACAAGCAGCGATGATAATGGCTTCTTCACCAAGAATGCTGACGGCACTTACACGGACAAACGTGATGTCCTCAAAAACCGCACGTCTCTCTCTGGCATCTACCAGACAGACGGACAGAACGTGAATGTCTACAATGTGGTGACTTTCACCAACGACACTTACACGGAGGATGAGTCGCTCAAGACAGAGGAGGCTCTGAGCAAGGTGTCTTCACGTGCTGTGCTCGACGGACTATTTATTGAGGACGGCAATGCTGACGGCGACAAACATCAGACAGGCGAAAGGTCTGACACTCGTGTCGGCGGCGGCGCCATCGTCACAGGATATGCGCATATACGCAACTGCATCGTGCAGAACAACAAGGCAGCGGACGCAGGCGGTGGCCTCTATCTTGAAGATGGTGCGCTGGTCAGCGGAAGCATTGTGCAGTATAATGAGGTGACCAAGGGCGACGGCGGCGGCATATATGTCCAGAAGCCTGCCGCGGCAGAAGGCGATGTGGCTGGCAATCCTGCACGCATCTTTACCTCTGATGTCATCTACAACACAGCGAGCGGTGCGGGCGGCGGCATATCGTTCACCACCGATGCCGCTCCAAACGTGAGGGCAAACAGCGTCCTCTTCTGGCAGAATGTGGGTAGCGAGCAATCGAATGTCAGCGGTATGACCATCCCCTCAGATGTGGATGCGGCCAACCTTACCATAGATGACTATCCCATATCCTTCTGTGCCACAGAGACAACGCGTGAACCGGGCATCAACAATATCACCGTGAAGACTGACGTGGAGAAGGGAGTGCGATTCGACGAAGAGAATTATAACCACAACTATACAGATGACAACGGACAGACGGTGACGCGCATGCACAACGCATACGAGTTTTACAAGATAAAGAAGTACAGTCTGCTGGCGCGTGGCGGCATGGAGAACAGCGACTATGAGAAACTGATAAACGCAGGCCTTCTTATAGCCAGCGACCTTACAGGCACCAACCGCATGTTTGAAGGCAACGACTTCATAGACATCGGAGCGCGCGCCATTGGCGATCTGGTGTTGCCGCCTGTTGCTGAAGACAATCTGATGACACGTCTTTTTGTCGTTAACAGCGAGGAGGAAGTTGATCCCGTGTCTGTAGAGGTGATGCAGAATCAGGACGATAGCGAATACTATAAGCAAGAAGGCTCTTCGTTTGCCTACCCTATGAGATATCTTAGCGATGCGCTGCAATATGTGAGAGAGGCCCGAAAACAGAAAGACGGGGATGATTATAAATATAAAGACCGGAATTTCCAGATTATCCTCAGCGGCGGCACATATTATCCTATACGCAACGTGAGGGGCGAATATGTGAACAGCCGTGGACGTACCTTCCTCGTGCCGGAGGGAGTGAGCATCGTCGGAGGCGTGGCGACCAAGCAGACTGATGGCTCGGGCGATAGTTATTATGGCAATGTCCAAAGGGACAAAAACGGTGAGACGATAGAAGATGCTCCAAATGAAGAGTTTGAATATTCGGGCAATAGGGTAGTACTGTCCCACCCCACCATCAAGGATATTGTAGAAGACAGGAAACTTGCAGATGTCAATAACAATAGCGTCGCCGAACCGTGGGAGATGGCCGTGCAGACCATTCTCTCAGGGCAAGTGGTCAGCAATAATACTGCTGAGAATGTGTATCACGTCATTGTTTGCATCGCTGACGAGGACTACGTCGGAGGATTGCCGCCTGCCACAAGATCTGTCGCAAATGGCGATTATGACGAGGGCAAAGTCAAAGAAGGAAAGATGCCTTACTATCGTGGCGAACCTATCGTTATCGACGGAGTGATAATAGAAGATGGGGCGGCCATGGGCTATGACGAGACTGCCGTGAATAATGTGAATACTTATTATAAAGGTGGAGCGATATGCGTGGAGGGAAACTGGACCACTGGCGGTGTGATTAAAAATGAAGATGTGCTCCGTTCGGTAGGCTACCGCAATATTCCCCTCGAAGTGCGCAACTGCAATTTCCGCAACAATGGAGGTTGCATTGGCGGCGCCATCTTCACTGACTGCGAACTGAAGGTGTTCGCTTGCAACTTTGTGCAGAATTATGTGGAAGTGAGAACAGAAGAGGTGCAGACTAAAAAGGATGGAACGGGAGAGGAGGCGAGAGTCAGCGTGACACGCGAAGGACGCGGAGGAGCCATCCATGCCAGGTATAACACCATGATAGCCAATTCGCTCTTTGCCAACAATGAGGCCGCGCCAGATGCAGCGCAGCCTGGCGACAATAATATGCACGGCATTGGAGGAGCCATACTTGTGGGAGAATACTCTTCGCTCAACATGATAAACTGTGATGTGGTGCGCAACAAGGCATACGGCTTTCCTGCCGTATATTGCTATGCGCCAAATAAGGGAGGAACAAGTTCTGACGCTAATCTTGCGGACAACAATCTTAACAAGATAGTGAACTCCATAATATGGGGTAACGAAGCTACTTCGTCTGACTCTGGCCTCAACAGGGTGGTGAACTTCGATAAGGACGCAAGCGACGAGTCCAGGAATGCCGAGATGCTATGGTTCAGCGCATACGAGGAGGGCTGGGGCAACGAGCCTGTCAACACAACCAACGGGATAGACTACCGGCTGCAGGCATATCCAGGTTTCGGCACGTTTATCCCCTCGTTGTGGACTGGTGGCTATAATGTGCTCCAAAGCGACAATGTCACCATCAGCAAGGTCGATGAATCTAACCCGGACACCGATGCCTCTACAGGTCTCAACCCTGTGACGTGCAACATCATCATCGACTCTGACAACGGAGCCATCAACGGCCCCAACTTCATCAATCCGTCCTCGAAGGCGGGCAGGGCAGGGTATTACACCTCTGCCGATTGGAGAATCGGGCGTGTCAACAACCTTGTCGATAACGGATGGACTTATCTGCAGCAAGACCTTACGGGAGATGAGCCTAAGTTTGTGTATGAAGATGTCACAGATAATGGCAGCACAAGAAGTCAGGCTAAAGGCGCGGGCATATACCTCCGCACGGTATATGCTTATGACAATGTGAACACTGGCAAGACAGCTTTGCCTATTGGAGACGACGTATATATGAATTATAGCGACGGGTCGGGCGCGAAGATGCTCCGCATATCCACTGACCCTAACCCGACGCACAACCAGACGTATATCGATCTCGGCGTGTATGAATACCAGCACGTGAAACTCACTCCTGATGTGGAGAACGGGCATGTCGATGTGCTGTGGGTGACCCAGATGGAGAATACGGGTGGCTTGGTGGCTGACGGCAAGACATGGGAAACGGCTACCAGCGACATGCAGCGCGCCATAGAGACGCTCCTCGCTTCGCGCAATGGCCACGACAAGGAGATACGCATGCTCGAAGGTCTCTACCAGCCTGTTTATACCATCAATGGCAATCTCGGATTTACTGTCACAACGGACATCAACACGGGTGTGGTGCCGCCGCTGAGCGGCACAGAGGGGGTCAACTCGCTGACGATTCGCGGCGGCTATAGCAAGGACGTGAAGGGACTGGTGAATGTACACGACTATCCGGTCTACCTCATAGCCTCCGAACGAGCTGGCGTGGACAAGAATCAGCTTGGACATGTGTTTGTGATAGGTGATGTCAGACAGCGGTTGTCGTCTGGCAGTGGGTCTGATGTCGCCACTGAGGTCAAGGATTACGCCGTTCCAGTTTATATGGATGGCCTCACATTCAGCAACGTTAAGGCTGAGCAGCACGAGAATGGCGGCGCGGCCGTGTATTATAAGGACCAGACCGCAGGTGAAGGCAATCTCGTGGGCAAGACATACGTGCCAAATGAAGTCCATGATGATGCTCAGTATCAATATGCCATCAGTGGTGATGATACAGGCAATCCGCTCTACAAGCTCACGCTGAGCCGCTGCGATTTCCGTATAAACGGCTCTACGGGAGATGTCCCTGCCGTCACGATAGGCAAGGGTGGTGGAGAAGCTCTTATCTACAACTCCTTGTTCCATAGTAATATGGGCAATCCGCTTGTAGCTACTGACACAAAGGTGGTCAACTGCACCTTTGCGCTTAACGGTGGCAAAGTCGAATTTAAAGACAACGTGCAGGGAAAGTCTGAAATGCACAACTCCATTCTCTGGCGAAACAATGGGGATGGGGCTAATCCAGAATGGACGGGACTTGTAAATGTTGGAGACAATGCCGTTATGACGTATAATGCTATATCGTCACTCGAAACGGATGATGTTGTTTATAATAATTCGTCATTGTCTCGGACCAACGGAGACGTGCTCCAAGGCCCCAACTTCTTTAATCCTGTGCTTGATGCGGCAGGTAGCTGGGATAAGGCAGACAGAGATTTCCGTGTCAACCCGAGCGCGAAGATTGTGGGCAAGGCTTCGCCAAAGAAATATGTGGAACTCGTCAAGAACCTCACAGGTCGGTATCCTTATAAGAGCACTTCAGGAGCATCTGATG
Organism: Bacteroidaceae bacterium; assembly: GCA_036303125.1. Taxonomy (GTDB): domain Bacteria; phylum Bacteroidota; class Bacteroidia; order Bacteroidales; family Bacteroidaceae; genus Minthosoma. Next base: position 15,475 of record JAXJBE010000187.1, read on the forward strand.
CAGACTATGAGGACTTGGTGAAGCAAGACTTAGACCTTGCCGCCAACACCCGTTACTACGGCACGGCAGGCTTGGAGCGAGGAGCATACGAGTGCATTGCAGCGTTGAGCCGAGTGCTCTACGTCAATCCGGAGCGAGTGTCATCAGATGCAAGTTATACCGGATTCTCTTGGGAGAAGGCCTACGCTAAGGGCAACCTCCAGACAGCTATCGATGCCGCTGCCGTATATTCTAATATCAACAATGAGAAGTCATACGTCTTTGTGAAGGGAATGGCAGCTTCTACAGGCGAGGCAGTCTCTATGCGAGACAATGTCACTCTCTATGGCAGTCTGCCTTCCACCACCGCCATCAACCAGGGCGTGAAGGAGACTGTAAATCCTGAAACTGGAGAGAAGTATTATGCAGACGAAGATATAGAAGCATATATCAAGGCAATGGATTCCGACCGCGAAGGCATGGCTTCTACATATTCCAAGCATACAATCGTGGAGGGAGTGAGCGCAACAGATGACATGTCGTTCTGTCTCTTCGACGGACTGGAGATTGGCAGCGGAAGCAACAGTGAATCCCTTGGACAGACTGCTCCGGCTGTGGATATGCAGAAGGGCAATGTGGCTCTGCGCAATTCCATCATAGCTAACAACAGGATGACTGTTCCTGGTCAGCCGCTTGTCAGCGTGAAGTCAGGACTGCTGTATAACACACTCATGCGCGACAACACGATGGCTGCAACATCTGATGCCATCGTCACCATCGGTGATAACGGCTATATGCTCAACTGCACCGTGGCTGGCAAGCCAGGACAGACGCTTGTCAGCGGTCTGCATTCTATAAAAAATAGTATAATGTATAATGAGGGAGATGAAGCCATGCCGTTCGCTCCGTATTTCCGTCCTTCCGCAACAGCTTATCACAATGAGATACCTGAGACGGACTTGCACAACCGCAACCTGTGGTATCAGCTGCACGAGAGGACACCGAACATAGAGGGAGGAGATAACGGGGCCACCATCAACGCTGAGGGCCGATACGATGGCAAGGGCCTTGTGGCGGCAGACCTCCAGCAGTATGTTGACTTTGCCTCAGACCGCGACCTGCTCGGCAACCCTCGTGTGGTTGGAGACAAAGTTGACAATGGATGTTTCGAGACATGGTCAACAGGTACTCATGCCTCTCCTTCGACCATTCATGCCGATACTGCAACCGCAAGCTACAACGGCCACCATTATCCTCACGAGTGGTCTGTGGTGTATCTGCAGACGGGGGGCAACCTCGTGTGTGACGTTGCGGACAATGATAAGGCGCCGCACTTCACAGCCGGCAATCCGCTCCGCCCAGGATACCTCATCGCCATGGAAGGCGGCTCACTCTATGGGCAGGGCAACAGTATCAGGCTGCGCTACGTGGCAGCAGAGAGAACCGTCGGCGGGCAGTATGCTCTCGTCTCACTGCCATTCGACATGAATTATAAGGCTGTCGAAGGGCGCATGCCTTTTGTCACAGCCACAACGTATGAGGCACTCCCTGGTGATGCCGTGTCTGAAACTGCTGTTGATGCTTTCAGCCGTTACTATTATGACGGTGAGGCGCGCAGTAATTATAAATACAACTTCAGCTCCGATGATTCTCAATGCTGGAAGAACTTGACAGAAGACTTGAGAGATGCCAATGACGGCATTCTCGTGGACCGCGGTGCAGACGCAGCTTCTGAGGTGTTGAGATTTACAGCTTATGGTGAGACAGCCACGACTTATCCTTACCAAGAGGACGGAGATGACAAGACCGTCATCCTTACGCAGTATGACGACCGTGAGTCAACAGGAGGAGCAGCGGACTTCACGTCTGTGTATAATATGGGATGGAACCTCAAGGGCATGCCATATCTCATCAGTGACTACAGGCTGTATGAGGCTATGCCTGCAGGCGGTGCTTATGCCATGAACGTCCCCCATGTAATATATACCATGAACGACGAGGGCAATTATTCCTCTCTCCAATCATGGGGCGACGGCAGCACACTCTCTCCATGCAACGCTTTCTTCACCCAGACCTCAGTCCTTGGCCCAGAGGAAAATCTCCGCTTCGCCGTTCCTGCGTTCACCGAGACTGCCGCCCCAGCCTTGCAACGTCCCGTGCTCAACGTCTATGGAGCAGGTTATGGGCAAGATGAAGTGGTCATAATGCCATCGCCAGATGAAGGTGGCCTGGATTATGTCTATGGCAATGATGCCGTGAAGATGTCAGCCCTGAATGACACCCTGCCACAGATTAGTGTGGAAGGAGCAAGTGGAGTAGGCCTGTCTCTCCTGTCTCATGCTCCGGTGGGACAGTCCATCCCGCTCTCTGTCTCTGTCAAAGGCGAGGGCGACTACACATTCTCGTTGCCTTTCAAGGATGATTTCCTTGCCTACGGCAGCGTGCTCCTCAAAGATTCTTCTTCTGGTGCAGAAGTGGACCTTATGTCAACTGACTACACAGCATCCATCACACGGGCTGACTCTCCAGCTCGATTCTCACTCATCATTGGAGGCTCTCCTTCTGATGGACATCCATCCTTCAAGCGTGGTGTATATACGGTAGGAGGTGTACACCTCGATCGTCCCAACGGACAGGGCATATTTATCATTGATGGCAAACGAAGAGTCGTGAAATAACCATCATTGGTGTCCCATCCCCCCATCATCGGCATCCCACACCGCCATCGTCCTCTGCCCCTCCCGTGTTTTTTTCCGCAAGCCCAACACCCCATTTGGGCTTGCTCCCATCCCCTCGCGAGCAAGCTCCCGACCCCTTGTGGGCCTGCTCCCGAGGGGGTGTGAGCTTGCCCGTTTGGCGAGTTGGGCCTGCCGGCCTCGGGATATATGCCAGCCCGTTCTCGCGCGCGTATCCATATCAATCCAGCCCGGAATTTATCTCCATGGAGATGTTTTTTATCAACTTAGGAGTGCCCTCTCTCCAAATATTTCAATATCTATAAAGATATTGAAATATTTGGAGAGAGGGCAACATGTACTCCTAAAATACCCCGTCCCTGTCAGCTTTTTCCCTGATTGCTGCCCCCCTGATGGCCATCCGTTTTCCATCCTCCCGTGGCGTCCCGTTGGCGGAGGTGCACCTCCGCCATCATTCCCCGCTCCCCCCTTCCAGTTCCCATTCCCCTCCCCGTTCTCCCTCCCGATTTTCCCCTTACAAGCCCTTTCTTGCCCATTAATTCCCGAAAACCTGTCCGAAAACATGCTATTTGCCCCATTTCAGCGAAAAAACCGCCCCTGACCCCTTGCCATGTCGCGAAAACTCCCTACCTTTGCACTCGCTTTCCGAAAGGGAGGCATGAACGAGATCTTTGAAAGACTGCGAACAAGAAGAAAAAAGACAAGGCAGCGCCGCTGCAGACGCAGCGGCCAAGCAGATGTCAATTCCTATAGAA
>JAXJBE010000188.1:0-2569 GCA_036303125.1 Bacteroidaceae bacterium
AAATCAAAGTGTTGCGGAATTAAGGTTATTAACAAAAAACAAATGTAACTTTGCCATCGCGAAGATTTTATTGCTAATTAACAAACAAGCATTATGACAAACATTTATTTTACCCCCCCCCCCCCGCACACACACAGCTTCCAAAGGGGTAGGAAAACTTTATTCTTGAGCCGAGTTCTCGCCATTCTTGCGCTTATCTTGGGAACATGTAGTTCCTTTGCTCAAAAGTATGAGATTATAGATGAGTACAGGTATCAACTCCGGAACGACGAGGCCATATTAACATCCAACAGTACCTGGAAATACACTGGAGATATTGTTGTGCCCAGCAAAGTAAAGGCGAGCGATGGTAAATCATACAAGGTAACAGGAATTGATGACCGCTGTTTTCAAAATTGTAAAACAGTAACAAGTGTTACGCTCCCATCCACAATTAGCAAAATAGGACAATATTGCTTTGCTGATTGCGAACAGATGAAGAGTGTCAATATTCCGTCTGCTATCAAAACAATATCACAATATACTTTCTCAAATTGTCGCAGTTTGACAAGTATAGAAATTCCTTCTGGGATCACTTGTTTGGGAGGGCACTGTTTTTCTGGCTGCTCGGGTATCGCCTGTATAAAGATTCCGGCTGCTGTCACAAAAATAGAACAAGGGTGTTTTGCTGGCACAGGCTTGACAAGTATTGAGATCCCCTCTTCCATTTCAAGCCTGCCCAGTTACTGTTTTGAGAGATGCAAAAATTTGAGAAGTATCAGAATTCCATCTACAGTAACCTTTATTGGAGAATTCTGTTTCTATTATATAGTTCTTTCCATCTGCGTGTGCCGGCTTCACACCTTTTTTCCATAGGTTTGTTCTTAGGTGTCTTCTTCCTTCATCCAGCGACACTGTGGAGTGCAGCAATGGTCGTACGGGAATGGGTAAATGTTTCATAATTGGCAAGTGGAGAAAGCAAAAACGGTGTAAAAGCGGGTGATGATTGCTTATTTCTTGTTTTTTCTGTGTTCCTTTGTGAAAAACATTCTATCTTTATACCCACCTAAACGCTATTGAAATTATTTATTAACGCTATTAAACGAAAAAGTATGAGGAACAAAAGTACTACTTTAACGCTTGCTGCAATGCTATGTTTGGGAATGGCTCCCCGACAGGTGTTGGCAGTGTCTCCCGCTGAAATTGCTTTCCCAGTGGAGGAAGGTACATCGTGTGAGCACACCTATTCCAATGGTTTCTGTACTCAATGCGGCGAACCGCAGGCCGACTACCTGAAGCCAGAAACGGACGGCTTCTATAACCTGGCCAGTGGAAACGACTTGCTGTGGTGGTCAAGGGCGGTGGCTGCCAACACCCCTAATGCCAGCGCGCGACTGACAGCCGACATCGATATGGAAGGCATCACTATGACTCCCATCTGCGAAAAGCAGGAGATGGCCTTCAGAGGTACCTTCGATGGCCAGGGACATGTGATAAGGAATCTGAAGATAACGGGTACCGACAGAGTGGGACTGTTCAGATTTGTGACAGGAGGCTCTTATGTGAGAAATTTCATCATGGACTCTTCGTGCTCCATATCAGGTGAGGTTTATTGTGGAATCATTGCCAGTGTCGTGGGTAGCGGTTCTGTCAACATCGAGGGCATCGGTCAGGAGGGTACCGTGACTGCTACCGGCATCAATGCAGCCGGTATTGTGGGCGTCAATCCCAGTGCTTGTGCCATCCTGATGAGTGACTGCTATGTGACGGGCAAGGTGACGGGCGGCTCAGAGTCAGCTGCCATGTGTGCCTGGGTAGGCGGCGGTGCCAAGCTGGACAACCTGTGGGCATGTGGCGAGGTAGAAGGCATGGAGGGCGAAAAGTACCTGTATCGTGGTGACGTGACATGGTTCCGAAACAGCTACGGAGTGCATGGCAACCAGGGTACCATCATCACTCAGGATCAGGTGCAATTCGGTGCGCTGGCCTATATGCTCAACCAGGGTCGGGTGACCAATCCCGTGTGGCGTCAGACTCTGGGTACTGACCTCCATCCCGTGATGGACAAGAAGAGCGGTATCGTCTTCTGTATCTCTTATAATTCGTACGGTAGTCTGAGCTCTGCCAGCGAGATACCCGAGCTGGGAGCTGCACTGAAGGCGAGGGCCGAGAGCTATTGCAGCGACCTGAAGGCCGAGAAGGCACTCTTGGATGACTTTTTGGCCAAGGCCGCCAAGCTGCCTGTGTGCGAGGAAGTGGCTGTTTTCTGCGACATCTATACCGAGATGATGGAGCTTGACGAGCGCATAGTGACCAGTACAATAGCGTATGAACGCTATATGGAACGATGCGCTGAGATAAGCAAGTATCTGGAGGAGAACGACCACTTACAGGGCGAAGGCATCGATGTCCTGCAGGACTATCTGACCGGCGACGAGGCACCTTCCGAGGCGTCTCCATTGGGTCAGTACGGCTACATAACGGAGCAGCACGTGGCTTCAGCCGAGCAGCTGGAGGCTGAGATGGAACGTGTGGAGAAGATGTACAACACTGCTCTGGCAGGATCATACGAGGTGGGACAGGATATCAC
>JAXJBE010000189.1:0-8316 GCA_036303125.1 Bacteroidaceae bacterium
ATACGTTCGTTCTCTATTACATGAGCTGCGGCATACTGATGAACTACCATGATACAAATGGCAAAGACCATACATGACAGCAAATTATTCATAGAGAAGAAGCTACAAGGTTCTGTTAAGAATGAAACTACCGCAACTATACCCATTGTCCAAATGATTATTTGCACCATTACACATAGCACACACCAACTTTTTGCAACACGCCACTGATAGTAGATGCTCCACACTCCATAAAACATTGCCATCCAATTGATGGCTGCAACAAAACAAGAGGACGCGGGCATGAGTGCAAGGAGTAAAATGTTGGCTATAAAATATCCCAAACCAATCTCACTCCAACTAATGTCAAAGACTTTAGCCACAGGCCCGTCAAGCACACTGTTGCAGTCAGCGTGATGAAACAAACTGCAGACTCTATCACCATAACGACTTTCCCCGAATAATTGTTTTTCCATAAGCATGGAACAAACGATGATACCCGAAGAGCTTAGCAACATCCGAACAATCTCTGAAGTACGGATATTATCATAATTAATTACCATTCCTGTCACCGCCATCAACACCAATATGACAGGAATGCTACAGATCTTCACCTTTGAAATCAACTCATCACGTTTATGTTCCTTGTAATCAGGTTCAACGGCATTTGTTGTTTCTTTTACCACAAGTGCGTTGCCAGTCCATGTCTGCAGAAAAATGTCATGCGCCAAAATCGTCTCTTTGCCATGTTGCAGAAATTTGATGCTATTAGCATCACAATCCAAGCCGATGACAAAATCGCCGTGGGTATGCAATATACAAGGGAAATTCAATTCTGAAAGATTCTTGCTATCAACATACACGCCAACAGTCTTTACACCATACACATCCAGCATCTTCTTAAGACCGTACATATTATGTTTGTGAGGATGCTCTTGGTATAATTCCCGTGTGAATTGCCTTGTATAGTTTATATCTAAGGCATCTAAATAATGTTCAAGAATAGTTCTCATTTTGTGATATACGATTTCAATTCCAATGGTGACATGCAGCAAATCTTAATAAACTCCTCCCTCATGTTTCTGGCATCATCCTTTGACTGATAGGAGGAATTGCCACTACGCAGATGGTATAAATGAAAAAGTTCACCGGAGGGTATATGGCAGGCCTTATGACCAAGAATAACAACTCGGTGCAAACGTTCCGCATCTTCCGGTCCCCATCCAGTGAAACGCTCGTTCTCGCCACCACACTGCAAATACCGCTGTTTATGAACAATGTAAGCCCCACCGCACAGCTTACGCCCGAGGAAGGATTTCATCTTGAGGTTCCGGAGGTATTCAAAATCCAACTTACGACGTATTTGTTCGGAAAGTTGCTCCGATAGCATGACAAAGCGCCCGTCGTATGGATATGAGATTGTTGTCCCTTGCTGTATCATCAATAATGCTTCAAGTATCTGACTATAGTCCACAAGGACATCCGTGTCCCAAATAGCTACAGCCTCTGTTTGAGCCATGCGGAGAAGGGCATTGATGTAATGCGTTCTATGAAAGACTGTGTTTGTGTCTTCCATGAACCTGTATTCCACATTATTTATACAGTTTATCTCGCTAACATGTGGCTGAGCGTCTGCCTCCAGCACAACGATGCGGCACTGCAAAGCAGTGAGGTATCTGACTACAGCCTGTAGATTAGCATTCCTCTCCTCGCTGTCAATACGAACAGGAATGCCGACTGTAAGACATTCTGACATTATAGGGTATGTGTTCATATCTTGCATGCGCATATTTTTAAGGCATTATGTAAAATCTCTTGATCCGACGGAAAATGAGTGCTCTTGCCGGTAACCTTGCCAAGCCTCAATAACTTTTCCACCTTTGTCGGGTAAAACGAATGTTCCCTCATGCTGACAAGCGTTTCATATAACTCAACAGGAAACGGTTCGCTTTCAGCAACTTCTCCGACCCAGTCTAAATAGTAGATAAGGTGTTCCTTAATCATATCAAGATTATCTGTATCAACTGCATCTCCCGTTTCCTGTTGCAACACACGCCACCATAGATACACCCCCATGCCGCTTATTCCATAGAAATCCGTATCTATGTCCGGCTGTTTATTGATTAAGGCAACCATCTGATTGTCCATGTGCGGCAGATAGTCCAGTGAGACAGGGCTTCTGTAATTCACATGCAATGCCAGTGCTGCCTCATGTACACCTTGCATCATCGCTGTTACAGTATACCTTTCCTTATATTGTCTGCTGACAGCCTCTGAGGCCTTTTGGTATGCCGTGTCATCAGACAACAGCAGGTCTAATCGTAAAGCTATTTGAGATATGAAATCTTCTTCATCGAAATCATCCCCGTTAATGCTCACTCGCAGATTCGGTGTTGCTTCAAGCATTTCTCCCAAACCTATGGCATTGGTTCCTATAATTGGTAACCCATGCCGCATCATCTCAATGACTGTGTAACTGCATTGTTCATGGAATGAAGGCATAACACCAATATAAGCCGATTGATAAACATCTTCAATCTCATCTTTCTGCATTTTGCCAAAGAACGCTATACGCCTCAACAGTTTCCTGCTTTGAGCCATGTATGGCTGGAAGTCACCATCACCCACTATCACAAGATTTGAATCTGAGTGTCTTTCTGCTATTTGGGCAAAAGCGTCAATCAAATACTTCACCCCTTTGCCCTTTTCAAGGCGCCCCACATAAAGAATTATACGGGTGTTTGCTTTATTGCGGCATGTTTTAGTGCCAATGCCATTGTACACAAGGTGTATTTTGCCAGGCATAACCTTATAATCGTCAACAAGAATGTCCTTTGTGTTTTTTGACAACGCGAGCACCATGTCAGACAAATGCAAGAATAATTTTTCATTGGCAAAACTTGACACAATCTGTCTTTCTGCATCATCTGGCGATTCGTGGCCTTCAGCTGTGAGTTCTCTCATGCGCCGGACATTTCCATTCAATTCAAAGCACCAGTTCATGTAATGCACTGTCAGCACAATACTACAATTGAAATACCATGCCTTGAACAGCAGTGCTAATGGATAATGCTGAAAGTAATTGAACTGAAACACAATCTTGTCATCATCACCAACATCTATTATTCTTGCGAGAAAATAGAATATTATACGGCAATACACCTCGTTTTCTATGCCAGAATATGATGGGGGTATCAGATAGTGGCGGATTCCATTCTCGTCATCAGATATAGCAAATTCCTTGGTATCGGCATACATTTCCACAAGAGATACTTTTGTTTCAGTCATGGCCGATAGTCCTTCTGACAATTGCCTAACGTATGTGCCAATTCCGTAGTTAGCGGCTCGGCTTGCGTTATTGAATATGAAAATATGTGTCATGCAATAATGTCTTTTAAAATGTAGTAAGCCGAACCACCATCTATACCGACAGGCTTCTCCATATAATCATTCACGGCGAATGAAGGCTCATTTAGCAAGTCGATTATATTTGCAGTCATATTGACTATGCCCCTGTTTGTCGCCGCCGCGTGTAGCTCTGCAAGATATTGGCTGTCGAATGTCGACAGGGAGCCACTCGTTTCCTGTCTCAGAGAAAGGTAAAGCAGCAGTCCTCCCATACCAGAGCGAGCAGAGAAATCTGTCATTCGCCTTGGGTCACGCTCCATTATCTTGGCATCGACATCGGCCAAAATTTCATTCAGGTCACACTCTACCAGACCAAGCTTGCAGAGCAGAGCCGTACCATAACCGATTCCAGATAACCCGTGCTCCAATCCTATAGGCATATCAGCATGTATATCGTCATAGACCTGCAGGAACAGTTCCCAGGCATACTCCTTCAGCAGTTTATCATGGTATCGGTCGGCATACGCATACAAGGCGACTACGATGCCCATTTTACCATGAAATAGTCCTGCGTTTTGCATATACAGGCTCTTCAAAAGAAGATAATCGATTAATTTTCTATTCACTGTATTCATGTTCTTTTTTTGCTAAGATTATGGCTTCTGCTACAGTCTTGTCCATGTCCAGATACTTGTACGCACCCAGTCGGCCAGCAAAAAGCACATCTGGAGTCTCAGTTCTTGCCATTGACATGTACTCTTCATGCATGGCCACGTTGCGATCGTCATTTATCGGATAGTATGGCTCAGTCCCTGGCGTGTAGTCCTGCGGATATTCGCGGGTGATGACCGTATGTGGAGCATTAACAGAGTCTGCGTTGTGGATGTCAAACCACTTGTGCTCCACCACTCGTGTGTATGGCACATCGGCATTGGCGTAGTTCACAATGGCATTGCCCTGGAAGTTGGCTGTTGGCAAGTCCTCCCGCTCAAACCTCAGGCTGCGGTATTCCAGTCTGCCAAGCCTATAGCCGAAAAACTCGTCGATGGGACCTGTGTATATGGTCTTGCCAGCAATATTGTCAAAAGCGCTTCGGCTGTCCATGTAATTACAATCGATCCGGTAATCAATGCCTTCAAGCAGCCCGTTGATTAACCCGTTGTAACCTCCAGCGGGTATGCCTTGGAAGCGGTCGTTGAAATAGTTGTTGTTGAAGCAGAGACGGACTGGCAGACGCTTGATGATGCCTGCGGGTAACTCACGGCATGGTCGTCCCCACTGCTTTTCTGTGTAGCCTTTGATGAGCGTTTCGTACACATCGTGTCCGACAAGGCTGATTGCATGCTCTTCGAGGTTGCGCGGATTGTGTATACCTGCTTCTCTACGTTGGCGCTCAATGATTGCAAGAGCGTCTTCTGGCTTCGCAACACCCCACATCTGGTAGAATGTGTGCATGTTGAAGGGCAAATTGTAGAGTTTGCCGTTGCTGACGGCGACTGTGTTCAGCGTAAACTGGTTGAAGGGGACGAACCTGTTGACAAGCTTCCACACTTCCTCATCATTGGTATGAAAGATGTGCGGCCCATATTCATGAACGGTTATCCCACCAACATTCTCGCAGTGTATGTTTCCACCAAGGTTAGGCCGCTTGTCTATTACCAGACATCGCTTCCCCCTTTGCCGGGCCATATAGGCAAATGTGGCTCCGAACAGGCCTGCGCCCACTATCAGATAATCGTATTCTTTATGCTTCATGCTTGCAATTTCATTTGTCCCGTCACACTTTCAAGAGTTTCCTTGGATTCCAAAATAAAATCAAGAACTTGTCATTTCCGAATTAACGCTTTATATCAATAAGGCAAACTCATATTCTTTTTTACGTCCTTCAATTTTAACATTTGTACTTCAATTTGGTAAAGGACATGCATTTGCCCCCAGATGGAATGCAGCATCACATTATTATCAGATGGCTTATAATTCTTTTGATATTCCGACACACGCAACATTATTTTACTCACTGGAACATACAGCAAATCCTCAATGCGGCAATCCAAAACGGTCTCCAGTTCTTTCAACTCATTATTATTGCCAGGAATTGCCCCCTTTATAAATTTAAAGATACTATTCTCTCTTTGCAACCAATACGCAGCCCATTGTTCACCAAGACTTCCACTGACAAAAGAATACAATGTCTTTGAGCATTCCTTCCGACTTTTTATATGATTGAAGAGTTCTTTGGCAATATTCTTATAATATACAGATTCTGTAAAATCTGCCAACAACTTTAAGTACAAGGCTATGCTTAGCTTGCCATCAAGTCCTTGTCGGGAGATTTCCTTCATGTTCAATTTTCTCAACAACACAGGCACAACTCCTGCAAATGCTTTTATCAACACCTTACGCCTCTCATTCAGAACTTTCATTTTCGAACGAGAGTCTGCTGAAATATTCTCTATTACGAAATCCAATTCTTTAACATGAGGAGCAAGGCTATATTTCTTCAGATATGCTTCCAGTTCTTTTACATTTTCGTTCCTGCCTCTTTTCACTGGACGCGTGTGTACCATAGGCACAGAATCTATTATCGCCATGTCCCTCCCGTTGGTTTCTATCAATAAAGGCCAATGGAACTCAGTACCCCATCCGCTCTCATTCTCGTTGAATGTACCTATTACTTTATGCAAAGCCTCTTTGGAGAAGCATGGGAGCATCATTTCTACGAAATTAGTATAGCGAAGCACAAAATGATGTGCCTGAAGCGTCATGGGGTATGTAAAATAAGACTGTTTCAGAGCTGGTTGTGCTATTTTAATCGAATATTTTTCCATCACGCTAAACAATCTGTCTATCGATTTGGCATCAGTCAGAATATCATCGTCAGGAATGAAGAAATATGAGTAATGATTAACATACTCAGTATTATTCTTTAAGTAATCGTATACAAGCTTCAGTTTAAATCCTTTTTTGTAACTAAGGAAATCGGCATCATTATAATAATCTGCAAATGAATTGTCATAAACAATCAGATGCAAGTCAAAGGTTCGGTTTTCTCCGTTCTCCAGCCAATGCCGATGCAAGCTATCTCGCCCCACTGCAGAGATGACACAGCTCTTTCTCAAATGGCGAGTTGATATCTTCCGTTTAACTGGATGATAAATAGTATCAGGCCTGATTATTTGAGGACGAAGTGCAATATGTGAATGAGTTTCATCTGTATAGAACAGGTCTTCTTCTCCCTCTGGCACAAAGCGTCCGATGCCGCCAATATCCTTGATGCTGAATCCATTATGCTTAAGGATGGTTGAAACCACCACTTCCGCATGCCCTCTCCATCCTCTGAGCAGGGATTCGTGCACACATTGCAGAGCGCGGCGAGACAGTCTGCAGATGGGATTAAACGCACAGACCATGTCTTCTTCCTCTATTCTGTCACCACCTGTATTTAGTGAATACCACCAGTCCCATTGCGGTGTCTCCTTCATAGTCTTTATGTGTGCGGAAAGCATGCCTGCGTCATCATTGATGTAATGCTCCAGAAGTTTTGACCAGTTGCCGCTGAAGTGCACATCATCCTCTATTTTCCAATAATAATCATAGCCGGGATGGGCGAGGTAAAAGTTGAGAATGGCGAAGTGGCAGCTTCCAGGCACCAGCGAGTCTCCTATCGGCATGTAACCCATGGTGTACAATATGTCGGAAGAGAAGCAGTGCACCCTCTCAGACAACGGCTGCAAGGCTTCGGGTATGGACGCCTCCGTGTTGAAGAGGACGTAAAAGTCTGACGAGGAGCCAATGTCGTTCATTATCTGGCGTATATTGTCCATGACGCTCAAATCGCTCCTTGAGGTCAACAGCAGTACTACTTGTTTCATGTTGTTTGATTTAATTACAAAGTCCCATCTCAATGATTATTCTCCATACTCACAGTGCTGTAATCTGTGAAATACCAACGTTGGCGAGAAAATTTCGCTTTCAGGTATAGGCACGGGAATCTTGTGCCATACTCCGTCAGGTACATGTCAAACGTTCGGGCTGGCAACTGCTCTATCGCATCACTGAGCAATGTCAACCACAAACAGTCCGCAAGGGACATCTCTTTGGGCAGCAGCGCCTCTACATGAGCCTTCCTGCTGCTGTCGAAGGTGAGCATAACGCTAAGTTCCGCTTTTGCCTCAAAGGGAATGAGCCTTCTGTCTGTTAGACGGTTTACGAAGCACCCAAGCAACTCCATCTCCTTGGCGGATTTCCTCCTGTAGTCAGGCCAGCGCTCATCTAAGGTAATCTCACCAAATATCACATTTGATCTCACAGAGTAGACAGTCCAATCCAGCCAACTCTCTTTGCCTTGAAACAGAGGCTCGCCCTTTTTTCTCTCATCCTCAATGCCGTTGCGGTAGGTTGCCTTGCGGATATACCGAGCCACGATGCTGTTGCCATACACAAAAGGGGCATAGAGATGAACTATCTGGCCGGTAAACCATTTGGCTGGAATGAGGACTGTATCATTGCCAAGCGGCCTGCAACCATATTTCTTCTTCAGCTTTTCGCATGCGGACTTATTCAGCGAGTCCTGCATAACATAAAGAGTCTCCTGAAGTTTGCCGGGTTCAACTTCATCTGTCATCATCACGTATCTGGACACAGGCAATGCCACCTTGCCTACAGAATGCAAATCAGCACTGGCACGCATGAACGAAATTGAGTTGGAGCGCAGCGTGTCTGTCATTTCGCCTTTATAGGCATAATACACCTTGTCCAAACTGTCAATACTGACATGGCTCTCCCCATTGCAGTATTGAGCGTAAAAACCTTCTTTGCAAAGGTCTAAACTGTTTTCTGTCTGTGAGTGAGCAACTGCGAGCAACAGGCAGGAAATGATTAAAAGAATGTTGGCGCACCTGCAAAAACCTGTGTTTAGCCAAATATCTTTGAGAGTCTGAATAAGAAGAACTTTACATCGATAACCCCATGCAGTTGTGCACGAAACTG
>JAXJBE010000190.1:0-23926 GCA_036303125.1 Bacteroidaceae bacterium
GATATATTATATATAGAATCCAAGACTCTCTTAATATCGTCAACCGCAAGTATTGACGGTGTGCCGCCACCAAAGTAAACAGTGTCGACCATCTCACCATTAAGATAGCCGCATCGCTCGTTCAGTTCGCAAACAACCCTATCCACATATTGCGGCACACGAGAAAGGTCTGTAGTCGAATAAAAGCCGCAATAGATGCAGCGAGTCTTGCAAAATGGCACATGCACATAAATTCCAGCCATGTCACTATAAATCTTTAAATATTCAAGTATATATCCACTCTTACCTTATACAGTCGTTTAGTATGGTAAGTAGTTGTTCAAAATTATCTTATATTGACGTAGTAGGTTATTCTCTGATAAAAATCAACAGCAAACACCCACTTACTTATACAAAGATAACATATTTTGGCCATTGCAATGGCACTCACACAAATAAAAATCATTAATTACATGGAAAAATGCTGTACAACATAATAAAACATCATTCCAGTTTAGATAAAAAGCCGTAATTTTATCGCCAGTTTGAAAAACAAACACAACCAACCAGATTTATTAACCAACAAATATTACCCTAACCCACAATGAAAGTATACCAAACCAACGAGATCAAGAACATCGCCCTACTTGGCAATGACGGTGCTGGCAAGACAACCCTCACCGAGGCCATGCTCTACGAAGCAGGCATCATAAGCAGACGCGGACGCATCACAGCAAAAAACACAGTGAGCGACTACTTCCCTGTAGAACAAGAATATGGATACAGCGTATTCTCTACAGTATTTCACGTAGAGTGGAACAATAAAAAACTCAACATCATCGACTGCCCTGGAGCAGACGACTTTGTCGGAGCAGCCATGACAGCCCTCAACGTAACAGACACAGCCCTGCTACTCATCAACGGACAGTACGGTCCTGAAGTAGGAACACAAAACCACTTCCGCTACACAGAGAAACTCGGCAAACCCGTCATCTTCCTCGTCAACCAACTCGACTCCGAGAAATTTGACTACCACCAAGTGCTTGACAACCTCATTGACATCTACGGTTCTAAAGTCATCCCAATTCAATATCCCCTCAACGAAGGTCCAAACTTCAATTCACTCATTGATGTGCTTCTCATGAAGAAATACACATGGAAGCCAGAAGGCGGCGAACCAACCATTGAAGACATACCAGAAGAGGAGAAGGAGAAGGCCATGGCCATGCACCGCGCCCTCGTTGAAGCAGCCGCCGAAAACGATGAAGAACTCATGGAGAAGTTCTTCGACACGGAAACACTAACAGAAGACGAACTACGTACAGGCATCCGCAAAGGCCTCGCCACAAGATCCATGTACCCAGTCTTCTGCGTGTGTGCCACAAAGGACATGGGCGTACGCCGACTCATGGAGTTCCTCGGCAATGTAGTCCCATTCGTTGATGAGATGCCGCAGGTACACAACACTCGCGGAGAGGAAGTCCAACCAGACCCAAAGGCACCCACCTCACTCTACTTCTTCAAAACAGCCAACGAGCCACACATCGGCGGCGTACAATACTTCAAAGTCATGTCAGGCACAGTGCACGAGGGCGATGATCTCACCAACACCGACCGCGGCTCCAAGGAACGCATGGCTCAAATCTTCGCCTGCGCAGGCGCAAACCGCATCAAGGTGGAAGAGCTCGTTGCTGGTGACATCGGCTGCACAGTCAAACTGAAAGATGTGCGCACAGGCAACACTCTCGCCGGCAAAGACTGCGACAATCGCTTCAACTTCGTCAAATATCCTAACCCCAAATACATCCGCGCTGTCAAAGCGGTCAACGAGGCCGATACTGAAAAAATGGTAGCAGCCATCCAAAAGATGGCTCAGGAAGACCCGACATGGATTCTCGAGCAGTCAAAGGAACTCAAGCAAACCCTCGTTAAGGGACAGGGCGAATTCCACCTCCGCACACTCAAATGGCGCTTAGAGAACAACGAGAAGATATCCATTCGCTTCGATGAGCCAAAGATACCATACCGCGAGACCATCACAAAGGCCGCTCGTGCAGATTACCGCCACAAGAAACAGTCTGGCGGTGCAGGACAGTTTGGCGAGGTACACCTCATCGTCGAGCCATACTACGACGGCATGCCCGACCCAACATCATACAAGTTTGGCAACCAAGAGTTCAAAATCAACGTTAAGGGCAAGGAAGAAGTAGACCTCGAATGGGGCGGGAAACTCGTCTTCATCAACTCAGTTGTGGGTGGAGCCATCGACACACGCTTCATGCCAGCCATCCTCAAAGGCATCATGAGCCGCATGGAACAGGGCCCGCTCACCGGTTCATACGCACGCGATGTCCGCGTCATCGTCTATGACGGCAAGATGCACCCAGTAGACTCCAACGAGCTATCCTTCATGCTCGCAGGCCGACATGCCTTCTCCGATGCCTTCAAAGAAGCTGGGCCAAAACTTCTCGAGCCCATCTACGATGTTGAGGTGTTCGTGCCAGGCGACAAAATGGGCGATGTGATGTCTGACCTCCAGGGACGCCGAGGCATGATTATCGGCAGCGAAAGCGAGAACGGCTACGAAAAACTCATCGCCAAAGTTCCACTCAAGAGCCTCTCCAGCTATTCCACCACACTCAGTTCCATCACAGGCGGACGCGCCAGCTTCATCATGAAGTTCGCATCTTACGAACTGGTACCAACAGACCTCCAGCAAAAACTCATGAAAGAGTTTGAAGAGCAGAGCAAGGACGAGGATTAAACCAATCCATCACACTATACACCTCGCAAATAGAAGCCAGAGACACATAACAGCGTCTCTGGCTTCATTGTTTCCCATACTATCCTATTTATAATTATGAAAAACACAAGTTGTTTAAGAAACATGAGTTAAATTCAATAAAAATAACGATAGTATTTCATTTTACTCCGTTAAATATCCTTCCTTAGTTAAACACAAGTGGTATATTTGCAGAGTAATCACAATGTCCACTTATGAAAAAGCCAACAATCATCATACTCGTAACCGTAATGGGAATATCACTCGCCAGCCTCCTGATACTTCAGGTGCGCTACATTGAGGAGATAACAACCATGCGCTACGAATACTTCATGGAGGCAACCAGACGCAGTCTCTACGAGACAGCCCGCAAGCTCGAGCTCTCAGAAGCCAAGCGCTATCTGGAACAAGGTCCCAACGCTGCGCCAGGCATAACAACAGTGGTGGACTCCATACACACCAGCACCGACTCCACAATCGTGCAGCGCACACATCAGGCCACAGCCAAAGACGGCAGCGTCTTCCGTTCGAGAGAGACAACAGCCAGCACCAACCTATCCGACAAGTACTTCACCAAAAGAGCCACAAGCAAGAATGACCGCAAACGTTCGCTCGAAGAAATCATGGCACTGCGCTATGCCACCGAGAAAAACCTCATTGAAGATGTCATCTACAGCATCCTCTACACAGCCAGTGACAGTCCATTAGAACGACGCATCGATTTCATCGAACTCGACCAAATACTTAATGCCGAGCTCAACAACAACGGCATAAGCATCCCCTACCACTTCACCGTATACAACAACAACGGGCAGAAAGTCTACCAATGCACCGAATACGAAGAAAAAGGCTCATCCCACAGTTTCACAGAGCCACTCTTCAAGAACGACCCCGTACAAAGCGGAGGCACACTGGAAGTCCACTTCCCAGACCTCAGCCATTACATTTGGCGCTCCATGTGGTTCATCATGCCATCAGTCGTCTTCACACTGATACTCCTCATCACCCTCATCATGACGCTCACGCAGCTCGTCAGGCAGAAGAAGCTCACCGAACTCAAGAATGACTTCATCAACAACATGACCCACGAGTTCAAGACCCCCATCTCCTCCATATCCCTCGCCGCACAGATGCTGGGTGATGACACCATCAAAAAGACACCAGCCCTCACCCAAAGACTCACCTCAACCATCATTGACGAGACGAAGCGGCTGCGTTTCCAAGTGGAGAAAGTGCTACAGATGTCAATGTACAGCAACCAGCAGGCCAACCTGCACATGAAAGAGGTCGACATCAACGAACTCATCGCAAGCGTATGCCACACCTTCGCCCTCAAAGTCGAGAAAAACCATGGCAAAATAATCACTAAACTGCAAGCCACCTCGCCCACGACATGCGTTGACGACATGCACTTCACCAATGTCATCTTCAACCTCATGGACAATGCCGTCAAATATAAACGCCCCGACGCAGACTTGGAACTCGTCGTAGAGACATGGAACGAGCCAGGACATCTCTGCATATCCATAAAGGATAACGGCATAGGCATAAAGAAAGAAGACCTCAAGCGCATCTTCGACCGCTTCTACCGAGTGCATACTGGCAATCTCCACGACGTCAAAGGATTCGGCCTTGGACTGGCCTACGTGCACAAGATAGTCAAAGACCACAAGGGCACCATCACAGCCGAAAGCGAATATGGCATCGGCACAAAGTTCATCATCAAGCTGAAGAATGATGAATAAACAGCCCAGCACACAAAGAGCCAACAATATTATCAACACATATAAAAAACTACCGACTATGATTTCAGACAACAAACTCAATGAGGTCAACATCCTCCTGTGTGAGGACGACGAAAGCTTAGGCATGCTCCTTCGCGAATACCTCGAAGCCAAAGGCTACAACACCACACTCTGTCAAGATGGCGAAGAAGGCCTCGCAACCTTCGAAACGGACGAATACAGCCTCTGCATCCTTGATGTCATGATGCCACGCATGGACGGCTTCACCCTCGCCCGCCGCATCCGAGAAATCAATCCCGACACTCCATTCATGTTCCTCACAGCCAAGAACCTCAAGGAAGACGTGCGCGAAGGATTCGAACTCGGAGCCGACGACTACATCACAAAGCCCTTCTCCATGGAAGAAGTGGTATACCGCATCGAGGCCATCCTGCGCCGCGTCCGCGGCAAGAAAAGCAAGGACGTTGCCATACGAACCATCGGCGGCTTCACCTTCGACACTCAGAAGCAGACACTCACCTACAAAGGCACAGAGACAAAGCTCACCACAAAGGAAGCAGAACTCCTCACACTTCTATCCAACCGTCCCAACGAACTCCTCCAGCGCGACTATGCCCTCAAGACCATCTGGATTGACGACAACTATTTCAATGCGCGCTCCATGGACGTGTACATCACCAAGCTGCGCAAGCATCTCAAGGCTGACGACAAGGTGGAAATCATCAACGTACACGGCAAGGGCTACAAGCTCGTCATCTCCGAGCCTGACACACACTCAAAGAAATAAAGTCCACAAGAGGTGAAAAGACTCTCACCCCAATAAAGTCAGAGTTTCACCAACGACAAAACGCAATGAAGGCGGATTGCTACAAGCAACCCGCCTTCATTGTATTCCTTAGCAATGGGGCACCTTTGATATTATAGAATAGAATCAGTGACAAACCATCAATCCTCTATCCCTGATTCCTATCACGCCTCCTGCTTCTTGTTGACATAGATGTGAGTCAAGAGACCGATGATGATAAGTCCAAGACTACCCCATGTATAGAAGTTCTGGTCAGCCATGTCACCCATAGCTGGAACGAGCGCACTGAGAATCTGCAGCAGAGCACCCAATGCGATAAGTAAGATGCCAATATTCTTTTTCATTGTATTTATATGTTATTTATTTTGTTAGTACACTCACTCTTCAGCGTTTACAAGTGTAACGATAAAATCATTTGTCAGCCTGCCAGATACAGAGTCCCTGCATGCCAACTCTTTTGACCTACAAAATAACTACTTTTTCTCGACACTGCGAAACTTTTAGCCAACAAAATGTTGTTTTATGCTCAAAAACATCATTTTTTCTCAAAAAACAGCCTTCCCATGCCACAAAATCCATTTATTCTTCGTACCTTTGCACCGCTTTTGCGACAAGCAGAGCAGAGTAAACATTATTTATAACCACAAAACTTACATTATTGATCTTATGAATCAATACGAAACCGTTTTCATTCTAACTCCCGTTTTGTCTGATGTTCAGATGAAGGAAGCGGCAGATAAGTTTGTCAACTACCTCAAGGAGAAAGGCGCTGAGATTATCAGCACAGAGAACTGGGGTCTGAAGACACTCGCTTATCCCATCGAGAAGAAAGTCTCTGGCTTCTACCAGATGATTGAATTTAAGGCTGAGCCGACAGTGATTGCTAAATTAGAGTTGCAGATGCGCCGCGACGAGCGCGTGCTCCGCTACCTCACAGTTAAGAACGAAAAGTACGCAGCAGCATACGCTGAGAAGCGTCGTAACCAGAAGAAGGAGGCATAATCATGGCAGCACCATCAGAAATCAGATACTTAACTCCAGCAACAGTAGACGTTAAGAAGAAGAAGTATTGCCGTTTCAAGAAGAGCGGCATCAAGTACATCGACTACAAAGATCCTGAGTTCCTCAAGAAGTTCCTCAACGAGCAGGGCAAGATTCTCCCACGCCGCATCACAGGCACTTCTCTCAAGTACCAGCGCCGCGTAGCACAGGCAGTGAAGCGTGCCCGTCACCTTGCACTCCTGCCATTCGTAACAGACTTGTTGAAATAATAAAAAGGAGGTAAGACAGTATGAAAATCATTCTCAAGAAAGACGTTAACGGCCTTGGTTACAAGGACGAAATCCTCACAGTGAAGGACGGTTATGGCCGCAACTATCTTCTTCCTCAAGGCTTTGCAGTGCTCGCCACAGCCAAGGCTGTGAAGCAACTCAACGAGGAACTGAAGCAGCGTGCGCATAAGATTGCAAAGATTAAGGCTGACGCTGAAGAGAGAGCAAGCAAGTTCAACGGTGTATCTCTCACCATCAAGGCCAAGGTGTCTGAAGGCAAGAACATCTACGGCTCCGTAGGCGCCAAGGAGATAGCAGCAGCACTCGCAGAGAAGGGACTCGACATTGACAGCAAGCTCATCGTTGTCAAGGCAGCCAAGACCCTCGGCAGCTTCGAGGCAGTAGCACACTTCCATCGCGAAGTGTCTGTTGTCATCCCATTCGAAGTAGTCAACGAGGACGGCACAGCAGCTCCAGCAGCAGAGCCAGCTCCTGCAGCAAAGGAGACTCCTGCAACAGAGGAAACTCCAGCTGAGACTCCAGCCGAGTAATATGAGGGGCACTCAAACTCTCACACAATAAGACAAGGGAACGTGCATGCGCATGTTCCCTTTTTTCATATGAGAATTCGCACCGTTCTTAGTTATTACAGCCATTATTAATTCATTTAGATAAGCCCACAAATCAGCTTAGCCATATTAGGCCATCACACAAAAGGGCACACAACACACATTACTTCTATACACATGAAAAATTTGACCGCACTGATCTTCATCTTATCACTAACCCTCATCTCATGCGCCCCCAAGAAAGACAGCACAGACTTTGCCCTCAACGGCACATGGACACTGGAAAGCACACTACTTCCCCAAGGCATAAAAAACAAGTTCCCCCACAACAACTCAGGGTGGCTGCGCATCTACGATGACAGCTGTTACTACGAATGCCAAGTAGTGACCGTCCCCAACGGCACCATGGTCATGCCATCAAGAGCCGAAAGCTACACAATGATTGACAAAGGCCAAAACAACTACCTCTACCTGCAAGACAATGACTTATATCCACTTACCGTAAAAAACGACTCAACCATAGTGATTCAGCAGAACGGATGCAAGTATACATGGAAAACCACCAACAATTATGAAGAAGAGAAGGTCAGAACCATAATCGATATCATCAAAAACGACACCAACGACCACCTGGATTATTCGTGCAGATACGTGTTCTCCTATGCCGAGCGAGAGTTGAAAACCTACAATCACACCCTCATCTACGTCTTGACATCCATCATACTCGCCCTGCTGGCCATACTGCATTATGTCCGCAACCTCCGCAAGAATAAAAAGCGCGTGGAGCAAGAACTCCTGCGGATAGAACAAGAGCAGCAAGCCATGCCCCGACCTGTGCGTGAGGCAATGGATACAGTGGAGGAAGAATTTCACAACAGCGACTTCTACATCTCGCTACGAAAGAAGATGAGCAACGGTGAGCGTCTGAGCCAAGCGGACTGGGACGGCATCGATGACAGATTCAAAAGCATCTACCCACGCTTCACAAGCACACTGCTCTCGCTCCACAGCATGTCGCAGGTAGAGATGCAAGTATGCCATCTTCTCAAACTCAACGCTTCACCTTCTGAGATTGCTAATGTGCTCTGCAAAGACGTTAGCACCATCAGCAGCATCCGAAGCCGCCTCTACATGAAAGTCTTCGGGAAGAAAGGTAGCAGCAAAGACTGGGACGAGTTTATCCGTTCATTATAAGCCTGTTACATCTTTTCTGACAACCATTTGCAAAGTCCACTGCAAACACCTTGCAAACCCTCATTCCCTGATTATTCCGTTTGCCAATTTAATGCAAACAAGATTTCTTGGCCACATCAGCGAAACATTCTACCTTTGCCAGCGAAATCCTTCAAGAGCCGCATGCCTTGACATGGAAATCGCATTATTAACCGAATGAATCGCAACATAGCGAGACATTCATCAAAACCTAATTCTATTATGAAGAAAACATCATTCAGAAACAGCGTGGCACTCATCGCCATCATGTTCCTCGCATGGCTGAACCCAAGCCTTGCATCAGCGCAACAGAAAATCAGCGACAAGGAAATCGTCGGTGTATGGGTTATGACCTCCATGATGTATGAAGGCGAGAATCGCAACCTCATCAGCGACAATTACACCCAAATCAAGGTATACCGTGCCAACGGAGAATACGCCTGCGCAGAAATTGCAAAGGGGAAGGGAAAAGGTGGAAACAACACCTACATAATCCTCCCCCACGAATACGGCACTTATTATCTAAAGAACGGACAATATAGCGAGATGGGACGAGAGGAAACTAAATGGGAATGGATAGACAAGGTTTCGTTCAAAGGCAAATGGAAAAACAGACGCGACCAATGGAGGAAAGTCGTAGACATGCCAGAAGAACTCACCCAGCACATCGTGGACAAGTGCAAGGCAGCCCAGCCCTCGCCTGACAACATCCAAAAGATGATTAAAAAGCACATCTTTGCGAATTAAGCAAGAGCCAACAGCTCTTTACAATTCATAAGCGAGAGACAGCACCTGCCTCCGCAAACATAGACGTTAGACATACACGTTAGAAAAGATTAGTTAAACGCTCAGCGCCCCATCGTGAGATGAGGCGCTGAGTTCTTTTGATGGGTTTTGCGAACAAAAAAGCATCATTCTGCCCAACATTTCGGGTGAGCAGACCCAATGTTCCAATCGGGCAAGCTCACAACCCCAAATGGGCCTGCCCACAACCCCTCGGGAGCAAGCTCACAACCCCTCGGGAGCCTGCTCCCAAGGGGTTGTGGGCTTAGCGGAAAAAACGGGTATGTATCGGGCATTGTACACATACGCTAAACGCGGAGATAAGCCTATGCTGCACATCCTCGCGAATCCCGCAATCTGCCATGTCATTTCACGCGAGTCTTCGGGAGGTTGAACACGTCCTGCACCTCCTTCATTGCCTCGGCCGTCATGCCGTCAGGCTCACTGCCCATGTTACGTGCGCACATGTAGATGTTGGCAGCCTTGCAGAGCACATCCGTCTGGTCAAAGGCATCCATGATGTCCTCACCGACAGCCACTGTGCCGTGCTTCTCCCAGAGCACCACATCATGAGTCTTGATTTGTTCGAGCGTAGCCTCAGCCAACGGCACAGAGCCTGGCAGGCCATAGGGGACTATGCCAATGCCAAGAGGGGCGAAAGCGAGCGTCTCGGGTATCATCGACCAGAGCACACGCGTCATCTCATCGCCACGGAGGAAACGCTGAATGTGCGACATGGCCACGAGTTCGATAGGATGAGTGTGGAGAGTGGCCTTGTAGCATGAGCCAGTCTCCAAGAGATAATTCTGGAGAGCGAGGTGGGTAGGCAGCTCAGATGTAGGCACTACAGGTTCGTCCGCTATAATCTCATAACTGGCGCAGTCATCGCAGATGCGCACTATAGAGCCGTTCTGCATTGGCCAGCGCGCCAAGTCACGCATGCGC
Organism: Bacteroidaceae bacterium; assembly: GCA_036303125.1. GTDB lineage: Bacteria > Bacteroidota > Bacteroidia > Bacteroidales > Bacteroidaceae > Minthosoma. The sequence goes on from JAXJBE010000190.1 coordinate 10,092, forward strand.
TTGCCCGTGCCCTTGCAGTAGAAATACTTGCCTTTGAGGTGAGGCAGCACCATGCCAATCTGCTTGACGGGAGCGATGGCAGGCATTGCCTTGCAGTCCTCATCCATAAACTCTGTGACATTGACGGTGATGTTGCCGCCATTGCGCTCAGCCCATCCCTTCTGCCAGAGATAGCCAGTCACCTCCGCAATCTGATTTATCACCGCCTCCAATCCTGGGCGGCCTTCAAGAATACTTTTCATGTTTATATCTTTTTTCTGTCTTAAACGATATCTTATTCATCTGCCATGCAGCCAGAGTCAGAACTCATCCCCGTATCTCTCCTTGACAATCTGGTCGAGCGACTTGCCACGTGTGTTGGGACATCCGATGACACCCACTACGAGTGAGATGAGGAGCAGCACTATCATGCAGTAGGCTGCAATAGTGAAGCCTTCGCCATTCTCACCATATATATATGTGAAGACAAGACCCCATGCCGCTGAGAGTCCGCGGACGATGAAGAACATGAGTCCCTGCGCTCCTGCGCGGAACTTGGCAGGAAACAGCTCTGAACCCCACAGGGCATAGAATATCTGCACTGAGACGCCGCCATTCAATCCCCACAGGATGACGAATGCCCACAGCGTGGCCTCGCCATTGACGCCGACACCCACGACAAGCACCCATGTGGCAATGGCGAAGAGGAGTCCGAGGGTATAGAGCAACTTGTGGTTAGTGCGGTCGATGATGTGCGAGATGACAAACGTGACAGCCACCACCGTAGCCCACTGTATGCAGTTCATCCAGTTGGCGTACTCATTGCTCACGCCCCCCGCCGTCTCGCAGATATGAGGGGAGAAGAAGCCCATGACACTTGCCACAAGATTCCACGTGAGGTAGATGGCGGCAAGGAAGAGCACGCTCTTCACAGCCGTCTTGTTGGATAAGAGCAATGAGAAAGACCGCATGAGTCCCGACTGCTCGCCCTGCTCCTTGGCCTGATGCTTTGAGGCCTCAAACTCCGCGCTCTCTTCAAGCTGGCGCTGAAGGAGCCAGGCTATGAAAGCTATGACAAGAAGGGTGAAGAAGACCACTCGCGAGCTGAACACCTCCACGGCGGCCGCAGCTGCGTCAGCGCCGATGACGGCATGAGCCAGCGACTCGACGGGGCCATACAGATAACCGCCTGGAGCGAAGAGCATGCCCATCAGCAGGATAATCATAGGGCCGAAGCCCCACGACATCTGAGAGATGCAGATGTTGCGTCCGCGGTTATTCACCTCCGAACTTTCTGATATATAAGTCCATGAAGCTGGCACACCGATGCCCACCGAGATGCCCGTGATGAGGAATCCGGCGAGGAGCATGGGGAAGCACACAGAGAGCATGATGGTGAGCACGCCGAGCATGTAGACAAGCAGGTTGTAGGTGAAGATGAACTTGCGCCCGAACTTGTCGGCAAGGAATCCGCCGATGATAGCTCCGATGGCTGCACCAAGAGCGTTGGCGCTGATGGCATTGAGCCAGCCAAGGTGCATCTCCGAGAGGCCGAGATAGTTCTGCCAAAGGCTGATGCCCGACCCTCCTGCCACGATGGCGCCAGCATCAAGATAATTGTTGAGAGAGACCGCAAGGGTGCTCTTCAAAGACGATTTAGCCATACACTTCCCTCTCCTTATCTCTTGCTTGTCACTGCGGCCACATATTCATCTATGTCGGCCATGAAGTCAGCGCCGACAGGCACACCGTTGCGCACGCAGAACTCGTCGTAGACAGCCTGCCATGGCATAGCCTTCTGCTCCTCAATGAGAGCGAGCACCTTATAGCCTTCGCCTGCAAGTTCAAGGCGAGAGATGAGCTGACGAGGTTCGAGGAGGGCGCGGAGCATGCACTTCTGAGCTGCCCGCGAACCGATGACGTATGCTCCGAGGCGGTTGATGGAGCCATCGAAGAAGTCAAGGCCATAGTGCACACGGTCGAGAGCATCGGCACGCACGATTTCGAAGAAGAGTTCCTGCGTCGGGTCGTCCATGATGGTGACATGGTCTGAGTCCCAGCGGACAGGACGGCTGACATGGAGCATCAGCTCGTTGATGAACGGGAGCACCGCGCTTACCTTGTCGGCAGGAGACTCCGTGGGGTGGTAGTGACCCGTGTCGATGGTGAGGAGCTTGTCGTTCTGAGCAGCGTAGGCAGTATAGAAATCGTGGCTGCCCACGGTGAAACTCTCCAGGCCGATGCCGAAGACCTTGCCCTCGATGCAGTCTTTCATCATTGGTTGCTTCTTCTCAAAGATTTCGTCCAGCGACTGCTTGAGCAGGCGGCGATAGAGAGCATGGTTGACGCTCACGTCCTTGCAGCCGTCATGCACCCAGAGATTCATGATGCAAGGGTCGCCCTGAGCCTCGCCCATAGCGTTGGCTATGTCGCGGCAGCGCTTGGTGTGCTCCACCCAGAAACGGCGTATTCCCTCATCTGGATTGGAGAGGGAGAGAGAGCCGCTCTTGGGGTGAGAGAAGGAAGAGGAGTTGAAATCGAGGAGGGTATTGTTTTCCTTGGCCCAGTCTATCCATGACTGGAAATATTCGACTGTGACTTCATCGCGGTCAACGACCTTGCCCTTGAAGTCGCCATATATCTCGTGTAGATTGAGGCGGTGACTGCCCGGAATGAGGCTCTTGGCCTTCAGGATGTCAGCACGGAGCTCATCAATGTTGCGCGCCGCGCCAGGGAAGTCGCCTGTGCTTTGGATGCCGCCGCTCATGGAGCCAGCCTGCACCTCAAAACCATGCACGTCATCTGCCTGCCAGCAGTGGAGTGAGAGATGGAAATCCTGAAGCTGCTTGAGCACAGCTTCCGTGTCAACACCGATTTCGGCATAGCGAGCCTGAGCCACCTGATATGCCTTGCTGATAAGTTCTTCTTTCATTTGAGTAATATTGGTTGTTAAGTTAATAATTGGATTCTCTTGATAATGGCTATACCTGCTATTTAAGCTATGCATGCTATTCAAGCCATGATAGCTCCACCATCCGCAGCCTACAATCGCTCAAACCTCTCGTAAGCCTTGTCCCACGCCTCGGTGTCTTGAGGCGAATAAAAGGTGAGTGAAATGGAGTCGGCTATGATGCGGCGCATCTCAAACATGTCGCTGACCATGCCCGCAGCTTTAGCCTGCAGCATGATATTGCCGATAGCCGTCCCCTCGACAGGACCTGCCACAACGGGGAGACCGGTGCTGTTGGCCGTGAACTGCATCAGATGGCTATTGCGTGAGCCGCCGCCAATGACATGCAGTTTCTCAATGGCCACGGGCGAGAGTTCCTTCAGATAGCCCATCACTTGACGGTATCTGAGGGCAAGGCTCTCAAAGATGCAGCGTGTCATCTCGCGATAGTCCTGCGGCACATGCTGTCCTGTCTTCTCGCAATAGTGGCGTATGGCCTCAACCATGCTGACAGGGTTGGCAAAGTCGGGGGCATCGGGATTGATGAAGCACTGAAAGGCAGGAGCCTGTATGCTGTCCTCGATGAGCGCGGGTATGTCAGACGGAGCGTCTGTCCATTCCTTCCTGCAACGCTCGAATATCCACATGCCGCAGATATTCTTCAGAAAACGGGTGGTGCCCTCTATGCCGCCCTCGTTGGTGAAGTTGTATTCAAAGCTCTTGGCATTGATGATGGCATCCTTGACCTCTATGCCAAGCAACGACCATGTGCCACAACTGAGATAAGCAAAATGAGGGTTGGCCGCAGGGACAGATGCCACGGCAGCTCCTGTGTCGTGGCCAGCCACAGCCACCACTGGCACAGCGCCAAGCCCCGTCATCTCCTGCACTTCGGGAGTGAGACACCCCACCCTGTCACACGGATTGACATAACGGCCAAACATAGTCTCATCAAGGCCGATAGCTCCAACAAGTTCGGGGTCAATGCGCTTGGTGCGCGGGTCAAGAAACTGGCTGGTGGAGAGTATGGTGTATTCACATACCGCCTCGCCAGTCAGCATATACATCAGAGCGTCAGGCACAAAGAGTATCTTGCCAGCCGCTTCAAGAGCCGAACATCCGGCCTGTCTGAGGGCTGCGAGCTGAAAGAGTGAATTGAACTGCATGAACTGTATGCCCGTCTTCTCATACACCTTCTCTTTGGGCACAAGACGGAAATAGTCCTCCATGGCATGATTTGTATGTGGATCGCGGTAGCAATAAGGATTGCGAAGCAGACCGCCATCCTTGCCTATGAAGACGAAGTCCACTCCCCATGTGTCTATGCCGATAGATGCAATCTCTATGCCTTGCTCGGCCACAACCTTCAATCCACGTATTATCTCATCGTAGAGAGCATAGATATCCCAGTAGAAATGGCCTCCCGTCTGTATTATCTTATTAGGGAAACGAGTGAGTTCACGCTGAATCAACCTGCCATCAGCCACTGTGCCCAAGATGGTTCGTCCGCTTGTGGCTCCAAGGTCGACAGCGAAAAAGTTAGCTTCTTTCATTGTTTTAGTAAAAATATCAGTCTCACGGACCGAGTTAATATTGCGTTAGTACAGTCATTGTTTCAGTCAGAATCGGTCTGATTGCACTCTGGGAAATGGCAGAAGCCAGATACACTCCGAGAGATGGCAGAAGGAACTGGCTTAATTCATCTTGCCCAAGCCAGCCCCACAAGCTCCATTTAGCAATCAGCGGCAAAGTTAATCTTTTTTGTCTTCCCATACAAAGAATTCAAAAATTTACTGCTTAATAAGCATGAAAAACATTGCCACCCTGCAAAAAAGTCGTAACTTTGCACTCTCTTAAAATAAGGGTAGCATCCAAGGAATGACCAGCAACAACAGAACAACCAGGATTACCATGGCTATAAGGACTACTATAATCAATAGAATAGCCAAGTCAATAGAATCACCTGGATTGCTATAAATGCCGGGGCTGCCATAAAGACAGGAAAATATAACGACTATATATTTCGACAGATAATAATTATTAACCCTCAAACTTTATTCTATTATGAAGTTATCAAATCAAATTGAAGGTTTTGAAGGCTACATGTGGAAGCGCGAAATCAATGTACGCGATTTCATCCAGCACAACTACACCCCCTACACTGGCGACGAATCATTCCTCGCAGGCCCTACAGCCAAGACAACAGCACTGTGGGACAAGCTCACAGAGATGTTTAAGGTGGAGAGAGAGAAGGGCGTGTATGATGCAGAACAGAAACTGCCACAATCTATTGACACTTACGGAGCAGGCTACATCGACAAAGACAACGAGGTCATCGTCGGCCTGCAGACAGACGCGCCGCTCAAACGAGGTATCTTCCCCAAGGGAGGCATACGCATGGTGGAGACAGCTCTCAAGGCATACGGATATGAACTTGACCCTGCCACAAAGGAAATCTACACCCGTTATCGCAAGACACACAATGAGGGTGTCTTCTCCGCATATAACAAGGACATACGCGCCGCACGCCACGCCCACATCATCACAGGTCTGCCAGATGCCTACGGACGCGGACGCATCATCGGCGACTACCGCCGCATAGCCCTCTACGGCGTGGACAACCTCATTGAAGAAAGAAAGCGTTTCCTCGACCGCCTCGACATCCAGGAGATGACAGAAGAGTGCATCCAGCAGCGCGAAGAGACATCAGAGCAGATAGCTGCGCTGAAGAGCTTCGTCAAGATGTGCGCCAACTATGGATTTGACGTCACCCGTCCGGCACAGAACGCACGCGAGGCTGTGCAGTTTGTATACTTCGGCTACCTCGGCGCTGTCAAAGACCAAGACGGAGCCGCCATGTCCATCGGACGCGTCAGCACATTCCTCGACATCTTCATTGAGAAGGACATCAAGGAAGGCAAGCTCACCGAGGAAGAAGCCCAGGAACTCATCGACCAACTCATCATCAAGCTCCGTATCGTGCGCTTCCTCCGCACACCTGAGTATAACGACCTCTTCTCCGGCGACCCTGTATGGGTGACTGAGTCTATCGGCGGCATGGGTGTGGACGGACGCACCATGGTCACAAAGACATCCTTCCGCTTCCTCCACACTCTCGACAATCTCGGCCCTGCCCCAGAGCCAAACCTCACTGTGCTGTGGGCACAAAACCTGCCAGAGAACTGGAAGAAGTACTGCGCTCACATGTCTATCAAGACCTCTGCCATCCAGTATGAGAACGATGACCTCATGCGCCCTGACTATGGCGACGACTACGGCATCGCATGCTGCGTAAGCCCAATGAAGATAGGCAAGCAGATGCAGTTCTTCGGTGCACGCGCCAACCTCGCCAAGTGTCTCCTCTATGCCATCAACGGCGGACGCGATGAGATATCAGGCGAACAGATTGGTCCAGACTTCGCACCTATCACTGGCGACTACCTTGAGTATGAAGAACTCATGTACAAGTTTGAGAACATGATGCGCTGGCTCGCCAAGACATACGTCAACGCTCTCAAGATTATCCACTACATGCACGACAAGTATGACTATGAAGCTTACCAGATGGCACTCATCGACGGCGATGTCATCCGCACACGCGCCACTGGTATAGCAGGTCTTTCCATCGTCACAGACTCACTCGCAGCAGTGAAGTACGGCAAGGTGCGCATCATCCGCGATGAGCGTGGCATAGCAGTGGGCTTCGAGCAGGAAGGCACACCAACACTTCCATTCGGCAACAACGACGAGAAGACTGACAAACTCGCCCTAATGATTACGGAGAAATTCATGGAATACCTCCGCCAGCATGAGACTTACCGTCATGCCATACCTACGCAGTCTCTCCTCACCATCACATCCAACGTGGTATATGGCAAGAACACGGGTGCCACACCTGACGGACGTCCAAAGGGCGTGCCATTCGCACCAGGAGCCAACCCAATGAACGGACGTGACGTCAAGGGTGCTGTGGCTGCACTCTCATCAGTAGCCAAGCTGCCATTCCACCACAGCCACGACGGCATCTCATACACCTTCGCCATCTCACCTTCAACTCTCGGCAAGGAAGATGAGACAAAGGTGGCTAATCTCGTCAACCTCATGGATGGTTATTTCACTCCTGACGGCGGACACCACCTCAACGTAAATGTCTTCGACCGTGAGCTCCTCGTAGACGCAATGGAACATCCCGAGAAGTATCCACAGCTCACCATCCGCGTCAGCGGCTATGCTGTCAACTTCGTCAAGCTCACTCGTGAGCAGCAGCTCGATGTCATCTCACGCACCATCAACAAGTCACTCTAACAGGTCACTCTAACAAGTCACGACACATGAAAGGAAGACTCCACAGTTTAGAGTCCTTCGGTACAGTCGACGGCCCTGGAATAAGGTTTGTAGCCTTCTTCCAGGGCTGTCCTATGCGATGCGCCTTCTGCCACAATCCAGACACATGGAACCCCGACGGGCCAGCGCAATATGAGATGACTCCCGAAGAACTCCTCACGGAGGTGAAGCGATACAAAAACTTCATCAAGAGCGGAGGTGTCACATGCACAGGCGGCGAACCGCTCATGCAGCCTGATTTCCTCATACACTTTCTCCAGCTATGCCACGAGGCAGGCATCCACACGGCCATTGACACCACTGGCATCATCGCAGGAGACAAGGCGCGGCAGGCTCTTGCACTGGCCGACCTCATCTTGCTAGACATCAAGACACTCGATGACAGCCTTCACCCTTCATACACAGGCCTGCCACGCACCAACAACCAAGCCACCCTTGACTATCTGGAGAGCATAGCCAAACCAACATGGCTGCGCCATGTCGTAGTGCCAGGCTACACCGATGACGACGAGCGTCTCAAGGCTCTCGCCCTGCATGTCTCCCACTATTCCTGCATAAAGCGTGTGGAGATACTCCCTTATCACACCATGGGGCGATACAAGTATGAGCAACTCGGCATCCCCTACCCCCTAAAAGATACGCCCGACCTAACGGCCGAGCGCAAGGAGAATGCGGTCAAGATATTTAAGCAGCATGTCAAATGCCCAGTAATATGAATGGGTGGCCTTCCAAAACGGATGGCCACCCATTGTATTACTATTATTATATCTTTATCTTATTATTGCATCATTATTGCAAGTTACAGAAGCCATAAAGCCTCTTGCATTTATGACAATCCCTCTATCAGCCCGTTCACTATCGTGATGCGCTCAGCCTGGGGAGACTTGCTCAAGCCAGGCATTCGCATAATAGTGCCAGCTATTGCTACAATCATCTCCGAACCCGAGTTGATGACAAGGTCGCGGATATTGATGGTGAAACCTGTCGGGCAACCATAAAGTGTCTGATCCGCAGAGAAGGAATATTGAGTCTTGGCTATGCAAACAGGGAAATGTTCAAGCCCCAACTTCTCTATGCGCTGAAGCATCTTCTCAGCAGGCTTGCTGAATGTGACACCGTCAGCACCATAGATTTTCTTGCATACCTTCTCTATCTTTGTCTTGATGTCATCGGCATCATCGTAGGTGAGGATGAGTGGGTTTGAGGGCTTGTTCTCAATAGTGTCTATGACGAGTTGCGCCAGTTCCTTAGCACCTTCGCCACCTTCGAGAAAAGCATTGTTGACAGCGAAACCTACTCCACGTTCTTCACAGTGGCGGCGGAGAAGTTCAACCTCCTCATCTGTGTCTGTGGCATAACGGTTGAAGGCAACAACTACATTCTGGCCGAAACTTTGCATGTTGGCTATATGGCGGTCAAGATTCTTGCATCCCTCCATCAAGCCCTCCGCATTAGGTTCTTTTATCTTATCGACAGATACACCTCCGTGCATCTTCAATCCCTGGGTCGTGGCCACCACGATAGTGAGCTTAGGCTGGAGACCGCTCTTGCGACACTTGATATTAAAGAACTTCTCAGCACCGAGGTCTGCTCCAAATCCGGCCTCTGTCACCACATAGTCAGAGAATGTCATCGCCATGCGAGTAGCAATGATGGTATTGCATCCGTGAGCGATATTGGCAAACGGACCGCCATGGACGAAGGCAGGTGTCTGCTCGGTCGTCTGCACAAGGTTGGGATGAATGGCATCCATGAGAAGCACGGTGATAGCTCCGTCAACACCCATATCCTTCACACGGAACGGTGTGTCGTCAATCTTTATGCCAAGGATGATGTTGCCTATACGGCGGCGCAGGTCGTCAAGATTCTTTGAAAGACAGAGGATGGCCATTATCTCCGAAGCTGGGGTGATGTCAAAGCCGCTTTCTGCTGGTATGCCGTCAGACTTGGAGCCGAGACCCGTGATGACGGTGCGGAGATTGCGGTCATTGATATCAAGCACTCGTTTCCAAAGCACTTCCTTCAGGGCAAAGCCCTCCTCTCGATGCTGATAGATGTAGTTATCGAGAAGAGCCGATATCATGTTGTGGGCAGATGTCACAGCATGGAAGTCGCCTGTGAAATGGAGGTTAATCTTCTCCATTGGCAACACCTGTGCATAACCGCCACCTGCTGCTCCACCCTTCACTCCGAAGCAAGGGCCAAGAGATGGTTCGCGCAAGGCGCAGATGGCCTTCTTGCCCAACTTGTTCAGGCCAAGAGCCAAACCGATGCTGACCGTCGTTTTGCCTATACCTGCCTTAGTCGGGGTGATGGCAGTGACAAGGATGAGGTTGCTCTTAGCCACCTTCCCTGGGTCGATAAGGCTGTCTGGCACCTTTGCTATATACTTGCCGTGCATCTCCAGTTCATCGACTGGTATCCCTGCATACTTGGCTATGTCTTGTATATTGCTCAACTTGCATTCGCGAGCAATCTCTATATCTGTTTTCATACTTAATAGATTTATTACCGTTATTTTCGTTGTTTCGTTGCAAAGATAGATAAAATAATTGAAACGAATGGATATCGTATCAAAAAAACGCATAAAAATTCATTCCACTCAAGATGAAGGCAGAGAATTGTCCATCTTAAGATAAAAGACCAAGTATCTTAGGATATATGGCAAAGTATATTAAGATATATGATCAAGCATCTTAGGATACTTTATTCTGTAAAAGACAATATGTCTCGATGCCTATTACACGACAGCCATGATTTTTCTCAAACAAAAGAAAAGCGCAAGGCCGAAACCTTGCGCTTAATGAAAGTATATATCATCTTTTAGTATTAGCGGATGATAACTGTCTTAGTAGTATTATCGTTGTAGCGGATGATGTTGATGCCCTTAGATGGAGCATTAACCTTCACACCTGCTGCGTTGTAGATACCAATGACCTCGCGGCTTTCAGCTGTCTCGATGTCAGATACTCCAACGATTGTTGGCTCCTGAGTGCTCTCTGTACCGTAGTACTCGAGACGGAAGTTATCGGCCTTGAACCATGACTGGCTTGACACCTTGATGGTGAGGTCTTCGCCCTCAGCAAGCTTGAAGATGCAAGACAGGTCTTCACCGATTTCCTTAGCGTTAGCCATTGCAGCTACATTGTCATAGAATACGCCTTCAACAGAACCCTCTGCGCCTACGCTGATTGAGTTGCCCTGGTCCGATGCCACGAGAACTGTAAGCTTGTAAGTACCAGCAGGAAGAGCACGAATCACCTGTGACACGTAGAAGCCACCTTCTGGAGTTGAACCGTTCCATGTGTTGAAGACCTTTGCGCCATCAGCATTTTCAACAGTATAAGTAGCATTGCTGTTGTCAGCAGCCTGAGTGTCAGCACCCTTATAATATGTCCAACCATAGAGACCATCCTCAGCCTCGAAGCTTGGGTTAGTTATAGTTGCTGTCATATCGACAGGGGCAGCATCAGAAGCACCTGCATGTGATGGAACCTTTATAATGGCAGCTGTTTGGCTGAGTTCTTCTGTAAGAGCAACGAGCTGCTCTGTTGTATAATCAGAAGCTTCTTCATACTTTGCGCTTGCAGCAGCAAATGCAGCCGCAGCCTCTGCAGTCATTGACTCTGCATTTTCAGCAGCTTCAGTCATTACATTATAAGCGTTCTCTACTGTCACGAGAGCCTCTGCATTGGCCTTCATCGCGTCCATAGCAGCGTTGAGAGCAGAGAGAGCCGCAGTAACTGTAGCAATATCCTTACCTACAGCGTCCTTGGCTGCTTCAATAGCGTCTGCAGCCTGCGCAGCACCCCAGTCATTCATGGTAGTCTCATCCTTGAGAGTTTCAGCTTCAGCGATGCAACCTTCAAGCTCACCGCTCAAGATAGCTGCGTCAGGAGCGTTGTATGCGATAGAGAATGAGTACCAGAGCACCCAGCTGTTACCTTCGAGCTGAGAAGCCTTAACTCCAAACTTGAGGTCGCCAGTCTTACCAAGCACTGTTGATACAGACTTCTGAAGTTTTTCTGTGTAAGTCTCATCATTGAAGATGTTATATCCATTCTGCTGGCTGTTTGGAACGTAAACACCGTCAACTTCTGCCCAACCATCGACAGCCTCAGATGAAGCAATCTCTGCCACATTAGTGAGACCGGTAGTAGCATAGCCAGCGAACACGAATGCTGACGCAGGAGCTGACGGAACATAGTTGGCAATGTTTGCAGCATTATCAGCTGTACGGTAGAATGCCTTTGTGGTGATAGTGTAAGTACCTGCAGGCATATCCTTGAGAGTGCGGCTTACCTCAAATGGGCTCTGATTCCATACCTCTGCAGTACCATACTGAGTTTTGAAATTAGAAGCACTGCCATATACCCATTCTTTGTCTGGGACATTGGTATTGCTCTGCGCTGTTGTGCTGTAAGTGTAAGCCATTTGGTCGAAGAGAACAGTGATGTCGAGTGGCTCGTCAAGTGGCTCGCCTGACTCTACAGCCGCATCCCATGCAGCCTTCACACCGTCCTTGATGATGACGTCAAGAGATGCGATAGTCTCGTTAATCTGATCTGTTGAATATGTGTAATCAGCAACCACATCCATGAGCTCATCATTAAGTTCATTGAGAGGACCATCAATCTGCTCTATAGACGCATACTTCTCGAGTGCGGCCTGAAGTGTCTCGTTGTAGAACACGTCAAGTTCCTCGTATGCCTTGATGTTGGCCTTAACAGCTGGCATGAGTTCGTTGATTGCGTTGGCAGCTGCTGTGTTTGCTTCAGCGTTGTCACTCTTGCTTTCAACAAGTTCCTCGCCTGCTGAAACGGCAGCTTCGAGCTGGCCTTCAAGCTCTGTGAAGAAGCGGTTGTCATTAAGAGTCTTGCGACCAGAAGCTGCAGCAGCCTGAAGGGCAAAGAGTGATGGATCAAGGTCGAGGTCACCAGCATAAGCGAGTGCTATACCCTCAATGAAGAGGTGAGGCATGCTGCCTGAACCTGCATTTACAGCCTTGTAGCCCATTGAGAACTGACCTGTAGTTTCCTCTTCGAGAGTAAACTTAATCTTCTCCTTTATCCACTTGCCTGTCTCAAATGACAGGTTCTTTCCGAGATATTCTGTGCCGTCTTCTGCTATGAAGCCCATAAGGTTCTTCTCCACAGCTCCTGTACCGCCAGCATTGTAGTAGGATATCTCAAGAGTGTAATTACCTGCTGGAATAGTCACAGCCTGTGTGTACTGTGACTGAGCCAACCACACATCGACGAATCCAAGGACATTGCCTTCTGTTGAGCCGTCAGAAAGAGATGTTGGAGCATAATAGCCCTTACCACCAAGGAATGAATTGCTGCCAACCTTAAAGACACCTGATGCACGTGCGTTCTCTTTCTCGCTTGTTGCCACCCAACCTTCTACAGGCTGCATGCCGTAATAATCAACCTTACGCTCATTGGCACCCTTAGGATCCTCCATGTCATAATCGTATGTACAGATACCATTATCCTCTGGAAGTGGAGTGTCAAGAGTAAAGTGCGGGTTTGTGATAAAGAATGCAGAAAGGTCTGTCTGAGCTTTCTCAATGTCAGCCTTTAATTTATCATAAGCGGCCTGCACTGCTTCGAGAGAAGCATTTGCGTCATTATATACAGAGTATGCATCCTTTGTATCTACCTTATTGAACTCAGCGTCTTCAATCAATGTCAGAAGTTCTGCTTTGAGGGCATTTATCTGTTCCTGAATGAGAGGAGTCTTTTCGATAGAATAAATCTTCACCTCATCATAGAAGAGGTGAGGAGCATCAGCAGAACCGATGCTACCAGTAGCATAACCTATAGTAAGCTTTCCGCTTGTCTCCTTTTCGAGAAGGAAGGTGACAGTGTCTTTCACCCATCCTTCGCTGACTGCATAGGATGTATGCTTTGATGTGTAATACTCTGTATCAGAGACCTTGAATCCGAATTTGTTAGTGATGCTGCCCGTACCAGAAGTATTCTGGAGCGTAGCGATAACCATGTATACACCAGCAGGGAGTGTTATATCCTGCGAATACGTAGCCTCAGCACCCCATACAGCCACGATACCAAGGCCTGGGCCAGGACGTTCTGCAGAAGTATAAGGGGCATAATACGTGCCACCCAGACCAACTTTGTTCGCGTCCTCAGTAGTGTCATCGTCATAAGAGAAGATGCCTGCGGCCTTAGAGTTAGCTCCATCTGTACGAGCTGGATCATCCTTGGTGTTCATCACCTTGATGTTGTCAGAAGGGAAGTTTGCGATCCATCCAGTGATTGGCTGAAGACCGAACTTGCCTGTTTCGCCTGCACCTGCACCAGCGTCTGGCATGTCGTAGTCGTAAGTACAAAGCTTCTCGATGCCACTGAGTGGAGCATCCGCTTTAAAGTCAGCATTGGTCAGTTTCGAAGTAAGGTCTTCGATGATAGTGTACTGCTGAGCCACTGCTGTCACCCCCCCCAGCACAAATGATGCCGAGAAGAAGATTGAGAATAGATTCTTCATACAGTTAGTTGTTGAAAAGTTAATAAATTAATTAATACAATGTATTTAGGTA
>JAXJBE010000191.1:0-30166 GCA_036303125.1 Bacteroidaceae bacterium
AATGAAGGAGCGATGCGGGCATCGTGACTGAAGGCAAAAGAGACAGATGCAAGTGAGAGGCCTAAATCGACCGAGTAAAAGGAAAAACCCCGATAAAACATAACTACTAATTTATAGAACACCCATTATCAGAGTCCGAGATCAGCTTTGATAGCATCGACCTTCTTCTTAGCCTCAGCTGTAGCAGATGGGTAGCACTTAGCGCATCCCATTTCTCCCTTCACTTCGACATAGAACTTAATCTTTGGTTCTGTACCTGACGGACGCACTGAAATCTTTGTGCCATCAGCAGTAAACCACTGAAGCACATTGCTTGTAGTAGGCATGTCGATGTCAGTAACCTCGCCGCCTGCAGTCTGCTTAAGAGTCTTATAGTCCTTGACACAAACGACAGGACTCCCACCGAGCTGTGTTGGAGGAGTAGTACGGAAATCCTCCATCATCTGCTTGATTTCGTCCGCACCGCTCTTACCTGGTTTAGTCACTGAAATAGCATTCTGATAAGCGAAACCATAGTCGAGGTATATTTTCATGAGCAGGTCATACAAAGTCATTCCTTTATCCTTTGCCCAGGCAGCTATCTCGCACAGGAGACAGATAGATGCAGGACTGTCTTTGTCACGCACCTTATCGAATGGGAGATAGCCAAAACTTTCCTCACCGCCGCCGATATACTTCTTCTTGCCTTCATCAAGTTTAATTTCACGGGCAATCCACTTGAAACCAGTATATACGTCACGTATCTCCACATTGTTGCGCTGAGCTATCTCAGCGATAGTCTCAGTTGTCACTATAGTCTTGACCATAAACTCATTGCCCTTGAGCTGGCCGAGTTTCTTCTTATTCTCTATGATATAGTATGAAAGCATGAGAGCTGTCTGGTTGCCGTTGAGTATGCACCATTCACCCTGAGGATCACGACATACTACAGCGAGACGGTCTGCATCAGGGTCAGAAGCAAGCACGAGGTCTGCATTGAGACGTGTGCCGAGCTTCATGCCGAGAGTCATGGCCTCGGAATTCTCAGGATTGGGTGATACGACAGTTGGGAAGTCACCATCTACAACCATTTGCTCCTTCACCACATTTATGTTTTGGAATCCCCATGTACGGAGAGCAGCAGGAATGATGACACGGCCTGTACCATGGAGTGGAGAATATACGATGCATAAATCTTTTTGTCGGTTAATGACCTCCTGGTCAATGAGAGCCTCATGCACAGCGTTGAGATAATCAACATCCATCTCACCTCCGATGATTTGAATCAAATCGTTGTTTGGTTCAAACTTCACCTGATCAATAGAAACCTTGTTGACCTCGTCAATGATGCCAGTGTCATGCGGAGCGAGCACCTGCGCACCATCATCCCAATATGCCTTATAGCCATTGTATTCACGTGGGTTGTGGCTTGCTGTGATGTTGACACCAGCCTGCGCTCCAAGCTGACGGATGGCGAAAGAAATCTCAGGTGTTGGGCGGAGACTCTCAAAGAGATAAGCCTTAATGCCGTTGGCACTGAAAATGTCAGCCACTGTCTCTGCAAAAAGACGAGAATTGTTGCGACAGTCATGACCTACCACTACAGAGATATCCTTCTTGCCAGCAAAAGCCTTGTTTATGTAATTGGCAAAACCCTGAGTAGCCATACCAACGATATACTTGTTCATTCTGTTTGTACCAGCTCCCATGATGCCACGTAGACCGCCAGTGCCAAACTCAAGGTTCTGGTAGAAAGCATCGATGAGAGCCGTTTTGTCATCTGCATCGAGCATCGCTTTTACTTCTGCTTGAGTTTCTGCATCAAAGGCAGGTGAGAGCCACTTCTGTGCCTCTTCTGTACACTGTTTGATTAGTTCTTGATCCATAATCTTCTAATGTTTCTATGATGAATAAAAAAATATCTTGTCTGCATGGGATATTCAGCAAGTTAGTTGTCTTGCCTCTTTCGCCGAGACGAAAGATTTCCAATTGCAAATTTAAAAGAAAAATCCGAAAGTGTGGCTATACTTTCGGATTTTTTTCGATTTATTTTGTCTCCATATTCAAATTAGCAGCTTTTAACGTTGGTGATGAAACTTTGAGCTTTACCTTTCCGCCATTACGTGTACTTCGCAAAATGCACTGCATATAGCCAGCCTGCATCTTTTTGGCCTTCACATCAAGGAAAAGTTCATCCGTATAATGGTCACCATTGTCGAGGGCAACAAAACAAGCCTCTCCTTTCACATCAACCCTTACTGAATCTGTAGCATTTGGAACCTCCCTGCCTTTGCTGTCAACAGCATAGATGTTGATATACTTGAGCGACATGCCATCGGCCATCCATTCCTTTTCTTCCTCAACAACCTTCAGAGCCACAGCCTTGCCTGTTGTCTCCAGCACATCTCGCGCCACCTCCTTGCCGCCATTTCTTGCCACGGCTACAAGCTTGCCGCCCTGCCTGTAGTCGATGCCTGACCACAGGATGACATTACGCTTAGCAAGGACAGTGGTGTCATTCTTCTGCACACCGAGCGATTTTCCATTATAAAAGAGTTCTACCTCATCGGCATTGGTGTATGTGAAGACATTAGGATGCGAACCAGACCTCTGATTCCAGTTGCGCGACACCTTCTGCTGTCCCACCTTGATATCATTCCACTCAAGGCTCTCGCCCTTGCCGTCGACCACACCTATATGCACAAGTTTCTCCTCTGGCTGTATGCACGACTTGATGAGATAAGCCTGCGGGTACGGGTGCAGCGTATGACTGAAGAAGGAGTAGTTCCATCCCTTCTTCGGCCATCCATTGGACTCTCCCCAATATTCTATTGCTCCCCACCAGCACAGGCCAACACCTCGCTTCTGGTCCATGCCATAATAAGGTTGTTGCTGCTGATTGGTCACGGCCTCGCTTTGGAAGAGTATTAGGTCAGGTTTGTAGTCATAGTATCCATGATAAGCATCCCACTGGTAGTTGAACGAAGCCACTTCAGTGGCACATGCAAGTTCCGGTGGCACAAGATAAGTCTTGAAGTCGGGCGTATTGCGCTGCGCGCCAGCACGAGCAGGGAACATGGCCACTGTTGTGGGACGCGTGCGGTCGTAACGCTTGACCATCTGATCAAAAATGCGATAAGTCGTTATACCCCAGTCATCAGTCTGATACCCGCTCCAATCCGAGCGCGTCTGCAGTTCGTTTCCAAGGCTCCACAGCACCACCGACGGATGATTTCTCCCACGCTTCACCCATTCCTTAATCAATTCCGGCCAAATGGACATGAATGGTTTGCGGCCACCCCAATAGTCCTTGTCCGACCACTTGTCGATAAGCTCATCCACGACGAGCAGCCCCACCTCGTCAGCTATGCGGTAAAAGTCGTCTGAATAAGGATTGTGCGAACATCTGATGGCATTGTATCCGAAAGACTTCAACGTGCGCAACTGTCTCTCCACCGCAGTGCGGTAAGCGGCCACACC
Source organism: Bacteroidaceae bacterium (assembly GCA_036303125.1). GTDB lineage: Bacteria > Bacteroidota > Bacteroidia > Bacteroidales > Bacteroidaceae > Minthosoma. The sequence goes on from JAXJBE010000191.1 coordinate 3,460, forward strand.
CACAGCCCCCATGTCATGATGGTTGGCTATACCGGCCAAGAACACCTTACGTCCATTGAGTTTGAAACCGAAATCCGGACCATATTCAATAGTGCGGAAGCCGAAGCGGTCAGACACAGAGTCAATGACCATGCCGTCCTCCACAAGTTTCGCCTCCACACTATAAAGAGTGGGCGAGTTGATGTCCCAAAGCTGAGGCGAGGCGACCTTCATGTCTGGCATCATGACCTCTGTGTTGTTCTGTATAGTATGGTCAGGCATAACGCGCTCAGACTCAGCGATCACATGACCTTGAGCATCCTTCACCACAGCCACCACCCGTATGTCATGACGCTGCCATCCCACTACCTGCACCTGCACCTTGACCTTATCGCCTTCAGTAGAGACGTATAATCCATGACGCGCTATACGTGTGTCGTTAGTGGTTACCAACCACACATTGCGGTAAATGCCACCGCCCGTATACCAGCGACTCGCATTGACAGCCCCTGTGTTGGAATAGACAGCCACCACATTGTCGCCACCATAGTTGACAACCTTAGAGATGTCTGCTTCAAAACCCGTATAACCATATTCATTGCTTGCCACTTTCTTGCCGTTTACATATACATCAGCCACATACATCACCCCCTCAAAGTCGAGCAAAACTCTTCTGCCCTTTAAAGTCTCAGGCACAGTGAACGTCTTTCGGTACCAGCCTTCACACATCCGTTTAAAGCCTCGTCCCTTATTCTCATTCTCTTCCCATGGCTGCTCAAATTGGTAATCGTGAGGCAAATCCAAAGTACGCCAGGACGAGTCATCAAAGTCGACGCTCTCGGCTCCCTCGGGATTGCCAAGGCAAAAACGCCATCCGAAGTTAAATAACTTATGCTTATAGTCAGTAAAGTCAGATACAGGAACATTGGCTTTAACTGCGCCCTCCTGCTTCTCAATGTATTGCGCATGCACTGTCACAGGCGGCAGCGCCAACGACAGTGCCATTGCAATGATTGGTCGTAAAAATTTGTTCATAGTATTGGTTAATAGTTAGTAATGTAAAAAGTATATTTGTCAATCGCCATAAGTAGGTATTCAAAATAGAACGAAGATATTATAAAGCTAATCATGAACACATACTCAAGAAATAATGGTAAGGGGCAGCTAAGATAAAAAGCAAGCCACACCTTACCATTACAACTCTGTATTCTACTTCAGAAGATACTTCTCACCCTCCTTTTCCACAATAGCCTTGCGATAAGACTCTGGATATCCAGGACGCTCAGGAGCCTCTGCGAGCCCATGTTCCGTCTTCTTGAATCTCTGGTTGAGAGGTTTATTCATGCCATCTTCCACAATCTTTTTCACCGCCATATCATTATGACGCACAACGAGATACTGGAAGAGTTCAGTCCACTGCTGCATCATCTGCTCAGCGCAATCATTGCTGAAATTAGTGGTGTATTCTGAAAAATCCTTAGCACCACTAAGCACAGTCTTCTCCCATACTGGCACACGAGCTGCAAACGCCTGGTCTATGGCTTCACGGTAGCAGAGAAGGTCTGGGAACATCTTATCGTAATAAGGATACACCATGTTGCTCACAGTATTCTGCAACCAGAAAGCAGACTTCCAGGAGAAGGTCAAATCATCCTGCACACCGTTCACACGGACGAAGCAGCGTGGCACCTGAGTGATAGAACAGTAAAGAGGCACGAAAGGAGCCATGTTGGGATCATCATTGGTCACCCAAGCGATACCGCCAATAGCGTCGGGCATAGAACTGCGCATCTGTCCTACAAAGCAGAACGCTGTCTGCTGAGTACAAACAGGACGCTCGTTAAAGTACTCCTTTCCATCAACTTTCCAAGACAGAGGCGTTGGACGGTAAGGCATGTTGTAGGGTCCTGCACCGACCTCATTGCGAATGTCAAAAGGAGTGTCTTCATAGTGGTCACGCATGCCGTTCATCACATCCTGCAGCGCCACTGGTTTCTTTGGCTTCATGTAGAGAGGCATCTCTCCTTTCATATCCCTGCCTGCGGCATAGTCTACATACTTGTCCATGCCATCACAGAGACGGTTGAAGATACTCCACACACGTGCCTCGCAATAGCGCACTGCACTAAAATCGTTTGGAGCATACGCGTCACGAAAAGAGAACTCAGAGTCCTTGCCTGAGAAATAGCCCTTGGTCCGGGCAAACTTGATGACATCTTTCGCATAGAGCACATCTTTCTTGTCATATTGGCTCAGACGAGTGATGCGGCTCTGGTTGGCATGAGCAGCCACACAGTCATCAGGAATGCGCACAGCAACCCACACGGCGCCTTTCTCGCCCTTTCCCTTACCTATCATCTCCATAATCCATGCCTCATTCTTGTCACAGATAGAGAAGGTCTCTCCCTCAGAACAGTAGCCATACTGGTCAATGAGAGATGTCATGATGGTGATGGCCTCACGTGCAGAGGCTGCTCGCTCCAAAGCTATGTATATGAGCGAACCGTAATCGATAATGCCCTCCGTCTCCCAGAGTTCCTCGCGTCCTCCAAATGTCGTCTCAGTGATAGACACCTGGTGCTCGTTCATCTGCCCCACCACATTGTATGTCCTCTCCGCTTGAGGTATTTCTCCGTGATACTTATTGGAGTCCCAGTCATAAATCTTGCGCATCTCACCCTTGGCATGCACTCCGCCCTTGTGGCTGTATATATTTCCATACATGCCGTAAGAGTCGGCGCTATAGCTGACAAAGACAGAGCCGTCAGCCGAGGCTCCCTTGCCCACAATGATGTTGGTGCAAGCAAAAGCACTCACCGAGATGAGTGCCATTATTGATAAGATAATCTTTTTCATTACTTTATGACGAGTTTATCTGACCCAGCAGCTTTGAAAGACATATCAAGCCCCTTGACAGAATGGGTGAGAGCACCAAATGAGATAAAGTCTACGCCAGCCTTGGCATAAGGTATCATAGTGTCGAATGTGATGCCGCCAGATGACTCTGTCTCTGCACGACCTGCCACAATCTTAACAGCCTTGGCCGTATCCTCAGGAGTGAAATTGTCAAACATGATGCGGTCACACCCCTCTGCAAGAGCCTCATCAAGCTCCTTCCAGTTGCGCACCTCACATTCTATCTTCAGGTCTTTACCATTATCCTTGCAGTATTGCTTGGCTCGGCTGATGGCATTATGCACACCTCCACAGAAATCTATATGGTTGTCCTTGAGGAGAATCATGTCAAAGAGACCGATGCGGTGGTTCATGCCACCACCAATCTTCACAGCCTCCTTCTCCAACATTCGCATGCCAGGAGTAGTCTTTCGAGTGTCGAGCACACGCGTTTTGGTGCCAGCATCGATAAGCGCCTGCTGATACTTATGTGTCATAGTAGCGATGCCGCTCATTCGCTGAAGGATATTGAGCATCAGACGTTCTGTCTGCAAGAGGCTCTGCTCTTTCCCCTTGACTGACATGACTATATCACCTGGCTTGACATGGGTGCCATCCTCGATATATACCTCGACCTCCATTGTTGGGTCAAAGCGTCTGAACACTTCCTTTGCTATCTCCACTCCTGCGAAAATGCCTTCTTCCTTGATGAGGAGCTTACTCTCGCCATACGCATCAGCTGGGATGCAGCAGAGTGTTGTGTGATCGCCATCACCAATATCTTCAGCAAAGGCGAGATCAATGAGTCTGTCGTTTAATTCTTCTACAGTTAGCATATTATTTAGAGATTTGTTTATTACCAGAGAAAACAGGGATACCAGAATGACAGGTGCAACCAGGATAACTAACACAACCTGTGCAACCAGAAAGACCAGTTCCCTCTATTCCTCTCTTAAAAATACCATGCCAGCCCCACCTTCAGTCCGAACTTGCTCTTATCCGCAAAGTCTGAGAGGGAGAGATCATAATAGATGGATGGTTCGAGAGTAAGATGCTTGTTTAGAAAAAAGCAATAGCCTACCTCTGGAGTTATCTGCACATCGTTAAAGTCAGGAGCTCCATGTACATACTTAGCGCCAAGCTGAAGGAAAAGACCATTCTGTTCAATAAGGTAGCGACACTTAGCACCTGCGTAAAACTGCTGCATGTCAGAGTTGTGATAGTCCATGCCCACTTCCGCTATTGCCATCCAGCCATCCTCAAACATATATCCGCCATTGAGACCGAGGTTGAGATTGAACTTGCTGTCCTTGCTATAAGAGAGTCCAGCCGAATTGGTGGTTGCGCCAAGATAGTACTTGCCCTTCTCAAACTGTGCCGAAGCATTCACAATCCCGGCCACAGCGAGAATCGCGGTTAAAATGGTTTTCTTCATATTTGTTGATTATTTATGTGATGGAAAATCTTTATTGCCTATTCCTAACTAAGCGAGCACTTGCAAGCACCTACTTATACTGGGCCTTCTTATACAGCGACCATGACAATAAGCCGCAAATGACAGCATAGCCGATGATGTGTGGCAAATATGCCATCCAGGTGTGCCACGTCACTCCGTTGTAGATGTAAAAGCCCAATCCTGCAAGAAAGAAGGCCAAGGGTTGTACAATGTATCGTTTCATATTGCAAATCTGTTTTCGTTATCGTTTTTCGTGTTCGTTACCGTTTTCGTTACGTCATCTCCTTGGCAAAACATTCCCATACCAATATACAAAATATCCCAGCAGACCTATTGTGATGACACCACCCAAGATATAAGATAATGTGTGGGTGAACTGGAAGCCTTCTGGAGCAATGAAGATGTATGTAGAGCACACCATTGTCATCCATAAGGCCGGAATCAAAGAGATGAGGAATGCATACTTGTCAGTTCCTTCGGCCACACTCCTGCGCGCCAGCCATACTGTAATAGCCCAGAAGGTGAAGACAGAGAGTGACTGGTTGAACCACGCGAAATAGCGCCACAGGATGTCAAAATTGACAAACATCAGCACGGCACTCATCACAAATATTGGCAACGAGAGCATCACTCGCTTGTAAAGGCGGTTCTGCTTGTAATGCATGAAATCGGCGGCTATCAGACGAGCCGAACGGAAAGCTGTGTCACCGCTCGTGATAGGAGCTGCCACAACACCAAGGACTGCAAGGATTGCACCAACACTGCCCAACCAGCTCTTGCTGATTTCGTTGACGAGTATAGCTGGCGAAGGTTTGCCAGTGTCAGGGTTAATCATAGCTGTCATGAGTTTCTCGTATGGAGTGTCGCCTGCCACATTGAGGCTATCAGCAAACTTGATGGCTGCGGCAGCCCATATCAAAGCTACAACACCTTCGGTTATCATTGCGCCATAAAACACCGGACGTCCATATTTCTCATTCTTAATGCAACGAGCCATCATGGGACTTTGTGTAGCATGAAATCCGCTCACGGCTCCGCATGCTATGGTGATGAACAGCCCTGGGAAGATTGGCATAGGGCTCGTCGGATGGTGATTGGTGAAAGCCTCCGTTATCTCTGGCAAGTTGCCGTCATAGGCAAAGATGCCATAAAGCAGACCTCCTGCCATGATGAGCAGGGCAAGACCGAAGACAGGATAAATCTTGCCAATCAGCTTGTCTATAGGAAGCAAAGTAGCCAAGATATAATAAACAAATATTATTATGACCCAAAAAGTCTTTGACCAAAGGAAACCGTCATCAACCATCATGCCATCAAGCAAATCAGCGGGAGTCGTCGCAAACACCGCTCCGACAAGTATCATCAGCACTATTGAAGCTACACGAAGCGCAAATCGGCAGACTGACCCCAACTGCGAACCTACAATCTCTGGCAGGCTCGCGCCATTCATTCTGATGCTTATCATGCCCGACATATAATCGTGTACAGCTCCTCCGAATATACAACCAAGAACTATCCACAAATAAGCAGACGGCCCAAACAGTATACCCTGAATAGCACCAAATATTGGCCCTGTGCCAGCTATATTCAGAAACTGTATCAGAAAGACCTTCCATGTGGGCATTTCAATATAGTCCACTCCATCCTTCATCGTGTAGCATGGAGTCCTGCGATTAGAATCAGATCCAAACACCGTCTCCACGAAGGCTCCATAGAGCACATAACCCAGTATTAGGAGCAACAGAAAACTGATAAATGTAACCATTTTATGATATAATACTTGAAATAATCCACAAAAGTAGGGATTTTTCTGTACCTTTGCAAAAAAATCCACGTTAATAATGAATAAAAGATATATCACAAGGACATTATCAACAGTTTTGGCCTTCTCCACATCGCTCCCACTTGCTTTAGCACACGCTACTGCAAATTCTGCTATAACTGCGGTTGCGCCCACATCCATAACCCAATCACCCGTATCTGATGACGTCCCTTCCACGCTCTCGCTATGGACATGCAACGCTCCTCTCAGAGAGACCCGCGCCGTATGGCTCACCACCATCGGAGGCCTCGACTGGCCACGCATCAAAGCCACAGATGCCAGCAGCCGCGAAGCACAGAAGATGGAACTCATAAGAATCCTTGACAGCTACAAGCGAGCCAACATCAACACCGTCATCTTCCAGACACGAGTCAGAGCGGCTCTCGTCTACCCATCCGCTATCGAACCCTGGGAACTCAGCCTCACAGGCACACCAGGGCGCGACCCTGGCTATGACCCACTGGCCTTCTGCATAGAGGAATGTCACAAGCGCGGCATGGAACTCCATGCCTGGATAGTCTGTATCCCCATCGGCACCCAACAGAGACAGCGAGGCTACGGGACGTCATCCATCATCAAGAAGAAAAGCCAGCTTGTCAAAACCGCCAAAGGAGGAGAGATGTTCATGATACCAGGCAAGCCCGAGACAGCTGACTATATAGCCTCTATATGCAGGGAGATAACAGAACGCTACGACATTGACGGCATATCCCTCGACTACATACGGTATCCCGAGTCCGTCTACAACTTCTCTGATGCCAATCTCTACAGCAAGTCGTGCGGCATGACCCTCAGCGACTGGCGGCGCGACAATATCACACGCATAGTGCGCCGTGTCCACGATGCCGTCAAGCCCATCAAGCCATGGGTCAAGCTCAGCAGTTCGCCTATAGGCAAATACAACGATACAAGCAGCTATAGCGCAGGAGGGTGGAACTGCTACAACGCCGTGTGGCAAGACCCCAAGCTGTGGCTTAAGGAAAACTATCAGGACATGCTCTTCCCGATGATGTACTTCACTGGCAACAACTTCTACCCTTTCCTCTTTGACTGGCAAGAGACATGCGCCCCCCACCCTGTCATCCCTGGTCTCGGCATCTACTTCCTCGACCCTCGCGAAGGACGCTGGTCACTCAACGATGTGAGAGCAGAGATGCACACGGCGCGCAACAGCTCCATTGGCGGCATGGCTTTCTACAGAGGCGAGTTTCTCACCCGCAACGTTAAGGGACTCTATGATGCAGTATGCGAAGAGTTCTTCCCCTACCCTGCGCTCACAGCGCGCATGACATGGATGGGAGACACTCTGCCACCCTCCGCACCCACATCCATCGATTACCACGAAGGCACTCTCACATGGAGACAATCGCACGAGAAAGCTCCCGATGGCGAATCCTCCCATGCCTCTCATCCAGACAACTATATATTATATAATGTGTACGGTTCCAACACATACCCTGTCGACGTGTCCTGTCCCAGCAACCTGCTCCTGACCAACCTCCGCACCACCAGCTGCCAACTCGACATGCGCGCCATGAGACTTCGTTACTATGCTGTCACTGCCATTGACCGAATGGGCAACGAAAGCGAAGCCCTCCAGCAACCAGCTCCCATTGTCACAGTTCCGCGCCAGCTCAACATGCGCCAACTCATTAACCGTCCGCTAAGCAAGCCTGAGAAGAAGAAAAAAAAGAAGAGATAGGAGCCGCAACAATTACGGAAGCCGCAATAGCCATACAAGCCTTAACGGCAACAAACACTATTGCTGCTGCCCTCCCATCATAATCATCAATCTGCCATCCTTCACTTCCGCACAAAAGGCGCGACCATCCCGGGGCGTGAGGTATCGCGTACATAGCGCACCATAGCGCTCATGAAGCAACAAGGCCAGTATGCCCATGTTCATGCGCAGGTTTATCTCAATGCAGGGATGCACAAGCGTCTTGCCCTCTTCCACCACCTTAATCATGTCTATGCCTACAGGGCCACGATAAGCTGTCATGCCAAGATGTCGCTTGTGATAGTCCATGAGACGTCCCAAGAGGCCAGCGTCGACATCTATCCTGCTGAGCAGTTCGGCTTGGTCGGCCACAATATTATATCCATACGCTCCACCTTCGGCAGCATAGAACACTGAGTAACCAAGAAATTCAACCGCTCCACCTTCGCCGACAAAAAACTCCATGGCAAAATCTACAGTTTTGCCCGCATAGAATCTATCCATGGCAAAACCGCCCTGAGTGCGCACATATCCAGCCAACCGCTCCGCGTCTTTCGCATTCATGCCATGGGAGACGAAGACACCCCTGCCAGAAGAAGACCATGGCAATTTGTAGATAGCAGCCTTCATACCCGAAGCCTCAATCCTTTCTTTTGCCTCTTCCACGCTACGGCAAAAACACATGTCGCGACCTATGAGCCTATCATCATCGGCCATCTCGGCCATCAGCGACTGGATATATCCACAAGCATACTCACGGCTTGACAAGCGTCTTACCTCGTCTATCCACTCTGCACTGGGCAGCAAATTCTCCTTAACCCCCATCCTGACATATCTTTTTCTCATCGCCCTGCTCCAGCCCCAAGGGCCAGCAAACACAGTTCTCTCCCAGTAACGGGACAGCTCAGCCAGGTCTGCCTCCATCTGCTGTATGCGCTTGGGGGGCAGATACTGTTCGACATTAGCAGCTAACGCCATATCGTTGGAGCAGTTGAACACGCAAGGAAGAACGGACGGACTTTCTTTCATAATTGAAAACTAAGGCAAATGGCCATCAAAGCCTTTAATGATGCAAGAGCATCAGCATATACAATAATATTAGGCAAAGTTATAATTTATTTTTTACACCACCGCCATAATAGCCCTATTACTTGATGATAACAACCAAGATTGCCACCGTATCCACCAATAGACTATCGTGAAACGACCAGTTTGGACAAGCCAAACAACCGATCCACGTTTTCAGACAAATCCGCCCATCCTGCGACATAGAAACCTCCGCCAGACTCAACAAACAAGACGGGCAACCCCAATGATCCAGACGGGCTTGCTCACAACCCCTCGGGAGCTTGCCCACAACCCCTCGGGAGCAAGCTCACAGCCCCTTGGGAGCAAGCTCACGAGGGGTTGTGGGCTTAGCGGGAAAAAGGGATGTGTTTTGCTGTTCGAGCCCACAGGAAAACAAGACAGAAAAAGCATGTTCACGTCAAAAACGAACAACATAACCAGACTTGCTGCATGCGCAAAGATGATTGTATCAAAAAAACACTAACGTTATGGATTCAATAGTTATTTTTTTACTACCTTTGCAAAACAATTGAAACAACAACCATATTGCAACCGCATGGACATAGAAGACATCAGAGAATATTGCCTGTCGCTGCCGCAAACTGCGGAGTACTTTCCCTTTGACGAGACAACACTGGCATTCAAGGTGGCAAACAAGATTTTTGCCATGATAGACCTTGAGAACACAGAGTGGTTTGTGCTCAAATGCCAGCCAGACTACGCTCTCGACCTCAGAGAAAAGCATCTCGACATCAAGGGAGCATGGCACATGAACAAGAAATACTGGAATCAGCTCAACCTTATGGGCTCTCTTCCCGACAGCCTCGTCAGGCAGCTCATCCGTCACAGCTACAATGAGGTGGTCAAGAAACTGCCGAAGAAGATATGCAGGGAAAATGCTATATCGACATTACCGATAGAGGATTTTCCCACCATTTATTGACAATCTTTAACCTCCCTACCGTTTTTTCTCCCGAAAATATTCCAGCTGAAAGATATTATTCTTACCTTTACAAAACAATTAACGAGAACAAGAGGTCATCAATGACTGAGACAGAACAGAACTCATCGTACAGAGACATAGCTAAGGGTACCGCCATCTTTGGCGGTACCCAATTGGTGTCTATGCTGGCCAACATCGCCAAAGGCAAACTGTCGGCCATCATCATCGGAGCCTACGGCCTCGGCATCTCTGCCCACCTCACATCAACATTCACTCCCATCCAGCAGATATTCACCTGCGGCCTCAACATCTCTGGCATACAAGCAATCTCTTCTATCGAAGACGAACGAGAGAGGGCCGAATACGTGAAGTGCTTCAGAAGGCTGATACAGCTGCTGGCCGCCATGGCCACGCTCTCAACCGCAATATCAGCATGGTGGCTTAGTCGACTGACCTTCGGCACGACGGAACACTGGCCATGGTTCGTAATCATCGCCGTCGCTGTCTTCTTCTTCATGAAGGCTTCAGGAGAAACCACCATACTCCAGGGCTACAGGCACATCAAGTCGCTCGCCACATGCAATATGACAGTTCCGCTGTCCGGACTCGTCATCTCCATACCTATGTACTGGTTATGGGGAGTAAAAGGCATAGCGCCAAGCATAGCAGCCTTGGCGCTGCTGTCATGGGCGGTGGCAAAGCATTTCACAAGAAGACTCAACATAGAGGATGTGAATCAGCCATGGAGAGAGACACTTAAACGAGGGAAGAAAATGCTCACTCTCGGCGCATCCATCATGGCCAGCACCGCGGCAGGCTCACTGTCCACCTATGCCATCAACACAAGCATCAGCAGTATAGGCACAGAGACGGATGTGGGATTCTACCAATCATCTATGAGCATCACGCTGCAATGCACAGCCATGGTGTTCGCCGCCATGGCCACAGACTACTTTCCACACCTGTCATCCATCGTGGACAACCGACACAAAGCAAAGGAACTCATCACGAAGGAAGGAGAAATCACGATGCTCATCATCGCGCCAATCATATTGATGCTCATAACACTCTCGCCATTGGCCGTCAGAGTGCTCCTCACAAAGGAGTTTGACGCCACCATCTTCCTGCTCAGAGCGATGAGCGTATGCCTGCTGGCTCGCGCCCTCTGTTTTCCTCTGGACTACATCTGCCTTGCAAAGGGTGACAATAAATTCTTCCTGATTGTGGAAGGCGGATGGGGCAATGTGAAGAATGTGGCACTCGTCATCTGCGGATTCATGTCAGGAGGCATCAACGGTATAGGCATAGCTCTCCTCATTGGTGCCGCTATTGACATAACTGTCAGCATAGGCCTCAACCAATGGAAATACAAGATAAGCTACGGAACTGCATACTACAAGATGGCATCACTCTTGGCAACAGCCGTCTTTGCATGTTTTGCATCAAGCTTCATCGCATCAGACATTGTCTCATACATACTCATGGGGACTATAACAATTACCACTTCCATCTTTGCCTATAGGCAGATGGACAGGCGCATAGACATAAAGAACCTGGTAAAAGCACGGATAAAAAGAAAATACAATTCCAAAGGTTAGTGTAATTGCAGATGACATAAAGACAAGCCATGTACAAAGTTAGTGTATTAGTAGCTGTATACAATGCAGAGAAGACCATCGCCCGCTGTCTGGACTCCCTCCTGTCACAAACAATAGGAGACGTGCAGATTATCTGCATCGACGATGCTTCGACAGATGCGTCCCTGCCTATCCTGCGCCAATACGCCGCCTCTCATACATGTATAGACGTGGTAGCACTACCAGAAAACCACGGCCAAGCCTATGCGCGCAACCAGGGCATACCGCTCATCAAGGCATCTCTCACCGCCTATCTCGACAGCGACGACTACATGTCGGCAGACGCCTTGTCTGCAGCAGCCTATGTCTTCGAAAAGCACAGGGACACTGACTGCGTGTTGCTTGATGTCAGATATGTCTATAGAGATGGTCAGGAACATGGCTACCCTGCCCCACCTTTTACATGCATGACAGGCAGAGAAGCATTCGTCAAGTCGCTCAAGTGGGACATACACGGCATATACGTCGCACGCACGTCACTATACCTCCAATTCCCCTTCGACGACTCCTGCCACAGCTACAGCGACGACAATGTGACGATGGCGCACTACCTCCACTCTCGCGAGGTAAGATGCTGCAAGGGCAAATACTACTTTGCCCAGCACGATGACTCATGCACACATCAAGCCACCATCACTCGCTTCGACTGGTTGCTCGCAAACATGAGCATGCACCGCCAGCTCGTGGAATGGGGGATGCCCGATGACATAATCGACATATATGAAGAACAACGCTGGTACACCCTGCTCAACTGCTTCTGGTTTTACCACCGCAACAAAAGCGTCTTCAGCAAAGAAGAATGTCACCACGCCCTCTCCATCCTCCACAAGGCATGGCAAGACATAGACACATCCACCTGTCTGCCGACCTCCATCAGATGGAAGCCCGGATACATGCCCATCAAATGGTCATGGAGCCTCTTCCAACTACAAGAGTGGTGTCTTTACATACTCCGCAAAATAAACTACGATAACACAGGCAAACACAAATAGAATAGAAAAGATATAATAGCCACAACTACTATAACAGCCAGAAAAAACAGTCCAACCAGACAAACCAGAACAACCAATCCAACTATAACTCCCAGTCCCCTCTAAAACCACATCAAATCATGAAAATAGTAATCCTCGACGCATACACCATAGATCAAGGCGAACTCTCATGGAAAAGCCTTGAGACCCTCGCCACAGTAGAAGCTTATGAACGCACCTCACCAGAAGAAGTTGCCGCTCGCTGCAAGAACGCAGAGATTGTGCTGACCAACAAAGTTGTGCTCGATGCAGCTATATTAAACAAACTGCCACGCCTCCAATACATCGGAGTACTTGCCACTGGCTACAACGTAGTAGACCTACAAGCTGCCACACGACAGAATATCGTAGTAACAAACATCCCGGCCTATTCTACAGAGAGCGTGGCACAGATGGTATTCTGCCACATACTCAACATCGTTGGCCGCACAGACCACTACGCCAACGAAAACAGGCAAGGACGCTGGTGCCGTTCGCTCGACTTCTGCTATCTCGACCATAATCTCTTCGAACTCAATGGCAAAAAGATGGGAATCATAGGCTTGGGCAACACTGGAATGGCGACAGCTCGCATAGCCTCAGCCTTCGGCATGAAGGTCATGGCCTTCACATCCAAGCAGGAGGATTCATTGCCATACGGTATACAGAAAGCAGACCTCGACAGCATCTTTGAAAACTGTGACATCGTCTCTCTACACTGTCCTCTGACACCCGACACTCAGCATCTTGTCAATGCCGAACGTCTTAACAGCATGAAACCAGAAGCCATCATCATCAATACAGGCAGAGGAGCTCTCGTTGACGACCAAGCTATGGCAGAAGCCCTAAATACAAACAAGATTGCAGCATTCGGGGCTGATGTGCTCACAACCGAGCCTGCATCCGAGGACAACCCTCTGCTCAAGGCCAAAAATTGCTACCTTACCCCACACATAGCTTGGGCTACACGAGAAGCTCGACTGAGGTTAATAAATATCTGTACTGAGAACGTTCGCGCTTACCTTGATGGAGAACCTGTCAACCAGGTAAACTGATGAGAAAATAATATTTTATATAATACCCCTATAGCCTCTCAAGTATCTTTATTCTTTTCAGTAATCTTCTTCTGCTCTTCCTCAGACACTTGTGTGCGCACTCGGCTCAACGTCTCTGGTGTCATCTGCAAGAAAGAAGCCACATAGTGCAGTGGAGTGCGCCTAATAATCTCGGGAGATTCATGGAGAATGCGCAAATAACGTTCCTTGGCTGACTCAAACCTCAAGACATCGGCCTTTCGCTGAGAGATGATAAGGGATTTAGCGTATATCTTGAATATCATGTTACACAGTTCAAAGGAACGACGCGCCAATTCCATCATAGCCTCCCGAGGGATGCCATAGAGCACACTCGGTTCGAGCATTGTGACAACAATGCGAGATGGTTCAACCAAAAAGAAACTCTCTATGCAAACAACGATGTCGCCCTCACAACTGATATGTTCTGTGACAGAGATGCCATTCTTCTTATAATGCTGAAGCACGAGTCCCCTTTCCACATAAAACATGTGTTCGCACACCTGCCCCTCTTCCACGATGTTGCGGCCACGCAACAACTTGAACGGTTCAAGTATGTCGGCAAAAGCTCTGAGCGCCTCGACACCGAGTGTCACATTATATTTGCGGCAAATCTCTCTCGCCACGTCACGTTTCTTGTCATTTAGGTTCATGATGAAATATCAGATATGTGAGTTTTAGATTCATTAAGAAGAGACATCTGCTGCGTGATAGCCCCCCAAAACGACTCAAGCTAATTTATAGAATACCCTTTAAGTATATACCCTATCACCAAAAATCATGCTGCCCACTCTGACGAGAGTGGCTCCATGTCTCTGAGCGATAGTATAGTCATGGCTCATCCCCATTGATATTTCGGTAAACTCAGGCCTGTCGGCGAAAAATCGGCTCTTAAGATTTTCAAAGATACCCTGGACACAAGCAAACTCTGAGTCAATTTGAATTTCGTTGTCTGTATTAGAAGCCATGGCCATGAGCCCAACGATGCGCACATGAGATAAAGCTAAACACTCTCCGTCTGCAAGCAGAGATGTCACCTCATCGGGAGTGAAGCCAAACTTTGTATCTTCCTGCGCCACATGGAGCTGGAGCAGCACGTCAATTGTACGGCCTGCTCTGTCTGCCTGTTTTTCTATCTCTCTGAGCAATTTGAGCGAATCGACCGAGTGTATGAGACTGACGAAAGAAGCAATGTACTTAACCTTGTTGGTCTGCAGATGTCCTATGAAATGCCATTGGATATCTTGAGGAAGTGCCTCATGTTTGGCAACAAGTTCCTGCACATGACTTTCTCCAAAAATCCTCTGCCCTGCATTGTAAGCCTCTTGCAAGGCTTCCACTGGATGATACTTCGAGACGGCTACAAGCTTCACCCCTGGAAGCAGAGTCGCTCTGACCCTTATCAAACTTTCCGCTATCATCTTTCTAATCTTAATATCGTTGCCATTCACCCACTATAAGGATGGACTAATATTATCTACTGCTCGTACTCAGGCTTAGCTGGTTCACCTTCTGATGTCGTGCGGGCCACATAACGGAACACGTCCATCAGTTTTGTCTCCTGAAGAGAAGCTATGCGGTAGTCCATCATGCTGCCTTTCATGCCCTTGTCAAAATTCTCCACAGCTTCATAGAAGGTGCCTGCCTGTACAAGCATGTTGTTGGCAATTTCTTTCTCTGTCTGCGTCTTTTCGTCAATAGTGATAAAGAGACATCTGACCTTATACCACTTGTCTGCCATCTCAGCGTCGCTCGGGAATATCTCAGCATATTTCACTCTCTTGATATCTGTCACATCAAGGTTACCGCTACAGAAGGGAGTAACCTCCTCGATGATACGGCTTTCCGCCTCTGTGAAATTGAGAGCATCTACGAGATAAGAGAAGGTCTCAGGCTTTGTTGTGCCGTCATCCTTCATTGTGTCCATCTTGACCTTGCATTCAAACCAACTGTTTATTTCCATTGTCTTGCGTTATAATATATATATATGTGTATATGTTCTGGTATAAAGATAGCATGAAGATACTATCCGGCCAGAGTGAATTGTTGTGCTTTGATTATTATTAAAGACGACATTATTTAGCAGAATCTATTATTCTGCTGCCTATCTTCGTGCAAAGATACGAAAAACATCATAATATCAACACTTTTAACTGGGGAAAAATCTTATAAACAATAAAAAAGGCTTTAAGAGAATACTATAATGTGAAAAGCAAGAAAGCTGCTTGCCGCAAAACAAAGTGCAGCCGCCACACGGACGACTGCACTCTATCTGTATGAGACAATCAGAATTGTCCATCATCATAAACGGTGCTCAACCTTTATATTCACATAAGTCATACTATTTGTTGATGAGCACCTTTCTGCCATTGTAAATATAAATGCCTCGTGAAGGATTATCCACCTTCTGCCCATTGAGGTTGTAGAACATGTCTTTCTCATAGCATGGAGTCACTATTTCCTGCACATCTGTCGTGCCATCCTCGTCTTCCCCGAAACCTATGGCACGGCTACCTGACCTCTGAGTGATCTTAATATGTCCGATGACAGCTTCGACCCACGGTGCAGCCTTGCCTGTAGCATCTGCTACGGGTGTCCAACGAATAGTATAATTGTCTGTTGAGTTGACAGTAAAGGTGACCGAACCCTGTGGCGCCTGCGATGTGGAAGCATTTGTGTTCTTGTTGACATTGTACCAGCAGTTGAGTATGCTGCTTGCTACAACAGAACCATTTCCATTCATGATTTCACACTTGACATAAGGACTGCCAGCCCATGCCACAGCATTGTATGTGAGAGTATATGTGCCAGGCAGGAAACGTAGGGCATATCCCCAACGTGAACCAAACTCTGCGTAATTGTCTGCAGTGCTGCTTGTCGAAGAACGTACATATAAGCCATAATTAAACTGTCCTCCAGAAGGGAAGTTAAATATGCGTGGTCCGCTTGCACGGTCTCCTGTTTCACAGAGATTGCCGCCATCCATCACCTTCCATCCAGGGTTAAGATAGTTGGCTTTGCTGAACACCAGCGGATTGCCCATGTAACGGAAATTCACATTTGCCACTACCGCTTCTATCCAATCTCCACTTCCTCCATTGGATGTACACGGAGTGAAACGCACACGGTAGTTGCCCTTATTGAGAACATAGAAGCTGAGATAACCGCTATTAGAGCCTGATGTTGAAACGCTGGTGTTGCGGTTAACATTCTTGGTACACTCCACTATGGTGCTGGCAATGACATTGCCTTCTGGAGTATATACTTCCGCTTTGAGGCAAGGAGACCCCGTCCATGCCAAACAATTGAATGTAAGGCAGTAGTTGCCATACTGATTAAGTGAAAGCGGATAACCAGATGTGCTGCCATACTCGATATAGCCAGGCTTAGATGCTGTCTGCTGACGAACGTAGAACCCATAATTGAAATCGCCGCCTCCTATAAACTGCATAACTCGAGGGCCACTGCTCGCGCTGCCAGAAGAGGGGTAAACTCCTGCATCATTGCATGCCCATCCGTCAGGACGCACTCCTCCTTGTGTCCACGCTGGTATCATTGTAGAAGAAAGATCCACTGTTGAGCCTGAGTTTGTGCCTGAAGCGTGTGCGTAGTCCTTCTGAGCCCATAGCGAATACCAATACCAGCATGCGCCTCCACACGCTTCCCACATGCCGTCAAAAGCAGCCGTGGCTTTGCCTGTATTGAGATAAGTCTGCACGTCAAGATAAGTATCTGTGCCTGATAGCGTCATAGAGATATTGTCAAAGTGGTCAAGAACAGCCTTATAAGCATAACCCCACTTAGAGGTCGTGGCTGTTGCCCATGTGCCATAATTTCCTGGCACCCACGTGCCGTGCTCATTATAATGGCCTGCGCCTGCCTTCTCTGGACTCCAGTCTACCTCTGTGATGACGATAGGCTTGCTTGCCACTACAGGCACAGAGTTGCGGAATGAATTGATGGCAACGCTATGGTCATATGACGTGTCAGAAGTGTTGTACCAGCCTGGATAGTCGTGAACTGCATAACCATAGTTACTGTCATTTACAGGATATGTTGCGTAATCAACATAGTTTGATTGCCATCCTGTACCAGGAACAAGGATTATACCCTTATAACCGTTGCTGCGGATAACATCAATGACGGGTTGAAAGTAATCGCGCATGGCCGTAGAACTTTTCTGACCGTTCTGATTATATATATGGACTGGTTCGTTAGCAAGTTCTATCATAACAACATGCTGGTTCTGGAGCACATTACTGTTACGTGTGACAATATTCCACACAGTCTTCAGATAGTTCTGATAGTAATCGCCGACCTTGAGTTCGCTTGGACATACACCAGGAGGACGCATGATAACATACATGCCGTGGTTGAGAGCCTTCTGCGCAATAGGCCAGTATACAGTTTGCATATACTTTTCCAAACGGCTTTCACTAAAACGGGAAATGTTGGCTTCACCCGTCTCCGAGCCTGTAGACTGCTTATTGGGATCATTTGTCCAGCACGGATCAAGATGGAGACGGAACAGGTTGCAATATGCTCCCTGCTTCGTGTCCGTGATAGCAGTAAAGATTTTCTCGAAATAGTCGAGACATGCTGGCACCGCTGCATCATTGCAGTTATAGCCCCAACGGAAACTGTTGAAATAAGGACTCGGGGTGTCCATCACACCATGCAGCACTACTTTGTTGCCATACGGATCCTTAAACTGATTGCCTTCCACATGGAGAGGCTGCACCACCCCAAACTGGGCAAGTGCGGTCAATGGCATAGCAAACATCAATGCCACAACTTTTAATAGCTTCTTCATAAGCGATTGTAAGATAATAAGATTGAATTGTAATGAGGTTATTTAAGATTGTTTAGGAACGATGCTGCTTCACATCATTTCTGAAAACGGTTGCAAATTTACAATTGATAAACAATATAGACTTTCACTCATGCATCAAAAATTTCAAGATTTCAATCACAATGTTACATATTTTACTTTGTATGTTACATATTATACCGTACTACATATAAAAAGCCATGCAGAACCAAATGTCTGCATGGCTTTTTATATCCGACAGGATGGACACCCAACGAAGATAAAATATCTACGAAGAGAATGCATCCCTCACTTTATTCCAATCCGAACAGTATTTTGAGGCCTCCGTCAACACCGCTAAAGCCCATGAATGCCATAGCGAGAAGGGATGCTGTAACCAGAGCAATAGGCACTCCTTCGAATGCCTTAGGCACATTAGCCAGTTCAAGCTGTTCTCGAAGACCGGCAAAGAGAACCATGGCAAGGAGGAATCCTATACCTGTTGAAACTGCATAAATGATGCCTTCAAGCAAGTCATAGTCCTTCTGGATGACTAGGATTGCAACACCAAGGATACAACAGTTGGTAGTGATAAGTGGAAGAAAAACACCAAGAGCCTGATAGAGGGCCGGCATAGTTTTTTTCAATATAATCTCTATCATCTGCACCAGAGCGGCAATGACAAGTATGAAAGCTATAGTCTGGAGATATTCCAGACCGAAAGCGTTGAGCACGTAAGTCTGAATGAGGTAAGTTACAACTGTGGCAACAACCAATACAGCTGTTACGGCCATACCCATACCCGACGCTGTGTCGACCTTCTTTGACACTCCGAGGAAGGGGCAGATACCGAGGAACTGCGCCAAGACAACGTTATTGACAAATATCGCCGTGATGATGATAAGCACCAAACTTAATACATAATCCATATCTTTTTCCTCCTTATGCTTTCTTTACAAATTTGTTGAACAATACGATGAGATAGCCGAGAGCAAGAAACGCTCCTGGCGCAAGAACAAAGAGCAGCATGCCATAACTCTCGCCCCAAAGGGTGATGCCAAAGATAAAACCTGTGCCAAGCAACTCACGAGCCGCACCAAGAAGAGTGAGACCAAGAGTGAAGCCAAGACCTATGCCTATACCATCAAAGATTGAAGCAATAGGATTGTTTTTGGCAGCGAATGACTCTGCGCGACCAAGAATGATACAGTTCACCACAATGAGTGGAATGAAGAGGCCAAGACTTTTGTCCACTTCTGGAGCGTATGCCTTGATACACATCTGAAGCACCGTCACAAGACTGGCGATGACGACGATATATGACGGGATGCGCACCATGTCGGGGATGAACTTCTTAATGCATGAGATGATGAAGTTGCTGACAACAAGCACGCACATTGTAGCAAGTCCCATGGACATGCCGTTGATAGCGGACGAGGTGGTACCGAGAGTAGGACACATACCCAAAAGAAGGACGAATGTCGGATTCTCCTTGATGATACCATTCACCAAAACTTTGAAATTATTCATATTCTATTCCTTTCTTTTTATAGGGTTATTCTATGACTTCAGGAGTGCTCATGTCGCTGGCTGTAGGCTCAGACTTACAAGTCCCCTTACGGCACCCGTTATTGGAGCAATCAACACAAGCATTCTTCCCGCAGTTATCCTTATTTGGACAATCTGCACATTTGTCCGCACAGCACTCTCCCTTCTTTGGACAATCCGTACAAACACCCTTGCGGCACTTTTTCTTTGAGAACTTGCAGTTACGGCCAGCCTTGTCAGCCTTATCAGTCTTACCAGCCTTGTTTTGTGCTGTAGCTCCAGATGTTCCATCTACACCCATGATAGTCTTATCATAGGCATTCTTAATAGCGAGAAGAAAGGCGCGACTTGTGATGGTAGAAGCTGTTATAGCGTCTATATCTCCCCCGTCCTTGCTAACAGTAAAGTTACTCTTACCAGGGTTTACACCAATAATCTTATCCTGGAACCACTCGCCAGCCTTAGCACCGAGACCTGGAGTCTCCGCATGCTCAAGAAGGGTGTAACCAAGGATATCACCTTCGGGATTAAAACCGACAAGCACCTTGAGAGGTCCACCGAAACCATTCTGTACAGTCACAACAGCCTTGCCGAGCTTTTCACCAGCATTATCACTGATGTCATAGACAGTGAAGCCGTCTGATTCCCATGGTTCTGACACCTGTATATCCTCGCTACCCATGACGGCCTTGATGCCGGCAGCGAGGTTGTCTGCATTGATCTTATCTATCTGAGGAGCAGTGACAGCGTTGACAGCCGCGAGTACGCCTGCTGCAATGATGGTGATGAGAGTGAGCACCACCAGCATGTTTGTTAATGAAGATTTTAGCTTTTCCATACTCTTTTACTTTGCTGGCTGCTCGCCAAATCTTTTTGGTTTGAATTTATTGTTAATGAGCGGAACGAAGGCATTCATGATGAGAATGGCAAAAGACATGCCTTCCGGATAAGCTCCCCATGCACGTATGGCAACGGTGAGGACACCAATGGCAATACCATAAACGAGCTGTCCTTTACTGCTCATAGGTGATGTCACATAATCAGTAGCCATGAAGATAGCCCCGAGAAGGAGACCGCCACTCAGAAGTTCTGCTACAGGGTTTGCATAAACAGGATTTGCTGCATGGAGGAAACCTGAAAGGAGAAAGACTGTGACAAGGATGCTCACTGGAATATGCCATGTTATGACTTTCTTGACCAGCAAGATGATAAGGCCAAGAATAAGCGCAAGGGCACATACTTCTCCAATACAACCTCCAGTATTGCCAAAGAGCATATCATGAGCAGACGGGAGAGTGTCCATAAGAGAGGCATCACCGCTTTTGAAGGCGGCCTTCATGACAGATAGAGGTGTGGCACCAGTCTCAGCGTCGAGCCATGCACCGAAGCCCTGGCCTGGATTAGGCCATGTGGTCATGTCGACAGGGAATGAAATGAGGAGGAATGCACGACCCGCAAGAGCCGGATTGAAAAGATTGCATCCCAGACCACCAAATGTCATCTTGACGACACCGATGGCGAAAAGCGCACCTATGATGATAATCCATGGTTGGATGTTGCTTGGCATATTGAAAGCAAGCAGCACACCTGTCAGGAGGGCTGAACCATCGCATACAGTGCACTTAGGGTTCTTCAGCATGAACTTGTTTATAAACCACTCGAAGAACACGCATGAAGCCACAGAGATGGCTGTGGTTATGATAGCACCTGCGCCGAAGCTGACGAACGAACAGATGAGAGCAGGCACGAGTGCTATGCACACCCAATACATGTTCTTTTTGACCGAGTCACCGCTATGGACGTGAGGTGAAAGTGAAACTACTAATTTGTTAGCCATTTTCTTTTGTTTGATTTATGAGGTTGCATACCTTATATTTACTTTTATCAGCCAATTCGCTTCTGTTACTTCTTAGCAGCGATCTGGCGGGCGCGTATGTTGGCCATAGCTGCCTGCTTACCCATACGGATGAGGTCGAGCATCGGACGGTGTGATGGGCATGTGAACTGACACGAACCGCACTCAATGCAACTGACAATACCGTTGTCCTCCACCTTGTCCCACATCTTCTTGGCTGAACAAGTAGCGAGAAGGTATGGTTCAAGACCCATTGGACATGCACCAACACACTTGGCGCAGCGAATACATGGTTCAGGTTCGCCACGACGCGCCTCTGCATCGCTCATAATGAGTACACCTGATGAGCCCTTGCAGACAGGCACATCTATATTGACCAGAGCTTTTCCCATCATAGGCCCACCGCCGATAACCTTTGTTTCCCCCTCTGGCAGACCGCCACAAGCATCGATGAGCTGGCTCATTGGTGTACCCATTCGTGTGAGGAAGTTACTTGGCTTCTGCAATTTTTTGCCTGTGACTGTGACAACACGCTCAAAAAGAGGCTTGTTTTTCATCACAGCCTCGTAAACTGCGTATGCCGTGCCCACATTCTGAATGATAGCACCTACAGACACTGGCAGAGCAGGGGGCGCTGGCACCTGACGACCCACAACTGCGTCAATAAGTTGCTTTTCACCACCCTGAGGATATTTAGTCTTCAGCGGAACGACCTCTATATTAGGATACTGAGCCTTGCACCTCTCTGTAAGAAGAGCGATGGCATCAGGTTTGTTCTCCTCAATGGCAATGAATCCCTTATTGACCTTTGCAGCCTGCATGAGAAGAGCCACTCCAACAAGTATCTGATCAGGTTTCTCAAGCATGAGACGATGGTCTGCCGTTAGGTATGGTTCACACTCTACAGCGTTGATGATAACCCATTCAGGCTTAAACTGTGGAGGAGGCATAAGTTTGACGTGTGTAGGGAAGCATGCGCCACCCATACCTACAATGCCAGCTTCCTTGATTGTATCAATGATAGTCTCTGGAGTGAGTTCAGGCTTGTCTTTGAGAGTCACGAGAGTATCTGTGCGGTCGATTACAGGTTCCCATTCATCACCCTCAACAGAAATATAGACAGCGGGCTTCTTATATCCGCTTGCGTCCACTACAGTGTCGACTTTGAGCACTGTACCACTGACAGATGAATATATTGCCGCAGAGAGAGCCTTCTCCATAGGATTGGCTATTCTTGTTCCCACTTTCACCTTGTCGCCCTTCTGCACCACTGGCACAGCAGGAGCGCCTATATGCTGGCTCATAGGGAAGACAGCAACTTTGGGAAGAGCTGCGACTTTGATTGGTTCGGCAGCAGAGAGTTTGTTCTCCGCTGGATGAACACCACCTATTCTAAATGTTTTCATTTACTATAACATGAATTGAATGTGTACTATTTCAGACCGAGCAAAATTAGCTGGCTTGGTGGGAGAGGAGCGTCAGTGCGCTTTACCTCAAACTTTGCGTCCTTAGCAGCAGGGGCAGGGTTGCTGATGTCCTTTGGTCCAGCAAGGAGCACCTGCTGGCTTGGGAGAAGCGGAGCATCATACTTTAGCTCAATAGATTTCCATTCCTTTGAGGACTGAGCTGAGACCACAGGCTTTGCAGTTGAAGGCACAACCTTCGCTCCCGCTGTTGGCTTTGCTGCAGGTGCTATTGGCTGAGGAGTGCCTGCAGGAGCTGGATGCGGAATAGGATTGTTAACCTTCTTGCGCTCAACACCCTTTACGCTGACAGAGATGATGGTACCTCTTGGACAAGCTTCGAAACATGCTCCGCACAGGACACACGCATCAGGATTGATATAAGCGTTAAAGTTAGCCACATGCACAGCGTCATTGGGGCATACATTCTGACACTTCTTACACCCGATACATGAGCTGGCGCAGATTTTAGTGGCATCGGCACCCTTGTCCTTGTTCATACAAGAAACAACGTAAGCATCTTTGTTAGGGCCGCTGACGGAGCGTACCTCAATGATACCGCGTGGGCAAGCCTTTGCACACGCACCGCAAGCCGTACACTTTTCAGCATCAACATGCGGAAGGCCTGTCTTTGGATCCATGGTGATGGCACCAAACTGACAGGCAGCCACACAGTCTCCACACCCAAGACATCCGTAAGAGCAGAGCGTCTCTCCCATGCAGGTTGAATTGGCCACCCGGCAACTCTTCACGCCATCATAAGACAACACATGAGGACGTAGCTCACATGTACCGTTGCATCGCACCACTGCCAATTTGGGATTGGCCGCTACAACCTCCATTCCGAGAATGCCCGCAACGGCCTGCATGCACGAAGCGCCGCC
Source organism: Bacteroidaceae bacterium (assembly GCA_036303125.1). GTDB lineage: Bacteria > Bacteroidota > Bacteroidia > Bacteroidales > Bacteroidaceae > Minthosoma. The sequence goes on from JAXJBE010000191.1 coordinate 27,623, forward strand.
AACAGGACAGTTGAGGCCTTCGAGGGAGCCTGCATCAGCAGCCTTGACACATGCAGCAGCCATACCGCCACACCCTGGAAAACCACAACCACCGCAATTGGCTCCAGGCAGCACCTCTGCCACCTGACCAATACGCGGATCTTCCTTGACTGCGAATCGCTTAGACACAACGAAGAGAAGCATCGCAAGAGCGAAGCCCAATACGGCCAATGCGATTACGGCAATAAGAATAACTTGTAAATCCATAAAATGTTATTTAGTTAATTAATAAAAGACATGTTATATCATTTCCATCTAAAACCTACTATATGCCATTTTCATACAGATTCCCTATCTTCTATCCAGAGAGCGAATTTTCTCGACAACCAATCCCTATATATATATAATATGTAGAAATAGGCACACATCACGCCAAGCCATATAGCAGACGTTAGAAGCTCTCCAAGGTGGAACATACTCAGACAAACAAACATGCAGACTATTGTTACAAACAAAGGGATACCAAAGGCAAGCAACACTGCTCGCTTGCCCATAGCCAACGTACCACATACCCGTACAGTATCCCCTACTTTATATTTTTTGCCAGCTGATGAATCATACACATCCATGATTTTCTCCTTTGACTCACTTGCCGAACACATACTACGCACCTTGCATCCACTGCAAGCAGCCTGCTGTACAATCATAATGCGCACATGGCCACCCTCAATCGACACGATTTCCCCTTGATGTTGTATGATATCTTTCATGTGTATTTATCTCAAAAAAAATGATTCTGCCTGTCGCCATTCGTAATGACATCTTGCAATGTCTGATTTGCAACTTGCTTTGCAAAAGTAGTGATTTTCGACAAACCCAAGAAAGGTTTTTGAGAAAAATCGCATCTTGAGATAAAAGATTTTCCCAAAATAATTAAAAACACAAGAAAAAAGCGTAACTTTGTACCGTCATTACGAGTTAGTGACATAGTTCAAGTCGTCACGAGATGACGACATAATCATTAACATCTTAACATTTTTATTGCAAAATGGCAACAAAAATCCGTTTACAGCGTCACGGCCGCAAGAACTACGCGTTCTATAGCATCGTGATTGCTCACGCAGACGCTCCACGTGATGGACGTTTCATCGAGAAGGTTGGAACATACAATCCCAACACCAACCCTGCAACTATTGATCTGAACTTTGAGCGCGCTCTCTATTGGGTGCTCGTAGGTGCTCAGCCAACAGACACTGTACACAGCATCCTTTCAAAGGAAGGTGTATACCTCAAGAAGCACCTGCTTGGTGGTATCAAGAAAGGTGCATTTGATGAAGCTGCTGCAGAGGCTAAATTCTCTGCTTGGAAGGCAGACAAGGCTGCTAAAGCTCAGAAAGCTGCTGACAAAAAAGCTGCTGACAAAGCTGCTGACAAGGCAGCGCGTCTTGAAGCTGAAAAGAAGGTTAACGCTGCTAAAGCTGCTAAGATTGCTGAGAAAAAGGCAGCAGCCGTTGCTCAGGCAGAAACTCCTGCAGAAGAGGCAACAGAAGCACCAGCTGAGGCATAAGAGCCCTCAAACAAACGAATGCTTGGAAAGCATAAGGGGATACACAATAGCGTATCCCCTTTTTTATTTACACTATAGAAATCATTCACGCTTGCGCAGTCGCCAATGGCCAGCATGTAGTCCCACCTTAAGTTCCATGCTATATGCTTTGCCAAGATTAGCCTTGAGATTATAGCCAATATAGAAAGGTCTGAAAAATTTGGGATAATAACGCAAGCCAACAGTCTCTATCAATGGCGGCTCATATTTCTCCCCCGCCCATCCGTGACGGCGGTAGAGATAAGTGCCGAGCGACATGGCCAGTGAAAGTTGCTTATAATACACTTCATGATGCAAAGAAGCCATCAGCACATGCTTGCTGTGCTTGTGTTCTTTTTCCAGCCCTATTTGCTGCTCAATCAGAGGTGCTCTGCCTGAATAGCCACCAAAAGCATACTCAAGACCGAAGCCCGAGGCATGCACTTGATTGTATCTAAACATTGGCACAATAGCACAGTTCCACACCGTATGTAATGACATATCACCATCATGACAATGAAAGTCTTCAAGCGGCAGATAGTCACGCCTTAACAACCATTCCTCATACATAGTACGAAATCCCACTGACGCATTAACATCAAGATACATATACGGGGCAAAACGTTCTCGCCTAAAGGCTTTGAGACGAGCCAAACGCTCGTGGTAGGTCAATCCATTGTCTGATGCAGGGCGATTGAGATCGCAACGTGCCCTGGCCACAAGCCCAAAAGAGTTAGCCCCCTTATTGGGACGATCTGTAGCACCGTTGGAGACATGCTTGAATTCTCCCCCTATACTAACCTCCACCTCTGGCACAATGCGATACGAGGCATAGAGACCACAGCCAAAGTAAAGAGACATATGCTGACCTATCAAATCATTGTCCACATTATTCCCTGCTTCATAAGGACGCGAACAATAAGCGATGCCGTTTTCCAAAGCATAACCGAATGACCACTTGCGGTTGCGGTATATATCAC
>JAXJBE010000192.1:0-1624 GCA_036303125.1 Bacteroidaceae bacterium
CTCTATAAGGGCGACCTCATGATGCTCGAGATGATAGCTAACTGCAATTGGACTCGTCCTATATATGTTGCTCTCACCGTAGGTGCAGAAAACTATATGAACCTTGGCGACAACTTCATCCAGGAAGGTCTTGCCAACCGTATCAGTCCTTTCACCACCAACAAGCCTGGTGCCAAGAACTTCGATACCGAGAAGACCTACAACAACATGATGAATCGCTATCGCTATGGTGGTCTTGACCAAAAGGGGCTGTATATCGACGAAACTGTGATGCGCATGTGCTACACCCATCGTCGTCTGTTTGCTCAGCTTGCCCTCGCTCTCATCTCTGAACAGAAGAACGATAAGGCGCTGAAGGTATTACAGAAGGCTGATAAGGTGATGCCTGACTATACCGTACCTTACAACTATATGAGTGGCGGTCTCGACTTTGCCAAGGCTTACGCTATTCTCGGCAAAAAGGCTGAGGCATCTAATATCCTCGACAAAGTATGGCACAATGCCGTGCAGTATGCACAGTATTATCTCCAGCTCGAAGGCTCACGCTTCTCACAGAGCCAGCGCGACTGCATGATTCAGCTTTCTATCATGAATCAGGCATGCGAAGTTTACGCTATGCTCGACAAGACAAAGGCAGCCAAGGCTGGTCAAACCCTCGATGCTCTATATCGTATGTATGTAGGCAAGGGTGGCCACGCTGACGCACAGGAATAACAATCAAGAAGTAAAAGTAGAAGAATAATGCTTATAGAACAACCTGCAAAATGGTTGCGCTGGCTTTATCCCAGGGCGACTTGGAGAATGGATCCTAACGAACGTTCGGTTTACATAACGTTCGATGATGGTCCTATCCCCGAGTCGACCCCCTTCATACTGAAAACTCTTCGCGAACATAATGTCAAGGCTACCTTCTTTATGGTTGGCGAAAATGTGTTGCGACACCACGACCTCTACAATCAAATCATTGCCGAAGGTCATCAGGTGGGCAACCACACCTTCAACCATATCGGTGCTTTCAAGCATTGGGCTGTAACATATATTTTCAATGTAACCCAAGCCAACGACATTATCCATGCCCACTTGTTCCGTCCGCCTCATGGATGGATGCGCCATAGCGTCTACTGGTGGCTATCAAAGAAATACCGTATCATCATGTGGGATCTCGTCACACGCGACTACTCCAAATGGCTTACTGCCAAAGATGTTGTCAACAATGTGAAACGCTACACACGCAATGGTTCCATCATCACTTTCCACGACTCACTGAAGAGCATCGACAAGTTGCAAACAGCACTTCCCGAAGCTCTCACATGGCTAAAGGAACAAGGATATGAATTCAAGACTTTTGAATAATGACATCATAAAAGCCGAGGCCAAACGTCTCGGCTTTTTTGCATGTGGCATAGCAAAGGCTGAGCGTGTAGACAAAGCGGAAGAAAGATGTCTTAACCGATGGATTGCTGAAGGCAACTATGCCAACATGGAATACATGGCAAACCATACCGATATTCGCCTCGACCCTCGTCTACTTCTCAATGGTGCAAAAATCATAGTCTCTGTGGCTATGAACTATGCTCCCAAGACTCCTATGCCCGATGGTCAACCGCAGATGGCTGCATATTCC